>JBJMKM010000063.1:0-17279 GCA_045805825.1 Solirubrobacterales bacterium
TCGCGGATCTCCTCGACCAGACCGCGCCCGACGAGGTGCGTGTAGTCCGCGAGCGACTTGTCGCCTAGGGCGACGTCCTGGAGCATTGCGGCAACATAGTGTCTATCCGCGGCGGGCGGACCCGGGGACTCACGCCAGCGATCGCGCGAGGCGCTCGATGCCCGCGTCCAGCTCCCTCACGATCCGCGCGTGGAGCTCCGGCGTGGCCGCCGTCACGCAGGAGAGCTGGAAGTCCGCACCCGAGCCGAGCATCGGCCGGGGCGCGAGCGGCTCGCCGTACGCGTCGGTGACAACCGCCCCCGCCTCCTGGCAGATGAGCACCGCGGCGGCCAGGTCGTATGGCGAGTTGTTGAGGACGACCCCTCCGCCGATCCGCTCGAACTCCTGGCGCATGCCGGGGACGTCGGCGATCACCCTCGGGCCCGGCTCGATGTACGCGTCCAGCTGCCCGGTCACGATCCTCGTCATGTCGTAGGTGGCGGAGCCGAGATCGAATGTCCCCCCGCCCACCGACGAGGAATCGACGAGCTCGCCGATCACCTCGGCGATCCGCCGGACCGGGCGCCCTCGCAGGCCGTAAGCCCAGAACATCCGCGAGACGTCGGTGTTCGCCGACAGCGCCGGCATCGGCTCCGCGCCCTTCCCGCGCTCCGCGACGAACGCCGCGCCGGACTTGATCTCGATGATGCAGCCCACCCGGACGTCGGCGAAGGTGGGTTCCCCGTCGCCCAGGGGTGCCGCTGCAACCGACACGCAGGCCCCCTCGAAGCCGGCCATGGCGGGACGAGTGCCGTCGATGGGATCAACAACGAGAACCCATGCGGGGTCGCCGCCCGGCGAGACGAGACCGCGGTCCTCGGAGTAGAACGCGACCTCCGGCGCGCGATCGGCGAGGAAGCTCTCCATGAAGGACTCGGCACGCTCGTCGATCGCGAACGTCACGTCGCCACCGGCGCCGGCGCCCGAGTGCTCCCTGCCGGCGTGACGCCCAAGCTCGGGCGCCACCTCCTCCCGGAGCGCGGCGGCCAGCTCGGTCGCAAGCTCCCGCGGCGCTTGAGAGCTCGTCATCGGGGTGCGCCCTGTGATCAGCTGGTCGGGCGCTCGCCGAGGGTCACCTGGACGGTCTGTTCCTTGCCGTCTCGGATGATCCCGACGTCGACGGTGTCCCCGGGATCGTGGCGGGAGATCAGCTCCGGCAGGTCCGTCTCCTGGACGATGTCGTCGCCGTCGATCGAGGTGATCACGTCGCCCCCCACGTCGACCTGCTGACCCTGGAATCGGATCTGCTGGTCGGAGCCCTGCAGCCCCGCCTGGTCAGCCGGGCCGTCGGGAACCACCTTCGCAATCAGCGCGCCGCTGTCGGTGGGCAGGTCGAGCCGCTCCGCCAGCTGCGGATACATCGGCTCGGTGGTGACGCCGATGTAGGCGTACTTGACCTCTCCATTGCTTCGAAGCTCATCCAGCGAGTGCGCCACCAGGCGGATCGGCACGGCGAACCCCACGCCCTCGTTGCCTCCGGAGTTCGTGCTGATCTGTTGGTTGATACCGATCACGTGAGCGTCGGCATCGAGCAGCGGCCCGCCGGAGTTGCCGGGGTTGATCGCGGCGTCGGTCTGGATGGCGCCGTCGATCTGGAATTTCGTCAACGACTCGATCGAGCGGTCCGTGGCGGAAACGACGCCGACGGACAGCGACTGCTCCTGCTCGAACGGGCTTCCGATCGCAGCCACCGGCTGACCGACCGTCACGTTCTCGCTGGTCGCGAGGGTCAGGGGCTTCAGGTCGAGCCCGTCCGGGTCGACCTTCAGCAACGCGACGTCCGCGTTCGGGTCGAAGCCGACGATGTCGGCCGGCACCCGGTTGCGATCGCCGAACTCCACGTAGACCTCCTTGGCCTCGTGGAGTGGGCCGGTGGTGCCCGTCTGCTCGGCGTCGGTGACGACGTGGGCGTTGGTCGCGATCTCGCCGCTGTCGGAGATCACGAAGCCCGACCCCTCGGCAGCGGAACCGCCGCCGCCGCCCAGGATGCTCGACAGGCTGCCGCCGGGAAAGATCGACAGGACCGTGACCACGCCGGGGGCGGCGGACTGGTAGACCGACTCGGGATCGAAGCTGTCGCCCTGTGACTGAAGCACCACCGTCCTGTCGGGCGTGCTCTGCGTCGAGACGGTCGTGACCGTGCCGGCCCCGGTGGACCCTCCGTCGCCGCTGGAGCCGCCGCACGCCGCAACGACAACAGCAAGCGTGGCGACCAGCGTCGCCGCGGTTGTAGCCCGAGACGCTCTCACGCCGGCACTCCAGCGGCCGCGGGGAGCTTCAGCTCGAATTGGGTGCGCCCGCGGCGCGACTCCACGCCCAGGTCACCGTTCATGCGCATCGCAAGCTCGCGGGCGATGGCGAGGCCGAGGCCTGAGCCGCTCACCCGGTCGCCCGTGTAGAAGCGGTCGAAGACCCGATTGCGGTCGTGCGGGCCGATGCCGGGACCGTTGTCGGCGACGGCGAGGCTCGCCGCCCCGTCCCGCCGCTGGGCTGTGATGGTGATCGAGGTTCCTTCCGGGGTGTGCGTCAGTGCGTTGTCGAGGAGGATACGGATGATCTGCGCCACCCTGTCCGCGTCGGCCATCGCCAGCGTGCCGTCCGCTCCCTGGACCGCGACGCTCGACCGGTGGCCTTCGGCTGCCGGCGCGAACTCATCGGCGACCCGCTGCGCGAGCGAGTGGAGATCGACCTCGGACGCGCTCACCTCCATGACGTCCGCGTCGAGCTTGGACAGGTCCAACAGGTCGGCGGTGAGCTTGGTCAGCCGCGCGATCTGCTCGCGCATGGTCCTCACGAACTCCGCCCTGACCGCCGGATCGGGCTCGTCCTCGTCGAGGAGCTCGACGAACCCTCCGAGAGAGAAGATGGGCGTTCGCAGCTCGTGCGAGGCGTTGGCGATGAACTCCTTGCGGGCGCTGTCGAGGCGCGCCAGGCGCTGCTGCATCTCGTTGAAGGTGCTGGCGAGCTGGCCCACCTCGTCCTGGCCCTCATCTGGGATCCGCGTCGAGAAGTCCCCCTCGGCCACCTTCTGGGCCGCGGCCTCGAGCCGGCCCAGTCGCGTGGCATGGGCCCTCGCCGCGAGCCATCCCGCGGCCAGCGCCGCGAGCAGCGCGATGCCGCCCGCGATCAGGATCTGCCGGCGGATCAGCGCCACCGTGTCGTCCACGTCGGCCAGAGGCGTCGAGAGCACGACGACCCACCTCGGCCTTCCGCCTTTGATGAGCGGCACCGCGATCTCCCCCGTTCGCTCGCCCGCGATGTCCTCGATGGCGGAGGAGGAGCGCCCGCCGGTCACCGCCGCGGTCGCCGCGGGATAGGTCGGCAGGGTCGCGGTGCGCTCGAGCTCCGAGTCCGCGATCACGAAGCCCGTCCCCGAGGAGCTCCGCGGCACGCCCAGCACGGTCACCCGCGCATCGGCGCGCTGTGCCGCTCCCTTCACGAGACGGCGCACCTGCGCCTGCGGCGCGCCCCGCTGCATCGCGTGGTCCAGCCGGCCGGCCTCTGCGCCCGCCACCTGCTGGAGCCGCTCGAGCTTCTGTGCAGTCAGGTTCGAGCGCAGCTGCGGAACGACGTAGAGATAGATGAAGCCGACCGCGGCCGCGGTGATCACGAAGAACAGGGCGGCGAGGCGGTTACGGACGCTGCCGAGGATCAAGGGCCGGCCTCCCGTGAAACTCACTCGTCCTTGTCTCGGAAGCGATAGCCGACGCCACGAACGGTGAACAGGTACTCGGGGGAGCGCGGGTCGCGCTCGAGCTTCTCCCGCAGGTGACGGATGTGGACGTCGATCGTGCGCGGGTCGCGGTAAGCCGAGTCCCCCCACACCTGCTCCAGGAGCATCTCGCGCGTCTGCACCCGGCCGGGCGATCGCGCCAGGGCGGCGAGGATCTCGAACTCGACGTAGGTGAGCTGCACCCGCTTGCGACGTGCCGTGACCACCCGGCGCTCGAAGTCGATCTTCAGCGCCCCGGCGGAGATCGGCTCCTCACCACCGGGCCGCGCCCCGATCATCTCGGCGCGGCGGAGCGCCGCGCGGACGCGACTTCGGAACTCGCGGACCGAGAACGGCTTGGTGATGTAGTCGTCGGCCCCCATCTCCAGCCCCAGGACCTTGTCGATCTCGTCGTCCTTGGCGGTGAGCATGATGATCGGGACCTGGCTGCGGCTCCGCATCCGCCGGCACACCTCGATCCCGTCGAGCTTCGGGAGCATGATGTCCAGGACCACCAGATCGAACCGCTGCTCGGCGAAACGGTCGAGCGCCTCGCGCCCGTCATGCGCCGCCACGACCTCGTATCCCTCCTTGCGAAGGGGGTAGGTCAGGAGCGTCTGAACCGACTGCTCGTCGTCGACGAGCAGGATGCGGGGTGATCCTGTGTTGGCGGTTGCCACGGCTCCTTCCGCCCAAAGAGTAATTTCAGCGGTCGCTTTGTTCTCCCTCCGGATCTACCGTGCAGGGTTCGCCCCGGCCCTGGTAGCGATCGTCGTGCTGCTTTTCGCGCTCACGGCGCCGCCCGGCCCGCTCCCGGGGACGGCGGCGTCCGCCGAGTTCGACGACCTCGCCGCGGCCCGGACGGCGCGGAACATCGTCGCCACGGCGCCCGAGCGAACGCCCGGCAGCGAGGGCGATGCCGCGATCGCCCAGATGGTCGAACAGCATTTCCGGGACATCGAGGGAGGGCTCGTCAGCGAGCAGCAGTTCGACGGCCAGTTCGCCGGCCACGACGTCGGCCTTCGAAACGTGATCCTCACGCTCCCCGGCGACACCGACCGGAGCGTGGTGGTGATGGCTCCCCGCGACTCCGGCAGCGGGCCGGGCGCCGCGTCGAGCGCCGCAGCGACCGGGGTCCTGCTCGAGCTCGTGGACGAGCTGAGCGTTCAGAGCCATACGAAGACGCTGGTCTTCGTCTCGACCGACGGGTCGAGTGCCGGGGCGGAGGGCGCGCGCGAGTTCGCGACCGCTTATCCCGCCCTCCAGAGCGTCGACGCCGTGATCGACGTCTGGCAACCCGGCAGCAACGATCCACACGGCCCGTTCGTCCTCGGGTCTTCGACTGACTCCACGAGCGCCTCGGCTCAACTCGTTCGCACCGCCGAGCATCAGCTCTCCGATCAGACGGACCTGAAGGGGAGCTCGGAGGGAACCTTCGCCGAGCTCGTCGGCCTTGCGCTCCCCAGCGGGCTCGGCGAGCAGGCCGTCCTGATCGAGCACGGCCTCACCGCGGTGGGTCTGTCTTCCGCCGGCGAGCGGCCCCTGCCTCCGTCGCAGGACGAGCCCGACGACGTCTCCTCCTCGACCATCGGCGACTTCGGCCGCACTGCGCTGCTTCTGGCTGTCACGATCGACTCAGCCACGACCCCGGTCGAACACGGGCCCAGCACCTACATCCCCCTCGCGGGGAATCTGGTTCCGGGATGGGCGCTCGCCTTTCTCGCGCTGACGCTGCTCATACCCGCGGCGCTGGCCTCCGCCGCCGGAATCGCCAGCGGAGTTCGCCAGCACGCCGGAGTCGGCTGGGCCGCCGCCTGGGCGCTTTCGCGCGCACTGCCGCTCCTTGCCGCTCTGATCTTCTTTTACTTCCTGAGCCTCGTCGGGCTGGTCGCGAGCCCGACGTTCCCGTTCGATCCCAGCCTGTTCGGGGTGGGCGCCGGGCAGATCGTGGTGATGGTCCTCCTGGCACTCATCTTCGCCGGCACCTATTACGGGATCAGGGGCTGGCGCGTCCCGGCCGTCCTGCCGAGCGCAGCGGCAGTCCCCACCCTCGGCGCGGTCTCCGCGCTCGCCGTCTTCATCGCCTGGCTGGCGAACCCGTTCCTCGCACTCCTGCTAGTCCCGACAGCACACGTCTGGATGTGTTGCGCGGGGCGTCGCGGCGTGTTGCCCTGGCCATTCGTTTTAGGGGCTGGCACCCTTTCCCTTCTGCCGCTCGTGGCCGCCCTGGCCCACGTCTCCGGGTCGCTGGGATCCGCGGCGCCCTGGCTCCTCCTGCTGATGGTGAGCGACGGACAGTTCGGGTTCGGCACCATGCTCGCCGTTTGTCTCGTCGGCGGGGGCCTGCTCGGCCTCCTCGCGGTTTCACTGCGTGGCGCTCGACGGCCGTCGGCGCGGCGGGCCGACGTTCCTGTCAGGCCCCCCTTGGAAATTTCCGGAGAGAGCGCGGAGGAGCGGGAGCAAGCTGGCCACCCAGCCGACCCTCTGGACGCACGTCCGATCACGTACTCGCCCGCCGGTGACGATCTTTGGGATGAAAGGTAAGGAGGCATGAGCGGCACGGACCCAAACCACCAGCAACGGCAACAGCCAGTTTCGGGGGCTAAAGCCCCCTCATGAACAGACCCGCGCCGCCGTCCTCGGGACTAGACAAAGTGACTCAGCTAAAAGAGCAGATCGCGACCCGGACCTACCGCGTCGATGCACAGGCCGTGGCTCGCGAAATGCTGTTCAAGATGCGGATGATGGCGCTTCTCCGGGGCGTCGAGGATCACCGGCGCAGCTGGTCGAACCCGGACGGCTCGCGCGGCGATCCGTCCGCCTGAAGCAGGGACACTCCCTCACCTTCGGTGACCTCGCCGATCGGCGTCAGCGTTGTCCCGGTGGCAGCGACCGCCGCTCTGGCGCCGGCCAGCCGATCCGGCGGGAGCGTCGCCAGCAGCTCGTAGTCCTCGCCGCCGGCCGCCACGAGAGTCCAGCGATCGATCCCGGCGCCGGCTGCCGCCTCAACAACGCCCGGCTGCACCGGGACGCCCGCCAATTCGATCTCGAGCTTGACCCCGCTCGCCCGGGCGATGTGCCCGGCGTCGCCGCCCAGTCCGTCGCTCACGTCGATCATGGCCGTAGCTCCGTTGGCGGCGAGCGCCCGGCCCGCCGCAAACCGCGGTGACGGCTCGAGCTGGCGACGCCGAAGCGGCTCGGCGACCTCGGGCTCCAGCCGATCGGCGAGCTCGGGACGCTGCAGGAGGAGCAGTCCCGCCGCCGCACCGCCGAGCTCACCGGTGACGGCCACCACGTCCCCCGGGCGGGCGCCGGAGCGCAGCACCAGCTCCCCCGCGTCCCCGGCGTGGCCCACAACCGTCATCGCGAGCAGCAGGCTGGGTGCTCGGGTGACGTCGCCGCCGATCACGGCCACACCGCTCGCGGCGGCGGCGCGGCCGAGGCCGGTGGCCACCTCGAGACTTTCCGCCTCGTTCAGATCGGAGGGGATCCCGAGCTGGACGTACGCCTCCCCCGGGCCTGCGCCCATCGCCGCCAGGTCTGAGAGGGCGGCCGCCATCGCCTTGTGCCCGATCGATTCGAGCGGCGAGGTGTCGCGGCGAAAGTGAACTCCCTCGACCAACGCATCGACCGACGTGACGGTAACTCCCAGTGGCGCCGTGACGGCTGCGTCGTCGCCGCTGCCGACGAGGACCGTGGCGCCGGGAGAATCTCCACCGCTCGCGGCGCCGCGCCTGGCCTCCTCGACCACCTCGATGAGGCGGGCGATCAGATCGAACTCGCCTGGCTGGTCCCGGGTCACGTGCGCTGTCTTATATTGACCGCGTGCGCGTGCTCGCCGCGCTTGGCGCCGTTTGTTTCGCCTATCTCGCCGTGATTCCGGGAGCGTTCATCGGCGCGACCGTGGATTCGGCCTGCGCCGGCCCGCAGTGCGACTACTCAACTCCGGCGACGGTCTATCTCGTCGTCGCGTTCGGAGTGACCACGCTGGCGCTCGCGGCCTCGGCGGTGTCCATGGCCACCTATGCGGTCAGACCCGTCCGATCGAGCGAGCGCCTGGTCGCCCTGTCGCTGAAGGCGTCGGCCGCGTCGGTCGGGGTACTGCTCCTCTCGGAGATCGCGCTTCCCCACCCGGTCGCCGCCGTCGTGATCGTCGCGATCTGCGTCCCGATCGCGCTCATCGGCGCCGCCCGGCGCCGCGCACCTACACGGGCAGGCCTACCGTGAGCTGATACGCGCAGAGCGCCAGGGTGAAGACGACCAGAGCACGGTCCCTGGCGATCGCCACCAGAGGGAGTGCCCACAGCAGGTACCAGGGCACCAGATAGACGGTCGCGCAGAGCAGGCCGAACACGGCCCAGGCCGCCGCGCGGACCCAATCGCCCCCGCGCGCCGTCCAGACCAGGAGGCAAACCGCAACGGCCGCGTACGCGCCCGCGAATGCGGCCCGCATGACCTCGACGTCGACACCGAGGCCGCGCGCGGCCGTGGCCGGCAGGCTGTGGTAGCTGACGTGCTGTTGGCTTCCGGAGAGGAAGTCGAGGCCGTCGACGACCGCGGTGCCGAACACCGCCAGCGCCATCGCCGTGAGGGCCAGCGCGCCGGAAAACAGCCCCACCAGGAGCCTCGTCCGGCCACGGGAATCGCGCGAGCCGAGGACGGCGAAGGGCGCGGCGACTGCCGCCGGGAGCTTGATCGCTGCGGCGGCCGCGATCGCGATGCCCCCGCTCACCTCTCGCGTCGCCAGGACGAGCGCGGCGCCGCCGACCAGCGCCAACATCATGATGGCGTCGTTGTGGGCGCCGCCGACCACGTCCACGAGCACCAGCGGGTTGAGCGCGACGAGCGCCGCGGCGGGCGCCGGCGCGATCCCTCGCAAGGTGGCGGTGCGGGCCACCAGACCCGCCACTCCCAGCACCGAGAGCGCCGAGATCGCCTTCATGGCCCACATCCCGCCGGGTACGCCGACGAGGCCGAGGGGATAGCTGCCAACGGTGAACAGCGGCCCGTAGACGCTCGTCGCATCGCGATAGTCCTGAACGCGCGCCGCCGCCTCGTCGTGCGGGATCGCCGAGGGCGCGAAGTCATATGGGTTCAGTCCGTGGAGCGCCCCAAGCCGAGCGTAGGAGAGGTAGCTGAAGACGTCCAGCGAGAGGAGCGGCGGGGCGATCACGAACGCGAGAACGCCGGCGATCGCCGCCCAGCGAATGGTGCGGCGCCCCAGAGCGCCGGCTGACAGGACCACTCCGACGTAAGCCACGAACGCGATCCACAGCGCGGCGCGGTAGTCGCCCGACGCGAGACCGAGCCCGTCGCCGTAGGCCCCGAGGAGCCAGCGCGGAGTGCCGGCGTCGGAGCCCGGAACGAACGCAACTCCGGGTGCGGCCAGCGGAATCGCCGCTGCGGCGAGGACGGCGAGCGCGAGCGCGCCGGCCGCTCGCCGGTGACCGACCCTCAGCCGGTGCCTCCGGTGCCGCCCCCGCCGGTCTGCCCGGGTGGTCCACCTGGAGGCCCAGCGCTGGGTGGAGGCCCGCCGCTGCTATCGCCGCCGGTGTCGGGGGCCGGTGAAGGGGTTGCCGACGGGTCAGCACCGGCGCCCGGGGCGTAGTACTCGGGCGGGTACTGGCCAGTCGTGCTGCCAGTGGTGGGCGGTACGTAGGTCCCGCCGGAGCTGGAGCCACTGCTGGATCCGCTGGACGGCGACGAGACCGAATGGGCGCCGCTCCAGCTCGAGGAGGGCTCGAAGGGGCTCTGCGGCTGCGGGAAGTCGCTGCAGAAGCTGCCGTGGGCCGCTGACATGTAGCTCTGCCAGATCGGGCCGGCGGTTGGGCCGCCGTACCCCGTGTAGTCGCGCGACTCCGGGTGACCGACCCAAACCGCCGTCGAGATCCGCGGCGTGTAGCCGACGAACCAGGCGTCGGAGAGGCCCTCGGACGTGCCCGTCTTGCCGGCCGCCGGACAGCCGAAGTCCGTATAGCCGGCGCCGGTTCCTTCGGTGATCACTCCCTTCAGGATGTCCGTCGCCTCGTATGCCAGCCCATCGGAGAAGACCCGGGTTGCGGCGTCCTCTTCGGGGACGTCGGTCTTACCGCTCGGGAAGACCACCTTGGCGATCGCGGTTGCCGGGTGGTGAACGCCGCCATCGGCGAAGGTCGCGTAGGCGTCCGCCTGCTCGAGCGGCGTCACACCGATCCGAAGCCCGCCGATGCCCTCGGCGGGAATCGCGTCGAGCGGGGAAGTGATCCCCATCTTCTCGGCCATCTGCTTGACGTTGTCTGACCCGGCGTCCAGATCGAGCTGCGCGTAGACGACGTTGATCGAGTCGATCGTCGCCTGGCGGACGTCGACCGTGCCCTCGTTCTCACCCTCTGCGTTGTTGACGGTCCAGGTCGTGCCGTCGTCGAGCGTCAGCGTCATCGGTGAGTCACTCGAGTAGTAGGTCGAGTCCGGGTCCATCCCCTGGCTCATCGCGGTCGCGAGCACGTAGGGCTTGAACGACGACCCCGGCTGGCGATGGCCGTTGGCGGCGATGTTGAACTGGGAGGTCGCGGAGTAGGCACGCGAGGAGGCCATCGCGAGGATGTGGCCGTTGGTCGCGTCGACCGAAGCGAGCGCAGCGGCCAGGCTCGAATCGGACGCACACGCCGAGCAGTTGTCGACCGCCGCCTGTGCGTCGGCCTGAAGCGTGGGGTTGATCGTCGTGTAGACCTTGAGGCCGCCGTTCCGGACCGTGTTGACGCCGTAGCGGTCCATCAGCTGCTGCTGGACGTAGTCGAAGAAGTACGGCTGCTTGATCTCCTGGTACTTGTAACCGCGGCTCAAGCCGAGGTCCGACTGGAGCGCGCTCTCGTAGTCCTTGCGGCTGATGTAGCCCTGGTCCTCCAGCGCCTGGAGCACCTCGTTGCGGCGCTGGATGGCCGCGTTCGGGTTCTGGAGCGGGTTGTACTCGGAGGGCGCCTGCGGTAGACCCGCGATCAACGCCGCCTCGGGCAGTGTGAGCTCCTTGGCGCTCTTGTTGAAATAGGTCTCGGCGGCGGCCTGGACACCAATGGCGGTCTGGCCGTCGGTCGTCCCGTACGAGGCGGTGTTCAGGTACTTGTTGAGGATCCAGTGCTTCGAGTGCTCGGACTCGAACTGGTCCGCCATGGCGGCCTCTCGGATCTTGCGTTTGATGTTGTCCTGCGGGTTCTGGATGTAGAGGTTGCGAACCAGCTGTTGGGTGATCGTCGATCCGCCCTGGACCGCTTCGCCCGCCTGGAGGTCCTCGAACGCGGCGCGGACGATCGCCTCGGGATCGATCCCTCCGTGCTCGTAGAAGTTCTTGTCCTCAATCGCGACCGTCGCCTCCTTGAGGATGTTCGGGATGTCCTTGCCCTCCACCGGGTTGCGGATGGTGTCCGACTGGATGTAGCCGAGGCGAGACCCGTCAGCGGCATAGACCACGGAGTTCGAGCCCTGGTGGATCGCCTTCAGCTTGTCGATGTCGACGCCGCTGGCGACGCTGTACACCCACGCCGAAGCGCCTCCTATTGCGAGGACGACCAGCCCGATCAAGACTCCGAATCCGACGAGGAGCTTGCGGCGAATCGACCCCCGCGACCGGCGATGCCGTCTGCGCGCCCGCTGCGTCATGAGGTCGGGTAAGGGTACCGGGGCGGGGTCACCGCCCAGCCTGGTGCCATTCCTCCAGGAGTCCCGCCGTACGCAGCGCCTGCTGGGCGTGCTCGCGCAGATCCGATTCCTCGTCCCCGACCTGTGTGCGCTCGCGCTCGCGCGAACCCTTGAGCTCGAGGCGAATTCCATCGGGCGTGATCTCGGCGACGCTGATCTCCTTCGCGCCGGCGGGCTTCAGGACGCGGCGCGCCTCGTCCAGCGACGCCGCCGGCGGTAACCACACCGAGACGGTCGCGGGCGCGGTGCGATCACCGGTGGAGTGATTGAACACCGGCGCCGACACCACCTGCTCATTGGGCACCACCAGCAGGCGGCCATCTCCCGTGTCGATGTAGGTGTACGAGAGGGTCAGGTCGTCGACGCGGCCGGTGCTCTCGGCGATCGTCACTGTGTCGCCGACTCGGATCGGCTGGGTGATCGCGAGCAGGATGCCCGAGACCATGTTCGCGATGGGCTGGCGCGCCGCGAATCCGACGACCAGGCCGAGCACGGCGCTCGAGGCGAGGATCCCGGTCGCGAGGCGCGAGAACTGGCCAAACCTGCTGAGCGCGAGCGCCGCACCGATCGCCAGGATGGTCACGAAGATCAGCCGCCTGATCAGGCGCAGGCGCGTCTTGGTGGTGCGCGAAAGCGTCGTGTCCGCCATCCGGGATGCGACGCTCGTGCCCCTGGCGATCACGAAGCGGTCGACGGCGAGCGCGATCAGGATCGCGACACCCATCGTGATCAAGGCGGCGATCAGGTCCGCCTGGCCGTCGGCTAGGAGCAATGGCACGATTGAGAGTTCTACCGGCGATCGGCGGGTTCCTGCGCCGGGGGTGTCTCCGAGGGCGGCCCTTCCCGATCGAAAGGCACGCTTGTCAGGCCTGGCCGGACTAACGGACCTTTCGATGTTCTGAAGGCGCTAGGTCGCGAGAATGCTCATCGTGACGACGCGGTGTGTGTTGCTCGATGCGCTTGGGACGCTCGTGGAGCTCGAGCCGCCCTGGCCGCTCCTCGCCGCCGAGCTCGGCGTGGATGTCGACGACGCCGAGCGGGCGATGCGCGCCGAGATGAGCTACTACCGCGAACACAGCCATGAGGGGCGCGACGCCGAGTCACTCGCCGAGCTACGGCGGCGCTGCGCCGCGATCGTCTCCTCGGAGCTCGGGCGGGAGGTCACGCCCGGGCAGCTGATGGCGTCGATCCGGTTCTGCGCCTTCCCCGATGCCGCGCCCGCTCTCGCCGAGCTTCGCGGCATGGGACTCCGACTCGTCTGCGTATCCAACTGGGACGTCTCACTGCCCTCGGTGCTCGACCGTTGCGGGTTGGCGCAAAGCCTGGACGCGGTTGTCACCTCGGCCGAGCTGGGCGCCCGAAAGCCCGATCCGGCCATCTTCGCCGCCGCCCTCGCGGTCGCCGGTTGTGAGCCCGGCGAGACCCTTCACGTCGGCGACACCCCGGACGAGGACGTCCAGGGGGCGCGCGCTGCCGGCATCCGGGCGCTCCTGATCCGCCGCGACGGCGGCGGCGACATCGAGTCGCTGGCGGCCATCAGGCACCATCTCGATTCGTGATCGCAACGGAACTCGCCACCACCGATGCGCCGCCCTATGCAGGCGTCGTGCGTCGCGTGGTCGCGATCCTGCTCGACCTCGCCCTCGGGTGGACCGCCTACTCGATCGCGATCACCGTCCTGGATCCCGGTGTAGCGAGTGAGTACGCAACCACCGCGCAGACGGTCCTCGCCGCACTCATCGTCCTGGGCATCGCGACGCTGTGGCTGGCCTACTTCGTGTGCTCACAATGGCGCTGGGGGCAGACGCTTGGGATGCGCGCGATGGGAATCCGCGTCGTGGCTGAGCCAGCGGGCCGGCTGCGCTGGACGCGCGCGCTCCTGCGGAGCCTCCTGCTCGTCGTCGACGTCGCGATCGGGCCCCTCCTCATCGCCAGGTCGGCGCAAAGGCAGCGCCTGGGAGATCGGCTGGCCAATACCGTCGTATTGATGAAGCCGAACGACGCGGCGAGGCTGGCAGCGGCCGGCGATGCGGTCGAACCCGCGCCCCCACCCACTGCCGGCGGAGCCGCGCCGCCGCCCGAGGACGAGGTGACCCCGTCCGAGAAACGGGTCTCGGCGACGTGGGGGCCAGGGCGCGTGGTGGTCGGGATTCTCGTGCTCCTGGTCCTGAGCCTGATCGAGGCGGCGATCATCTCGATCTTCGACCCGGACCTCGAGTCCCTGGGCGGGCGCCTGGTGGCGCAGGGCCTGCTGGCCGCCACGCTCATCGCAGTCGCGTACGGCATCGCAGCGGAGCGCGGGCGCGCGGGCGAGTCGCCCGCGGCGACGCTTGGGCTCAGGCGCCCGCTTCGGTCCCCGTACGGATTCGCCGCGGCTGCCTTTATCGCGTACCTCGGCTTCGCTCTCGCCTACGGCGCGCTCGTGCATCCGCACCAGAAGGACATCACCCGCGATCTGGGGTTCGGCCACGGCGACCTGGGGACGGTCATAGCCGGGCTCCTCATCGTTGTCGCGGCCCCGATCTCCGAGGAGGTCTTCTTCCGCGGCTTCATCTTCGGGGGCTTCCGGAAGAGGCTCTCGTTTCCGCTCGCCGCGATCCTCTCGGGCGCGATCTTCGGCCTCTTTCACTACACCGGCGCCGGCAGCGAGGCCGTCATCCCGCAGCTCGCCTTCCTCGGCTTCGCGCTCGCCTGGGTCTATGAGGAGACGGGGTCGATCTATCCGACGATCGCCCTCCACATGCTGAACAACGCCCTGGCGTTCACGATCATCGTCGCGGGATGACCGTGTCGAACGGGTCCGCCGTCCTCGCCCGCAAGCTCGCCAAGAGCTACGGCCGCCGCGTCGCCGTCGAAGGCATCGACTTCGAGGTCCCGGCCGGGATCTGCTTCGGCTTTCTCGGCCCGAACGGCGCCGGCAAGACGACCACCCTGCGCCTGCTGGCGACGCTGCTGACCCCGACGTCGGGTCGGGCGACGGTCGCGGGCGTCGACTTGCTGAAGGATCCAGCCCGCGTTCGCGAGCGAATCGGATACGTGCCGCAGGGCGGCTCGACCGATCCGGCCGAGACCGGGCGCGGCGAGCTCGTCCTCCAGGGCCGTCTCTACGGGATGCCCGCGAGCGATGCCAGGGCCCGCGCCGCAGAGGTCCTCGCGAAGCTCGACCTCGAGTCCGCGGCCGACCGGCCGACAGGCACGTATTCAGGTGGAATGCGACGCCGGCTCGACGTCGGCCTCGGCATCGTCCATCGGCCGCAGGTCCTGTTCCTCGACGAGCCGACCACGGGCCTCGACCCGCAGGCGCGCGCCCGCATGTGGGATGAGATCCAGAACCTTCGGGCGTTGGGTACGACTGTCTTCCTCACGACCCACTACCTCGAGGAGGCAGACGCGTTGTGTGACCGCGTCGCGATCATCGACCACGGCAGCATCGTTGCCGAGGGCACACCCGACCAGCTCAAGCAGAAGGTCGCCGGGGATGTCGTCACCATCGGCGTCAACGGCTCGGGTGCGTCCGTGCTGACCCTGGTCGAGGCCATGGCCTTCGTCCGCGAGGCGTCGTTCGACGCGGACACTGAGCTCGTGCGCCTGTACGTCGACCGAGGCGAGACGGCGGTCCCACATCTCCTCCGCAGCCTCGATGCGGCGGGCTTCGAGCCGACCTCGATCGCACTCAACAAGCCGAGTCTCGACGACGTGTTCCTCCGCCAGACGGGTCGCTCATTGCGCGAGGAGGCGGCATGACGGCGAACGCGGCGTCGGCCACGACCACTCACATCGACACCTTCGAAAGGACACCTGGTATGCGAACGCTCCGCGACACCTGGCTGCTCTTCCGCCGCTCGCTGGTCCTGACCATCCGCCAGCCGACATGGATCGTCATCGGGATCATGTACCCGGTCATCTACCTGGTCCTGTTCGGTCCGCTCCTCGACGGCGCGATCGCCAAGGCCGGTGCCGGCGTCAGCGCGTACAACTGGTTCGTACCCGGCCTTCTGATTCAGGTCGCCCTGTTCGGGACGGCGTTCGGTGGCTTCGGGCTGATCGCCGAGCTGCGCTACGGCGTGGTCGAGCGGATGCGCGTGACGCCGATGAGCAGGGCCGCGATGCTCCTCGGACGCTCGCTTCGGGACGTCGTGATCCTGCTGTTCCAGGCCGCGATCATGATTGCGCTCGCGATCCCGTTCGGCCTCCGCCTCGACGTCGCTGGCGTCGCCGTGACGTTCGGGCTGCTTGCCCTGATCGGACTGGTCGTGGCGCCCCTGTCATATGCCGCGGCGCTGATCCTCAAGAGCGAGGATGCGTTCGCGCCGCTCGTCCAGAGCCTCGTGATGCCATTGCTGCTCCTGTCGGGAATCCTCCTGCCGATGGCCCTCGCGCCCGACTGGCTGAGGTTCCTCAGCAACCTCAACCCGCTGACCCACGCGACGGACGCGGCCAGGGCCCTGTTCAACAGCGACTGGGGCAACCCAGAGATCGTCGTCGGCGTGGCGATCACGACGCTCCTCGCGGTCGTCGCCATCTGGATCGCGGCCCGAACGTTCAGCCGCGCGAACGCCTGACCTCCACCGCGACTCTGCCACCGCGACGCCGGCATCTGGGGGTGCCGGCGTCGTTCTGTCTGTCACAATCGGCGCCATGACCGACCGCCCGATCAAGGTCCTCATCGCCAAACCCGGGCTCGACGGGCATGACCGGGGCGCGAAGGTGCTCGCTCGCGGCCTGCGCGACGAGGGCTTCGAAGTCATCTACACGGGTCTGCGGCAGACCCCGGAGATGGTCGTGAGCGCTGCCCTCCAGGAGGACGTCGACGTGGTCGGCCTGTCGATCCTGTCGGGTGCCCATATGACCCTCATACCGAAGATCACGAGGCAGCTTCGTGAGGCCGGCCTGGACGATGTCCTCGTCACCGCGGGCGGGATCATCCCTGACGACGACGTGCCCGCCTTGCGCGAGGCCGGGGTCGCCGCGGTATTCGGTCCCGGAACGACGATTGCCCAGGTCGCCGACTTCCTGCGCTCGAACGCCCGGCCGCGCGACCAGGGTGCCTGAGCCTGCGAACGAGGCGCGAGCCGGCGGACGGGTTGCCTCGGACCGTGCGACGGAGCTGACTGAAGCCGCACTCGGCGGCGATCGCCGCTCCCTGGCCCGACTGCTCACCGCCGTCGAGAGTCGTGGGGCAGTCGCCGAAGCCGCACTGCGCCGGCTCTATCCGCTCGCCGGCAAGGCCCACATCGTCGGGATCACGGGTCCGCCGGGAGCCGGCAAGTCGACCCTCGTCGCGGCACTCATCGCCCGGCTGCGCGAGGCGGGTCGATCGGTCGCGGTCATCGCCGTCGATCCGTCGAGCCCGATCACCGGTGGCGCGCTCCTGGGCGATCGGGTGCGCATGCAGGCCTATGCGGGCGACACGGATGTCTTCATCCGCTCGATGGCGGCGCGGGGTCACGCAGGTGGCCTGGCGTCGACATCGACCGCCGCCGCCGCCGTCCTCGATGCATGCGGCTTCGACCTCGTCCTGCTGGAGACCGTCGGCACCGGCCAGAGCGAGGTGGAGGTGGCCGCGACGGCCGACACGACCGTCGTCCTCGAGGCACCCGAGATGGGCGATGAGGTCCAGGCGATCAAGGCCGGCCTGCTCGAGGTCGCCGACATCGTGGTCGTCAACAAGGGCGATCGGCCTGGGGCGCAGCGAACCGCGGCGCAGCTCCGGGCGATGCTCGTGGCCGCCCCGCGCGTCGGAGGGAGTGATCGCGGCCACCACGGACCGGCCGCGAGTGGCGGTGAGGGGCCGCTGACCGGCGAGTCGATCCCGGCCCCGGGGTCGCCTCGTGCCCGCCCGAAGTCGCCCGAGGTT
>JBJMKM010000064.1:0-5327 GCA_045805825.1 Solirubrobacterales bacterium
CGGTTCGATTCCGCCCCTCGCCATCCATGGGTCGGGGCGGACCGCCTCCTACGCCTCGGCCTCCGGCCTCGGCTGCGGTTCGATTCCGCCCCTCGCCATCCATGGGTCGGGGCGGACCGCCTCCTACGCCTCGGCCTCCGGCCTCGGCTGCGGTTCGATTCCGCCCCTCGCCATTAATCCGCACCCATAACGCAGGCTCTCGAAACCCCTCTAGCTGGACGGACGGCCCAGTCCGGATCTGGCGCGATAGGGGCCATCTCGCCTGCAGCGATCAAGGTTTATGCAGTTTGCGCCGAAAGAGGGGCTATGACGATGCTTGAGGAAGATGTCCACAAGTTTCTGAACGTTGGTGAGGCAGCCGCGTACGTCGGCGTGAGCCCTGCATCGCTGCGCAACTGGTCCAACCAGGGATTCGTTCCCGTCTACAGGACGCCAGGCGGTCAGCGCCGGTTCGTCCGCGGGGACCTCGACGAATTCATGCGCGGCATGCGAGAGGGCGCGGGCGGCGTAAGCGGCAAAGGACACGCGAGCCACGCGATCCACGCCTAGCCGCAGATGCCCAATCGTCCGATCCGTGGGGTCGTATGCGTGGAGGCGGTGGGCCTCCTTGCCGCCGCATGCGTGGCGGTCTGGCTCGGCACCGATGCGAACTGGGAGCTTCTGCTGTTCGCCGTGCTCCTCGTCGCGGCGGTGATCGGGGATCTCAGCGCGCGAGATACGGCGGCGGCTCGAATCAAGATCTCGAGCAGCTTCTTGGCCATCGTCACCGCGACGGTCCTGCTGGGAGCCACCCCGGGAGCGTTGATCGGAACGGTGACGATCCTGGCCGGGTGGCTGCGGTTTCGATACTCGGGCACCGCGCTTCTGAACAATCTCTTCACGTTCGCCTGGTTTCCGATCCTGAGCGGAAGCGCGTTCCATGCGGCCGTCGTGTCGACCGGGGTCGACGGGACCGACGGGGTCTTCTACCTGCTCGTCTTCGGCGCGTTCATGGTCGCGCTCGCGATCAACTTCCTGCTGGTCGTGGGTGAGCGCAGCTACGTCGAGCGCGACCCTCTGTGGAACAAGGTCCGCCTGATCTTCGTGCCGCTGCTGCCCACCCACCTCGCGTCAGCGTTGCTCGCCGTGGGGCTTGCCTTCCTGTACCTGCGAGCCGGGCTCGCCAGTCTCGCCCTGGTGGCGATCGCGCTGCTGGTGACCCAGTACCTGTTCGGCGCGCTGCTCCTCTCGCAGCAGCGGGCGGGGGAACTCGAGCTGCGCGCGAAGCAGCTCGCGGGCTTTCAGGTGGGGCTCTTGAGCGCCCTTTTGCGCACGCTCGACCTGCGAGATCGCATGACCGCGCGGCACAGCGCGGCGGTGGCTCGGTACTCGCGGGAGATCGCGGCGGCTGCCGGCACGTCCGAGGAGGACCAGGAGCTCGCGCACACCGCTGGTCTGCTTCACGACATCGGCAAGTTCATCCTCTCGGACAAGATCCTGAGCGGCGAGGCAGACCTCACCGAGGCCGACTGGGAGGAGATCCGCAAACACCCGTACGAGGGCGCGCGAATCGTGTCGGAGATCGATGGCTACACGCCCGTCGGAGAGATCATCCTCGCCCACCACGAGCGGGTCGACGGGCTGGGGTATCCGCGCGGGCTCCAGAGCGACGAGATTCCAGAGATCGCGAAGATCATCGCGGTCGCCGACACATACGACGTGCTCACGGCCCGTGACTCGTACCGCGAACCGACGAGCTCATTCGAGGCCTTGGCCGAACTGCGCCGTTCAGCCGGGACCCAGCTCGATCCGCGCTTCGTCGAGATCTTGGCGGACCTGCTCAAGGGTCGCGACTTTTCGTACCAGCACGGCGAGGACGCCGACTTCGAGGCCGAATTGGCGCTCGAGGCCAGGATCAGCGACCACGCAACAGCCGGCGCAACCGTGGCGCCACGACTTGGCGCCACAGCCTGACGCCTTAACCGGCAGCACTCATCCGTAATTTGGCGCCCCATCCGCTGGCTCCGCGATCGCGGACCTCAGTGGCGGGCGTTGCGAACTAGGTATCAGCCCTGGCGATAGCCCACGATGGCCTCCCATCCCTGAGGGGTTTGCAGGTCTTCATGACCCTACAAAAGCCTTCCCAAACTTGCAATAGCTGCGCACAAGCTCGAAGTGCGCTACGAGCGGGATTTCTCCGCGCGCGTGTCGAAGGGAGTGTGAGTTGAAGCAGGCGCGCTAGCCGAGCAGCTCGTTCTTTGCGCGGGGACTACTGAAGGAGTCACCGGTGCCAGACAGCATCACCAGTCGCGTTCGTATCGCAGTGGTCGCGGGAGCGATAGCTCGATCGGCCTGACCGAGTGCGCGAAAGGACGCTTCGCCCCAGGGCTAACGCACTGAACGCGGTTTGACCCTCCATCCCAGCGGGAAGCGACCTGCTGGGTGGAGGGGCCGCGTAATCCAACCGATCTGAGAGCACGTTCGTGGTGGGGCGTGCTCAAGCGGACCGTGTCCGAGTTCCGCGCCGACAACCTCACCGATTGGGCGGCGGCTCTGACCTATTACGCGGTGTTGTCGATCTTTCCGGCGCTCATCGTGCTCGTCTCCATCCTGGGTCTCGCCGGGGAGTCCGCGACGAACACGGTGCTCGACAACATCAACGAGCTCGGCCCGGGCCCGGCGCAGGACATCGTCAGCGGGGCTATCAAGGAGATCGCTACGAGCCAGGGGACTGCCGGAGTGGCGTTCGTCATCGGCCTGGTCGGCGCCCTCTGGTCGGCCTCGGGTTACGTCGGCGCGTTCTCGCGGGCATCGAACGCCGTCTACGAGATGGAGGAGGGCCGCCCGTTCTGGAAGCTCCGGCCGCTCCAGATCGGGATGACGCTGGTCCTCCTGCTCCTCGTCGCCCTCAGCGCCATCGCCGTGGTGGTCAGCGGCCCGCTGGCCTCGGAGGTCGGAAAGCTCTTTGGGCTCGAGGGAACGGCGGTCACGATCTTCAACATCGTGAAGTGGCCCGTGATCGTCGTCGTCCTGATGACGATGCTGGCGATCCTGTACTACGGCGCTCCCAATGTCAGGCACCCCGGATTCCGGTGGATCACGCCGGGAGGGATCCTGGCCGTGCTGGTCTGGATGATCGCGTCGGCTGGATTCGCTCTCTACGTCTCGTACTTCAGCTCCTATAACGCGACCTACGGGAGCCTCGCGGGCGTGATCGTGTTCTTGATCTGGCTGTGGATTTCGAACTGCGCCGTGCTGCTCGGCGCCGAGATGAACGCCGAGATCGAGCGCGGGCGCGAGCTCGAGAGCGGCGTACCCGAGGACAGCACGATCGCGATGCAGCCACGCGTCCCGGCCAAGAACGAGCCCAAGGAGGCATAGCCATGGGCAAGCTTCTCTTCATTCCATTCAGCATCGCCGGCGGCTTGATCGCTGGGTTTCTGTCGAAGAAGGTCTTCGACTTGGCCTGGGGAGTGGTGGACGACGAGGAACCGCCGGAGCCAGAGCACCGCGACGTCCCGTGGTGGAAGCTCGCTGTTGCCCTCGCCCTCGAGGGAGCGATCTTCCGGATGATGCGCGGTCTCGCGGACCGCGGCTCCCGCCTCGGGTTCTACCGGCTGACCGGTTCGTGGCCGGGCGAGGAGGAGCCGGACCAGGACTGATCTAGAGCGCGTCTTCGCCGCGTGGGGAGATTTGGCACGTCCGCCCCTCTCTCTACTGTGAGCGAACGATGAGTCAGCAGGTCTCACTCACCGAGCAGCCGGTAGTCCAAGAAGTGGCGGAGAACGGCGCGAGCAGGCAAAACGGCCACGAGCCGGAGCGCGCGTGGGTGCGCGACCTTGCCGACGGGCAGGCGATCGCCGGGGTGTTCGGAGTCCGCGAGCGCGAGCTTCGCCAGCGGCGAAACGGGGAGGACTGGCTCCGCCTGATGATCTGCGACCGCTCCGGCTCAGTGGAGGCCGTCGCTTGGGACGGCGTCTCCGACTGCTTCGACGTCGCGGCGCCCGGATCGGCGGTCCACATCACCGGCCGCTTCGCGGTTCATCCCCAGTACGGCCGCAAGATCACGATCGAGGCGATCCGTGCGGCCGGCGCCGGCGAGTACGAGCCGGCCGACCTCGCCGAGGGCCCCAGCGTGCCCGTCGAGCGCCTGGAGTCGCAGCTTCGCGATCTGCTGGCGACGATCCAGAATCCGCAACTCGCCGCGCTGCTCGATCGTTTCTTCGCGCCGGACTCCCCGGTGTGGAAGCGCTTCCGCGATGCCCCTGCGGCGAAGTACTACCACCAGGCCTACCGGCACGGCCTGCTCGATCACACGGTCTCGGTCGCCGAGGCCGTGAGCACCGCCGCGGCCGCTTTCCCGGGCATCGACCGCGACATCGCGATCGCCGGCGCGCTCCTTCACGACATCGGCAAGACGATGGCCTACAACGACGATCCGCTCGCGATCGACCTGACCGACGCTGGCCGTCTCCAGGGTGAGATCCCGCTGGGCTATTACCTCGTCCGGCGCGAGGCCGAGCGAATCGACGGCTTCGATCCCGAGCTCGCGCAGGCGCTCTTCCACATCGTGTTGTCCCATCACGGCACGCTTGAGAACGGCTCCCCGGTGACCCCGGCGACCCGCGAGGCCACGCTGGTGCACGCCATCGACAACCTCGGTGGCAAGCTCGGAAGCTTCGACCGGATCGAGCGGGCCCTGCCCGATGGCGAGACCTGGTCGCGATTCGACCGCGGCATCGACTCCGCGGCTTACTTCCGCTCCCGCGCCGCCTAGCCGAACCGGCGCCCTCCCACAGCGGCATCTCGGCGCAATTTGCGGCGCCATGCGGATAACGCCTGACAACTAGCTCGTATGCTGCCGCCGATGGCCAAGGACACCGAGAAGCTGATTCGCCAGCTTTCCCTGATCTCGTTCCTGATGGCCACCGGCCGTCCGGTCTCGGCGCTGGAGATCAAGCGCGAGGTCGAGGGCTACAGCTCGATGAACGACGACGCGTTCGCGCGCCGCTTCTACGCCGACCGCGCCGAGCTCGAGAGCCTCGGGATCTCGCTGAACGTCGACAAGCCGGCCGAGGGCTTCTTCGAGGCCGAGCTCTACGCGCTCCCGCCCGAGAACTACTACCTGCCGCCGATCGAGTTCGCCGACGGCGAGCTGGCCGCGTTGCGCACCGCCCTGGTCCTCCTGGACGGTGAGTTCGCGTACGCCGAGCCCCTGCGCCTGGCGCTCCAGCAGGTGTCGTGGGGCCGCCCAAGCCCCCTGACCGAGGGCGACACCGCGCCCATCGACGTCAAGCTCGCGCCCTCGGGCGGCGGGCGGGAGATGTCACAGCGCCTGGCGAAGATCG
>JBJMKM010000065.1:0-22067 GCA_045805825.1 Solirubrobacterales bacterium
AGCACGGTTGAGGAGGTCATCAACCGCGGCGACGAGCTGCACGTGAAGGTGGTCGAGGTCGACCGCGAGCGCGGCCGGATCGGCCTGCGGCTCTCCAGCGACCCGGCGGTCCAGGGCAAGGTCCCGGAGGAGCTCGCGAACGTGGGCACCGGCGACCCGGGCCCGCGCGGTGGCCGCGAAGGCGGCGGCCGGCGTGGCCGCGAGCGCTTGGACGGCGGCCGGGAGCGCGGTCGAAGCGGCAGCCGGCGCCATTGAGCGCGGTTCCCGCCAGCCCCGGCGCCTCAGGCGAGCTGCCCGAGGGCGTCCGCTACAGCGAGCCCGCTGGCGGACTTCGTGTGGTCACCGAGACCGTTCCGTCGGTTCGCTCGGTCGCGCTCGGTCTGTGGGTCCGCACCGGGTCGCGCGACGAGGCGCCCGACGAAGCCGGCGTCTCCCATTTCCTGGAGCATCTGCTCTTCAAGGGCACCGAGCGGCATTCGGCGATCGAGATCTCCGAGCTCTTCGATGGCATGGGCGCCGCGACCAACGCCGCGACGAGCAAGGAATCGACCCATCTGCACGCCCGCTTTCTGGATGAGCACACCGACGAGGCGTTCCAGCTTCTCGCCGAGATGCTGATCGCGCCCTCGCTGCCGCCGGATGAGGTCGATTCGGAGCGCGAGGTCGTCCTCGAGGAGATCGCCATGTACGAGGACGAGCCCCAGGACCGCGTTCACGACGTGCTCGCGCAAGCGGTGCACGGCGAGCACCCGCTCGGGCGTCGCGTGCTGGGCGAGGCCGCGGTCATCGGGTCGATTCCGGTCCCGCAGATCGCCCGCTACCACCACGACCGCTACACGCGTCCCAACATCGTCGTGGCGGCGGCCGGGCACCTCGACCACGATGCGATCGCAGAGCTCGCGCAGGTTCACCTGGGTGCCCCCGCCGGCGCGCCGAACAGGATCGCCGGGAATGGCGGCGCGATCGCTCCGGCGCCCCGCTTTCTCTTCCAGCCGAAGGAGACCGAGCAGTACCACATCTGCTTCGGTGGACCTGGGATCGCCCGTGGGGACGACCGCCGGTTCGCCCTCGCGGTGCTCGACACGATCTTCGGAGGTTCGACCTCGTCGCGGCTGTTCCGGGAGGTCCGGGAGAAGCGCGGTCTGGCCTATGCCGTCGGCTCCTACACCGATCAGTACGCCGACGCCGGCATGGTGGCGATGTACCTCGGCACCCGCGGTGACAACGTTGGGGAGTCGTGCGAGATCATCGGCCGCGAGCTCGGCAGCCTGCGTGATGAGGGTGTTACGACCGAGGAGCTCGAGCGCGCGAAGGAGCACGTCAAGGGGCGCATGGTCCTGAGCCTGGAGTCGACGGCCGCCCGCATGACCCGCCTTGCCCGCTCAATCCTGTTCGACGTGCCGCTTCTCTCCCTGGACGAGATGCTCGACCGCGTGGAGCGCGTGACCGCGGAGGACGTCGCTGCACTCGCGGCCGAGTTCTACGACCCGGAGCAGCTGTCTGCCGCTGGAATCGGGCCCGCCGAGGAGCGCTTCCGGGACGCGAGCAGCGCGGTCAGCGAGGCCCTGGCGGCGGCGTGATCCGCGTCGGCGTCTCGGGCGCTGGGGGCCGGATGGGCGAGACCGTCTGCGAGGCGGTCGACGGAGCGGACGACCTGGAGCTCACGGGACGCGCCGACCCGGCGCTGGACACTCAACTCGCCGACATCCTCGGCAGGTGCGAAGTGGTGGTCGACTTTTCCACGCCCGACGCCGCGCCGCAGAACGTTCGTGACTGCGTTGCGGCCGGCGTCCACGCCGTGGTCGGCACGAGCGGGTTCGACCTCGATGCACTGCGAACCGAGGTCGAGGGATCGGACACGGAAGCGCGCGTCTTCGTGGCGCCCAACTTCGCCATCGGCGCGGTGCTGATGATGCAGATGGCTGAGAAGGCAGCGCCGCACATGCCCGAGTGCGAGATCGTCGAGCTTCACCACGATCGGAAGCGCGACGCTCCATCCGGTACGGCAAAGCGAACCGCCGAGCTGATTCGCGACGCCGGCGGAAACGTTCACGAGCCCATCCACTCCGTTCGCCTTCCCGGGCTGGTCGCCCACCAGGAGGTGGTCTTCGGCGGCGAGGGGCAGACCCTCACGATCCGTCACGACTCGATCGACCGCTCGTCGTTCATGCCGGGTGTACTGCTCGCCGTGCGTAAGGTCGGCGAGCTCGAGGACCGGTTCACGGTCGGACTCGAGACGCTGCTTTAGGCGCCGAGTAGAGTCGCCGCCCTTGCGCCTCTCCCAGATCGCCCTCAGCACGAGCGACGTCCGCCGCAGTCAGCGCTGGTACCGCGACGTGTTGGGCCTGGAGCCCGGGGGTGGCACGAATCTCTTCGCCGGCCCGCTCTCTTCGATGGTGCAAGGAGTCCCGCGGTCAGCCTCTACCTGCTGGTGGTTGGTGGATAAGCAGGAGCTTTTCCAGGTCGAGCTGTTCGAGTTCCGAAGCCCGTTGGTCCGCGCTCTCCCGAGCGACCACCGCGCAAGCGACGTCGGCTACTCGACCATGTCATTCGCCGTCCAGGACCTGGATGCGGCGATCGGTCGAGCGCGTGACGCGGGCACGCCTGCGCTGACCGATCCGATCGGCGAGGCCGGCGAGCGTCGCGTTTGCCTGCGCGACCCCGAAGGCGTGCTGGTCGAGCTGATGGAGGGCGATCCGCGAGCGCCATCCGAGCGGCCGCGTCACCGAAGCGAGATCCCGGCGGTTGCACGCGCGGTGACCCTCTCGGTCGCCGACATGGGGCGCTCGCGGCGCTTCTTCGTGGACGTGCTCGGACTGCCGGTGGCCGAAGGCGTCGCGCTCCACCGTCCCGAGCACGAGGCCCTGTGGGGACTCGAGGGGGCCAAGCGCGAGCGCCTCTGCCTGTGGGCCGACGATTTCCTGGTCGAGCTCGTCTCGTATTCGGACCCGGCGCCCAGGCCTTGGCCGCAGGGCTACCGCATCAGCGACCTCGGGCTCCTGAACGTCGCCTTCGGATTCCGCGACCGGCAGGCATTCGATGATGCCGTGCGCCGGTGCCGCGAGGCCGGCTTTGAGGGAAACGGGCCGGCGCTCCACCTCGGAGCGTGGTCGGTGATCTATGTCAACGACGATCAGGGATTCAGCGTCGAGCTCCTGCACGTCGAGCCGTGGTACGAGCGTCAGATGGGCTTTCGCCCGCGACCGACGCCGCGCGTGGCGCCGTTCGCGGGCCGCACTCCCGCCCACACGGTGCGCAAGACGCAGCGGTTCGGGAAGGCGGTGATCACGGGCGCGGCCGGGGGGATCGGCCGGGAGCTCGCTCGTCTCGCCGCTCAGGACGGCACCCGGCTCGTGCTCGTCGATAGGCCGGGCTCGGCGCTGGGCGATCTGGCCGAGGAGCTCGCCGGAGCGGACGTCGAAACCGCCGAGGCGGACTTCGCCGACCTCGATGCGCTGGACGCGACGGCGGCCAAGCTCGTGGCGGAGCATCCGGACGTGGGCCTGTTGATCGCGGGCGCGGGAGTCGACCGGGCGCAGTCGATGCTCGAATTCGACTGGCGCCAGGCGCGCGAGGACTTCCACGTGAACGCGCTGTCGAACCTGGTGCTTCTGTCTCACCTGGCGCCGTCCATGGCGGAGCGGGGGAGGGGCCATGTCACCGCGATCGCAAGCCTGGCGGGCCTGGTCGGCATGCCGTACGAGGCCGCGTACAGCGGCAGCAAGGCCGCGCTATCGACCTTCGCCCAGTCCGCGCGGGCGGAGCTCGAGCCGCGCGGGATCACCTTCACCGAGGTGTTCCCCGGGTTCGTCGACACGCCCATGTTCCGCGCGAACGCGTTCAAGCACACCTATTTCGTGCCCCCGCGTGACGCCGCCGAGCTGATCTACCTCGCGACGCTCAAGCGCCGGGAGCGACTCGGCTTCCCGGCGCGCGAGTACGCCCGGGCGCGACTCGCGGCGATGCTGCCGGCCAGGCTGCGCGATCCTCTCACGCGGGCGGCGATGAACTCGCCTGTTGCGGCCACTTCGACGCCTGACATACCTCTGCGGCGACAAGGTCCGCCGCACAACGCCGCCGGAGGGTAGAGTCGTCGCGATGACCGAGGACCTCGCCCGGCTGGATGCCACCGCCCAGGCTGACCTCGTCCGGCGGGGTGAGGCGAGCCCGGTTGAGCTGGTCGACGCCGCGATCGAGCGAATCGAGGCCGCCAACGGCGAGCTCAACGCGGTCATCCACAAGCTCTACGACGAGGGGCGAGAGGCCGCCGCGGCCGAGCTTCCCGAGGGACCTTTCAAAGGCGTGCCGTTCCTGCTGAAGGACCTCGGCGCGGCGTTCGCGGGCCAGCCGCTTCACATGGGCATGCAGTACCTGAAGGACGCGGACTTCCGCTCGCCCGTCGACACCTACCTCGCGCAGCGCTTCAAGCAGGCCGGGTTGGTGACGATCGGCAAGACGAATACGCCGGAGCTCGGGATCCTGCCCACCACGGAGCCCAAGGCCTATGGGCCAAGTCGGAACCCTTGGGACACAACGCGATCGACAGGCGGATCGAGCGGCGGGTCGGCCGCCGCCGTCGCGTCGGGCATGGTCCCGGTGGCTCACGCCAACGACGGTGGTGGGTCGATCCGAATTCCGGCGAGCGAGTGCGGCCTCGTCGGGCTCAAGCCGACCAGGCAGCGCATCTCGGAGGGTCCGGTTGTCGGCGACAACATGTCGGGCCTGACCGTGGAGCTCGTCGTGTCCAAATCGGTGCGGGACACCGCAGCCATCCTGGACGCCGTCCACGGACCCGCGCCGGGAGATCCGTACGTCGCGCCAGCTCCCTCCCGGCCCTACACGGAGGAGGTCGGAGCCGACCCGGGAAAGCTCCGAATCGGCCTCCTGACGGAGCCGGTGCTGAACGCCGAGCCGAACGCGGTGGTCGCGGAGGCCGCCCGCGACGCAGCTCAGCTCCTGGAATCGCTGGGCCACGTGATCGAGGAGAGCCATCCCACCGGCTTCGAGGAGATGGACATCATCGAGACCTTCCTGACCCGGTGGATGGCCGGGCAGGCCGCCACCTTCGATCAGCTCCAGATCGTGATCGGCCGCGAGATCGGACCCGGCGATGTCGAGCCGCTTACCTGGGCGCTCGCCGAGGAGGGGAGGCGGCGCAGCGCGGCCCAGTACCTGACCGCGGTGGGCCAGCACCAGCTCATCTCGAGAATGATCGCCGGGTGGTTCGAGTCGGGGTTCGACCTCCTGCTGACGCCCACGCTCGGTGAGCCCCCACCCCCGCTTGGCAGCTTCGACGACTCGGGCGAAGACCCAGTCGCAGCCCTCATGCGCGGCGCCCAGACGGCCACCTTCACAGCGACGTTCAACGTCACGGGGCAGCCGGCGATCTCGCTGCCGCTCCATTGGAGCGACGACGGGCTTCCGATCGGGGTGCAGCTCGTCGCGCCGTTCGGCGAGGAGGACGTGCTGATTCGCGTTGCCTCCCAGCTGGAGGAGGCCCGGCCGTGGGCCGACCGCCTCCCGACCGCCGTGGCCGCGTAGGCCCCCGTCTCCCGGTCGCCTGCCGCTCTGTTCGCCATACTCTCCGGCGGATCTCGATGGCCGCGCTCTCCGGAGTCATCACCGCGATGGTCACGCCGTTCGACGCGGACGGCGCGGTTGACCTGCCCGCAGCGCGGCGGCTGGCTCGCCACCTGATCGAGAACGGCTCGCATGGACTCGTCGTCGCCGGGACGACGGGTGAGTCGCCGACGCTCACTGACGACGAGAAGCTCGAGTTGCTCAGCACGGTTCTGGACGAGGTCGGCGATACGGCCACGATCGTGTGCGGCACCGGGTCCAACGACACCCGGCATTCGGCGCACCTCACCGCCCAGGCCTGCCACGCCGGCGCGCACGCCGTGCTGGTCGTGACGCCGTACTACAACAAGCCAAACCACGCCGGGCTCAGGGCGCACTTCTCTACGGTCGCGGACGCGGCCGGCGACACGCCGATGGCCCTCTACAACATCCCCTCGCGGACTGTGATCAATCTGTCGCCCGAGTTCATGGCGGAGCTCGCCGCCGAGATCGACAACGTCGTCGCGGTCAAGCAGGCGAACGACGACGAGCTGGGTCCGATCGAGGGCCTTGACGTCCTTGCCGGCAACGACGGAATCTTCTTGCGCTGCCTCGAGATCGGCGGGACCGGTGGCATCCTGGTCAGCTCGCACCTGGTCGGTCCCGAGATGCGCGAGATCTACGACGCTGCGACGTCAGGGGACCCGGAGCGGGCCCGCGAGATCCACGAGCGGCTCGTTCCGATCTACGACGCGACGGTGGTAACGGCGAATCCCATCCCCGTGAAGACCGGGCTCGAGCTCCTCGGCATCGTCGACGCGCGCATGCGGCTGCCGATGGTGCCCGCGAGCGAGGAGGAGCGGGCCGCCGTACGGGGGGCGCTGGAGCGGCACGGTCTGCTGGTCGCGGGCGGCGCCGGGTAGTGCCGGCGCCCATCGGTCGGGGGCCCACCCCATGAGCGAGGTCCGGATTCTGCCGCTCGGCGGGTTAGGCGAGATCGGCAAGAACATGACAGTCGTCGAACACGGCGACGCGATCGTCCTGGTCGACACCGGGCTGATGTTCCCGACCAGCGAGATGCTCGGAATCGACCTGGTCCTGCCGGACTTCACCTACCTCCGTGGGCGCGCCAAGGACATCCGCGCGATCGTCCTCACTCACGGCCACGAGGACCACGTGGGAGCGCTCCCGTTCGTCCTACGCGAGATCTTCAACTCGGACTCGAACCGTATGCCGCCGATCTACGGCGGGGCGCTGACGATCGGCCTCGTACGGTCGAAGCTGGAGGAGCACCGCATCCGCGACGCTCCGCTCGAGGTTCTGGCGCCGAGCGTGCCAAAGCAGCTCGACCCATTCGAGATCGAGTTCGTCCATATGGCCCACTCGATCCCGGATTCCTGCGCCGTGGTGGTGCGCACGGATCTGGGCCCGATCCTGGTCACCGGCGACTACAAGTTCGACCAGACCCCGGTGGACGGCAATCCTGCCGACGTATCGCGTCTTGCCGCCCTCGGCGCCGAGGGCGTCCTGTGCCTGTGCGGGGACTCGACCAACGCCGACCGCCCCGGCATCGCCCCGTCGGAGTCCAGCGTCGGCCCGGCGCTCCTGGACCTTTTCTCGCGATGCGGGGGGAGGATCATCGTCACGTCGTTCGCCTCCAACGTCCACCGGGTGCAGCAGGTGATCGACGCCGCCGCCCAGCTCGATCGCAAGGTCGCACTCGTGGGTCGCTCGATGCGCAAGAACTTCAACATCGCCCGCAATCTCGGAATCGCCGCTGCTCCGGATGGGATGCTGATCTCGCCACGCGAGATCGAGTCCTTTCCGGACCACAAGGTCGTTGCGATCTCCACCGGCAGTCAGGGGGAGCCCCTCTCGGCTCTGCGGCGGATGGCGCATGCGGACCATCCCGACGTCGAGCTGCACTCCGGCGACACGGTCATCTTCTCCGCGACGCCGATTCCCGGCAACGAGCGGTCGGTCAACGAGACGATCGACCGGATCTTCGAGATCGGCGCTGAGGTGGTCACCGCGGCCGACGCGCCGATTCACGCCTCGGGTCACGGGTGGCAGGAGGAGCTGAAGCTGATGCTCAACCTCACCCACCCGCGCTACGTGATGCCCTTCCACGGCGACTTCAAGCGGTTACGCCTGCACGCGCGGTTGGCGGAATCCGTGGGAATCGCGCCGGATCGGATCTTCAGGTCGCGCAATGGCGGGACGCTCACGATCGACGAGTCCGGCGCGCGCCTCGGGCCCGAGGAGCCGAGTGGGATGATCTTCGTCGACGGCGTCGACATCGGCAACCCGGACGACGTCGCTCTGCGGGACCGTCGTGCCCTGTCGGCCGACGGCGTCTTCATCGTGGTTGCAACCATCTCGTCGAACGACGGATCTCAGGTCGCGCCGCCGGAGATCATCTTTCGCGGCGTCCCATTCGTCGAGGAGTCGGATGGGCTGGTCGACGAGCTGCGGGACGTGGTCGAGCGTTCGCTGGCCGACGCCGCCAAGCACCAGGAGCGCGAGACGAGCCTGCTGCAGGAGGACCTCCACGACGACGTCGCAGGCTTCGTCTATGAGCGCCTGCGACGCCGGCCGATGGTGCTGCCCGTGATCGTCGAGGTGTGACCATGACCCGATCGATCGGGCGCCAGTGCGCCTGGCTCGCCGCAGCGGGCGCCGCTACTGCATTCAGCATCGTGAGCTTCGCCAATGCGGCACCTGACGTGCCACGGCAGCTGCGCGCGGCCGCGGCTCCAAGGCACGAACTGAGCCCCGCCCGGCGCATCGTGCTGCCCGGGGGTGCGGTCATCGAGCGGTTTCGCCAGCGCGTCGGGGGCAGGCCCGTGCTGGGCGCCGAGGCCATCACGGATCGGGTGCCTGATGCTCCGCGACGGCTGGTCGCGGATACGACGCGGTCGACCATCGATGCGCCGGGCTCCGCGCACCTGTCGCGGGAGCGGGCAATGGACATCGCCCGCTCGAGCGTCGGAGCCCGGGGACTGAGGGGTCCGACGACCGCTGAGCTGGCCATACAACCCGGTGACGGCGGGCGGCTCGTCTGGCAGGTCCGCGTGCCGGCCGCCAACCCTCTTGGCGACTACGAGCTCCTCGTCGACGCCGAGACCGGCGATGTCGTGGCCCGGTACGAGCTCCTGCGCAATTTCAAGACAGGCGTCGCCAGGCTCTACCGAGTCAATCCGGTGGTTCAAAACCGCGGCGCACATCGTCTGTGGGACGACCATCACGATCGCGACACGCGGTTGCTGCGGAAGCTGCGGCGTAAGCTGAGGCTTCCCAACCTGAACGAGGGACAAAGCTGCCTGACCGGCCGCTGGGTCCACGCGCTTCGAGGCCGAAACGAGAAGCAGACCTGCAAGCCCAACCTCCGCTGGAATCAGATCACCCGGGCCGATAGCCGCTTCGAAGCGCTGATGGTCTATTTCCAGATCAACCGCTCCCAGCGCTACATCCAGTCGCTCGGGTTCTCCGATTCGAATCCGTCCCCGAACGGCATTGCCGACCGGGTCCAGCGTGGGGCTGCCGACGCCTACCGCCTGGACAATTCCGCGTACTCGCCGTTCACGCAGACGATCACCTACGGCTCGGGAGGGGTGGACGACGCGGAGGACGGGGACGTGATCATCCACGAGTACGGCCACGCGATGCAGGATTCGCAATCCCCGTCATTCGGTCAGAGCGGCCGCTATGGCCCGATTGCCCTGGCGGAGGGCTCGTCCGACTACTGGGCCGCCGTCATGTCCTCGCGTAGCCCACGAGCGGCGAACGAGGACGACGTCTGCATCTTCGACTGGGACGCGACGACCTACGGGCGGTTCTACCCCAGGGTCTCGCCGGAACGATCCGGCCGGCGGTGCGGACGGCGCGCCGACGTGAACAGAACGCTCGACGAGGCGACCGCGCGTTGCCCGCGCATCCCATTCGGAGGACGGTACGCCCCCGACCCTCATTGCGTCGGGCAGGTCTGGTCGAGCGGGCTGTGGGACCTCAGGCGATCGCTCTCTTCCGGCGGGGATGGAAGCGTTAGACAGATGGATCGGATCTACCTCGCGGCGCAGTTCCTGTACACGGGGAGGGAGACCTTCAAGGACGCGGCGAAGGCCCTGCTCTGCGCCGACGAGGACCTGTATCCGAAGGGCCGGCCAGGAGACTGCCACGGGGAGCACTACCCGGAGATCCATCGCGAGATGAGCCGGCGGGACATCCTCCGGTAGCCGGACGAATGTGCCCGCCGCCAAGCCGGCATCCATTCCCTGAAAAAGACTGACCCGCCGGTGTCAGGGAGGGGGAACACCGGCGGGTCGCTTGGCTCAGACTGGCCAACGTTCACCCGCTGAGGTGGTGTCGGGGGGTGCCCCCAACGGGTGAGTTGTCTCGTCCGCGCGAAAAATTAATTGCCCCCCATAAACGGTTGTTAAACCTTTGCCGCTGATTTCCTAAGACTTCGGCATGGCCGATTGGCGCCCCGAATCGCGCTGGAGCTCTGGGGGACTTTGCCACCCCATAGCGTCGTCAAGTCCCCCGATGGGGGTGGAGCCTGCTGTCAGCCGGCGGCTGGGAGCTTGACCGTGAACCGCGCGCCCCCGGCGAGGGAGCTCCCCGCCTCGACGTCGCCGCCATGCGACGTCGCCACGGCCTTCACGATCGCGAGCCCGAGGCCCGTGCCGGAGTCCCCGGACACGTCAGCGGGCCCGGCGCCACGGACGAACCGCGAGAAGATCTGGTCCTCCATCCCGTCCGGGATGCCGGGCCCGTCATCGGAGACCTCCAGCACGGCGTCGCTGTTGCGGCGCTCCACGGCTACCTTGATCTCCGTGCCCGCGGGCGTGTGCCGCACCCCGTTGTCGAGCAGGTTCACGGCCAGGCGATGCAGCTCGTCGGAGTTTGCCCGGACCGAGACGGGCTCGGCCTCGCGGATCGTCAGGTGGTGGCCGTTGGCGACCGGGCGGACCTCGGCGACCGCGGCGGTCGCGACCTCGCCCAGGTCGACCTCGGCCCGCGCGCTCATGCGACCGGCGTCGGCCCGTGCCAGCAGAAGGAGGTCGGAGACCAGACGGCTCATGCGCTTCGACGAGCGAAGCGCCGAATCCACCATCTCGAAGTCGTCGGCACTGGCGCCCTCGCGCGTCAGTCGCTCCTGGAGAAGCTCCAGGTTCGCGAGCACGCTCGTCAGCGGCGTCCGGAGCTCGTGTGAAGCATCGGCGACGAACTCACGCTGGAGCTGCATCAACTGCTCGGTCTCGGACCGCGCGGCGTCGAGCTGCCGGAGCATCTGATCCAGGGTTCGAGCAAGCTCACCCACCTCGTCGTCTCGCTCAGGCTCGGGGATTCGCTGAGACGGGTCTCTGGTGGCGGCGATGCTGCGGGCCGTCGACGTCAGGGTGGCGATCGGGCGCATGGCCCGCCCGGCGACCGCCATCCCGGCCAGTGCTGCAAGTGCGGTGCCACCGAGTACCCCCAGCCCGAGGAACAGCCAGAGGCGGCCGATGGTGTTGTCGAGGTTGTCGGTCGGGCGGGCGTACTGAACGAACAGTGGGCTGGCACTTCCCGCCGTCGCGTTGATGGGAGCTGACGCAACCGCGAGATCGTCGACGTGCGTCACGCCGCTCGTTGGCTGACCGAAGCTGGACGCACCCACCGGCGCGAGCACGTTGCCCTGCCCATCGACGATCCTGACCCTTGCGTCCGACGGGAGGGTCATGTTGCGAAACGCGGTTGGGCTGCCGCTGAGGGCGTCGAAGCCAAACTGCGTCTGCTGGCCGAGGTTCGACGCGTACCGGCTCAGGTCGCCGTTGAAGTCCCCTTCCAGACGGTTCGACGTCAGCCGCCCCACGACCAGCGCAAAGATCACCAGGATCAGGAACGTCAGGACCGCCGATACCGCCGCCAGGCGCCAGCGGACCGGCCAGCGCTTTGGCGTCAGGACCTCGAGGATTCGCTCAAGCCGCTTCATCGCGTGGCGCTCTCATGACGTAGCCGGCGCCGCGCTTTGTGTGAAGGATCCGCGGCTCGCCGCCCGCCTCGAGCTTTCGCCGCACGTTCGAGATGAAGACGTCGATGGTGTTGGTCATCGCCATGGGGTCATAACCCCAGACCTCTTCGAGCAGCCGCTCGCGCGAGATGACGAGGCGCTCGTTGCGCCTCAGGTACTCGAGCAGCTCGAACTCGCGGTTCGTGAGCTCGATCGGCCGGTCGCCGCGGAAGACCTCGCGGGTATCCGGGTTCAGCCGCAGGTCACCGACGGTGAGCGCCGCGGTGCCGCGCGGCGGCCGCCGGCGCATGAGCGCGCGCATGCGCGCGAGGAGCTCCTGGCGCTCAAATGGCTTGACCAGGTAGTCATCAGCGCCGGCGTCCAGTCCGACGACGCGGTCGTCGGTCTCGGTGCGGGCGGTCAGGATCAGGATCGAGACGTCACTCGATGAGCGAAGACGCCTGCAGACCTCGACGCCGTCGAGCTTCGGAAGGCCGAGGTCCAGGATCACCAGATCCGGCACGAAGTCCTCGGCCGCCTCCAGTGCGGTGACGCCATCGCCGGCCGAGCGGACCTCGTGACCCTCCTGGCGGAGGGTGCGGCGCAGCACGTCGGCGATCTCGGCGTCGTCCTCGACGACCAGTACGCGGCCGGTATTCGTCTCCGTATCGAGCATCCAAGGACAGATTAGCCCTGGTCCGCGGGGAAACCGGCAGGTTTTAGCGCTGCTTTATGCGCTCATATCCCCCATGGGCGCGGGGTTCGCGGGGGAGAGGGGACCTCGCCCGGGCGTCGAAACCTGCTTCCACATGCTGCTCGTGCGTAAGCGCCGCTCCACCGGGCGCGGGGCCCCCCGGTCCCGTGCGCGGCCGCGCCAGCAATCCAAGAAGCCCGCACGGGTCAACCGTCCCAGCCCGCGGGAGATCGTCGCTGGTTTCGAGCAGCGGCATCTGGACCTGATCGGCCTCGGGCTGATCGCGATCGCCGTGTACCTGGGCTGCGTCCTCTATGTCGGCTGGGATGGAGGCCCGGTCGGCGATTCACTTTCCTCGGCGCTCGCCGACGCAACCGGACGGGTCGCATACATCGTGCCCATCGCGGTCGCGGGGTGGGGGGTCGCCCTGCTGATGCGGCCGATCATGAAGGCCCCGGCCGCGGTCAACGCCGGAGCAATCCTGCTGCTTGCGTCGCTGTTGCTCGCGTTTGCGGCCCAGACCGCCGCTCTTGGGCCATCGCATCCGGCGAGGCACGGCTACTTCGACCAGTCCTTCTACTCGGTACATGGCGGTGTCCTCGGCGAGGGCCTGTACTGGGCAGCGACCTCTTTGTTTCACCGGCTCGGAGCGCAGATCCTTGCCGTGCTCCTCTTCGTGTCGGGCCTCCTGCTGATCACGCAGACCACTGTTTCGAGCCTGCTCACGCGCGCGGGGCGGGTTGCGCGCACCGCGGGCGCCGGCACCCGCGAGCTGGCGAAGACCGTGCGAATGTCGGGCAGCCAGGAATTTGGCACGTTCGAGCCCAACGGTCGCGACATCGCGGTCACGCGTGCGGGACCAACGGAGCCCCTCGGGGCGGCGGCCCTCTCCGACCCCGGGCTGGATGAGGCAGAGACTGCGCGGTTCGCCGACGACGAGGAACCGGGCTGGGAGGCGGACGAGCCCGAGTCGCCGGGCCCCGGACAGTTCGCCTACGAGGAGACCGCGCCGCATGCCCTCGACGAGGCCGTGGACGACGAGGAGGGTGTGAGCGACGGACCTGACCGGGTCGAGCGGACGCCAATGGGCAACAAGCGCTCGGGGATCACCGAGTCCGACGAGATCGACTACACGCTCCCGGGCCCCAACGCGCTCGAGCGGGGCAAGGGTGACCCCGGCCCGGACATGCGCGATCGCGAGGCCACGGCGGGTGCGCTACTCGAAGCGCTTCGCCACTTCGGGATCGAGGCACGCCTTCTTGGGGTCGTCAGCGGGCCGCACGTCAGCCGGTACGAGCTTCAGCTCCCCCCGGGGACCAAGGTATCCAAGGTCGCCCACCTTCGGGACGACCTCGCCTACGCACTGGCTTCCACCGACATCCGCATCCTGGCGCCGATCCCCGGTAAGAAGGCGGTTGGGGTCGAGGTGCCCAACCAGCGGCGCCGCCTCGTCCGTCTGGGCGACATCTACGACGGGCGGCCCAAGGGCTCCTCGCCGCTCGCCGTCTGGCTCGGCAAGGACGTCTCAGGCCAGTCGGTCTGGACCGACCTGGCGCTCATGCCGCATGCGCTCGTCGCCGGCACGACCGGCTCCGGAAAGTCCGGCTCCATCAACGCGATGCTGTGCTCGATCCTCCTGCATGCGTCACCGAACGAGGCCAGGCTCGTGCTCGTCGATCCCAAGCGCGTGGAGCTCAACCACTACGAGCGCCTGCCCCACCTGCTGACCCCGGTGGTGACCAACCCGCGAATGGCGGCGAACGTGCTCGCCAACCTGATCGGCGAGATGGAGAGCCGCTACTCGGTAATGGGCGAGGCGCGCACCCGCAATCTCGCGGAACTCAATCGCGTGCGGGTGAAGGCCGGCGAGGCGCCGCTTCCCCACATCCTCTGCGTGATCGACGAGCTCGCCGACCTGATGATGGTGGCCCCGGCCGAGGTCGAGGACTCGATCATCCGCCTGGCGCAGAAGTCGCGCGCCGTCGGCATCCACCTCGTCCTCGCGACACAGCGTCCCTCGACCGACGTGATCACGGGAACGATCAAGGTCAACATCCCCGCCCGGATCGCGTTCTCCGTGGCCTCGCAGGTGGACTCTCGCGTAATCCTCGACCAGGGCGGCGCCGAGACGCTCCTGGGGCAGGGGGACATGCTCTTCAGACCTGTCGGAACCTCGCGGCTGCAACGCCTTCAGGGCGCCTTCGTCACCGAGGACGAGATCGCCCGGATCTCCAAGCACTGGGCTCGTCAGGGCGAGCCCGAGTTCGACTCGGCCCTCCTCGAGGTCCGTGAGGAGCCGGGGGACGATCGCGATGACGATCTCTCGCCGGACAGCGACGATCTCCTGGAGGAGGCCGCGCGCATCGTCGTCCAGAGCCAGACCGCCTCGGTATCGATGCTCCAGCGCCGCCTTCGCGTGGGGTACACCCGGGCGGGGCGGTTGGTCGACATGCTCGAGCGGCGCGGCATCATCTCGGGATACGAGGGATCCAAGCCGAGGCAGGTGCTGGTGACCGAGGGCGAGCTCCCTCGCATGCTCGCACGGCACGGCGCCGGCGGTCGGGAGGACGAGGGCGAGCCCGTTGCCGAGGAGCCGGCTGAGGAGTCGGTGAGCGCCCCGCTCGACTGACCTTGCGGGACGGCCGTTCGCACCGGCGGCCAGAATGTGCCCGCGATGGCCGTGCGTAACGAAGGCGGGCTCCAGATCGGCGAGGTGCTGCGAAGCACCCGTTCGCGCCTGGACAAGGACATCTATGTAGTCGAGCGCGAGACCAAGATCCGGACGAAGTACTTGCAGGCGCTCGAGAACGAGGAGTGGGACGTCCTGCCGGGCCCGACCTACGTCAAGGGGTTCCTGCGGACCTATGCGGCTTACCTCGGGCTCGACGCCGATGCTCTCGTGGACGAGTACCGGCGAGGGATCGAGCGCTCGCCGGCCTCCGAGCAGCCGTATCTGTTCTCGGAGCCGCTCTTGGAGCGGCGCCGGCGCCCGGCCCCGGCGCAACGCCGCTCCTGGGGCCAGCTTCTCGCCATCGCCGGAGTTCTGATCCTCTCGATCGCTGCCGTGGTCGCCGTGGTTCGCGTCGACCCGTTGGACTGGTTCGGAGGCGCGGGCGCGCAGCCGGGCAAGGGTAAGCACGCGAAGCGACATCACCACGGCTCCGCCGGCCACAAGCATCGGCAGCATCGCGAGGGCGGAGCCCCAGGCAAGCCGGTTTCGCTCGCCCTGATCACCCACGACGAGATGGTCGTTTGCCTGTTGCCCGGCCACGGGCGCCCACTCATCGATTCCCAGACGCTCGTCTCGGGCTCAAAGGAGGGCCCCTTCGAGCCCGCGGCCGAGAACTACCGGCTGGATCTGATCTCGGGAGGCAAGGCGACGGTGGTCCTCGGCGGCAAGCCGCAACGTGTGGAATCGAGGCGACCCGCCAGCTATGACATCGACGCGGGCGGCATCCACGAGATCCCGTTCAAGGGGCAGAAATGCCCGTGACCGAGGGGCGGGTTCGCGCCGGGGTCGTCGTCACCGGCACCGAGGTGCTCACCGGGCGGATCACCGACCGGAACGGGCCGTGGATCGCCGAGCGGCTCGGCGAGCTCGGCGTTGAGGTCTCGCACATCGTGTGTGTGGGCGATCGCGCGCCCGATCTCAAGGCGGCGCTGCGGTTCTTGGCGGACCTCGGCGTGGCGCTCATCGTCACGAGCGGCGGACTCGGGCCCACCGCGGACGACCTGACGGCCGAGGTGGTGGCGGAATTCGCGGAGCGCGATCTCGTCCTCGATGAGGCGATGGAGCAGCGGATCGCGGAGATCCTGGCGGGGTTCGCGCGCCGGTTTCGCTTCGACGCCGAGGCGCTTCGCGAGGCAAATCGAAAGCAGGCGCTCATCCCGGAGGGTGCGACTCCAATCGATCCCGCTGGGACAGCTCCCGGGCTCGTGGTGCCGACCGACGGTCCCACAGTCATCGTCCTTCCGGGCCCGCCGCGCGAGCTCCAGTCGATGTGGCCGCAGGCACTCGCCACGGATGCGTCACGCCAGGCGTTCGCGGAAGTGACGCCGATCCACACGGATACGTTGCGGATCTTCGGGATCCCCGAGTCGGAGCTGGCCAAGAGCCTTCGCGAGATTGAGCGCGACGTCGACATCGCGCCGCTTGAGATCACCACCTGCCTGCGTCGCGCGGAGCTCGAGATCGACGTCCGCTACCGGGAGGGCGGGCGGGAAGTGGCGAAGCAGTTGCTGGATGAGTTGGCCGAGCGTTTCGAGCGCTATGTGTTCAGCCGGGACGGTTCGACGATCGACCAGCAGGTGGCGACTCTGCTCGCCGACCGGCGCATCGGCCTCGCCGAGTCCGAGACGGCGGGGCTCATGGCCGCTCGCTTGACCGAGATCCCCGGCTCCTCGGCCTACGTGGCGGGCGGCGTGGTCGCGTACTCGAACGACGCCAAGCGGGATCTTCTCGACGTTCCCGCCGAGCTGATCGAGCGCCACGGCGCCGTCTCGCCCGAGGTGGCCGAGGCGATGGCGGACGGGGCGCTCGCCCGCTTCCACGCGGACATCGGTGTGGGTATAACGGGGATTGCCGGGCCCGGCGGAGGGACCCAGGACAAGCCCGTCGGATACGTCTGCATCTGCGTCAAGCTCGCCGGCGGCGAAATTCTCGCGCGAGATCCGACCCTCCCGGGGGATCGCGCCGAGATCCGGGACCGGTCGACCACCGTGGCCATGCATCTGCTTCGCCGGCTGCTCCGCGGTGAGGACTTTCCGTTGTGACGTCAGCGCCTACGCCGAGAACCAGGCTCGTGCTCGCCCGATCACCAGCTCCGGCTTCTCGTCGACGATGAAGTGGCCGGCGTCGGGGATGAGCTCGAGACGCATCTCGTCCGCATGGGACTCGTAGCCGGGCAGGAGCTTCGTGCTGATTGAGGCGTCGCGCTCCCCGAAGAGCAGGAGCGTGGGGGCGGAGAGCCGGTGGCTTTGCCACCTGCCGCGCACCGTCTCCAGCACGATGCGCTGGTAGTAGCGGTAGAGCTCGACCACGGCCTGCGCCCTGGCGGGTTCGCGAAAGCTCCGCCCGTAGATCTCGGTCTCCTCTTCGTCGAAGGGCAAGCCGGCGTTGATACGCATGTACTGGCGGGCGATCCATGCGGACTCGAGAACGCGCCGGCCGATCACCGGCGTCGCGATCAGCCACGTGTACCAGCTGCGCCACAGCTCGGCCACGACTCGCGGCTCCAGGCGCGACCAGGGATGGGGCGCGTTGCAGACCACCATCCGGCCCACGCGGTCCGCATGGAGGATCCCGAGCAGCATCGCCGTCCAGCCGCCCCAGTCGTGCCCGACCACGTGCGCCCGCTCCAGCTCGAGCGCGTCGAGGAGCGCGACCTGATCGGCCGCGAACGTCTCGGCGTCATAGCCGTGGCCCGGAGCCTCGCTCCAGCCGAAGCCGCGCAGGTCGGGCGCCAGCAGCCGGTACTCGTCCCCGAGGCCGGCCATCACCCGCCGCCACATGTACCAGTGCTGTGGCCAACCGTGGAGCAGGAGCACGGCCGGCGCATCTGGCGGGCCGGCCTCCGCGACGTGGATCCATGTCCCATTCACATGGACGGAGCGGTGCTCGACCCCCTCGACCTGCGGAATTTCGTCGCCCATCCGAGTCAATCTATTTACGAATGGACGCTATCGCGCGCTTCCCTGGGACGTAACGTCCGCTCGGCATGGCCAAGGAGCGGTTGAAGAGTCCGCCGGCGCGCCTGTTCGTGGCGCTCGACCTGCCCGACCGGGTTCGCGATGGGCTCGAGGCCTGGCAGGCGCACGCCTTGACCGATCCGGCGCTGCGTCCGGTGCGTCCGGAGGCCCTGCACGTGACGCTCTGCTTCCTCAACTACCACCCGGAACGAGCAATCGAGAGCATCGCGTCTGTGGTCACGGAGGTCGAGCCGCAGTCCGTCGAGATCCGGCTCCAGCCGGATCCGAAGGCGGTGCCGCCACGGCGCCCGCGGCTCTTCGCGGTGGAGGGGGACAGCCTCGCGGCCTCGGAGCTTCAGGCCGAGTTGTCTGATCGGCTCGAGAAGGCCCGCTTCTACAAGCCCGAGAAGCGGGAGTTCTGGACCCACGTGACCATCGCCCGGGTGCGCTCGGAGCGGGGGTCGCGGGCGCGGGGCGGGCGCGGGAAGCCCATGCGGGTGGAGTCTTCGCCCGGCCCGCTCCCCGCCGAGCTCGCGGAGCCGTTCCGTGCGCCCCGATTGGCGCTTTATCGCTCGTTTTTGCGCCCGTCGGGAGCCGAATACGTCCGACTGGCCGAGTTGAATCTGACGCTCGCAGAAGAAAGGTGAACAAGAGATGGCACAGGAAAAGAAGGCAAATCTGAAGGCGGCCGACAAGGAGGCCAAGGCCAAGGACGCGGCGCTCCAGGCAGCCAAGACCCAGATCGAGCGCCAGTTCGGCCAGGGGTCGCTCATGCGCCTGGGCGACCAGGACGCGATCGAGATCGAGGCCATTCCCACGGGAGCGCTCTCCCTGGACCTCGCGCTCGGCGTCGGCGGGGTGCCGCGCGGACGGATCATCGAGATCTTCGGTCCCGAATCCTCGGGGAAGACGACGCTCGTCTACCACATCATCGCCGAGGCGCAGGCGCGTGGCGGGATCTGCGCGTTCGTGGACACAGAGCACGCGATCGATCCGATCTACGCCAAGCGGATCGGCGTCGACGTCGACGAGCTTCTGGTCTCGCAGCCGGACTACGGCGAGCAGGCCCTCGAGATCGTGGACGTCCTGGTGCGCTCCGGCGCAGTGGACCTGGTCGCGGTGGACTCGGTTGCGGCGCTGACGCCGCGGGTGGAGCTAGAGGGGCAGATGGGGGACACCCAGGTGGGCCTGCAGGCGCGGCTCATGTCACAGGCGCTCCGCAAGCTGACCGGCAACCTCAGCCGCGCCAACACGCTCTGCGTGTTCACCAACCAGATTCGCGAGAAGATCGGGGTGAGCTTCGGCTCGCCTGAGACCCAGCCCGGGGGTCGCGCGCTGAAGTTCTATTCCTCGCAGCGCCTCGACATCCGCCGTATCGAGACCCTCAAGGAGGGCACCGAGGCGGTCGGCAACCGGGTGCGCGTGAAGGTCGTGAAGAACAAGGTCGCCTCACCGTTCAAGCAAGCCGAATTCGACATCGAGTACGGCGTGGGGATCTCGAACGAGGGTTGCCTGCTCGACCTGGCGCTCGAACACGACCTCGTGCAGAAGTCCGGCTCGTTCTTCTCCTATGGAGAGCTGCGGCTGGGCCAGGGGCGCAACAACACAAAGCAGTTCCTGGCCGAGAACCCGGAGACCGCAAGCGAGATCGAGTCGCGGCTGTTCGAGATCCTCGATATCGAGCGTCCAACCACCGCGGCCAAGCCGGCGGCGAAGTCAGCAGAAGCAGAGGCGACGCCGATCGCCGACACCGCGGCCGAGCCCGAGGCGGAGCGAAAGGCCGCGTAGCCGCGACGGCACGCCGATGCCGAAGCGGGACGCTTTCGAGGCTGCGCTCGCCGCGCTCAACCGAAAGGAGCGAACGGCGCACGAGCTTGCGCTGTGGCTGAAGCGCCGCGACTTCGACCTCGAGGAGATCGAGTCGGCGCTGCGGCGCCTGTTCGAGGCGGGCGCCCTGGACGACGAGCGGTTCGCCCGCCTGTTCGCGGAGGACAAGCGGGAGCTGTCGGGATGGGGCGCGGAGCGGATCCGCGAGGCCCTCCTCGAGCGCGGCGTCGAGCGCTCGACCATCGACGCGGTGCTTGCGGCGGACTCCTACGACGATCAGCTGGACCGAGCGCGGGGAATTCTGATCCGGCGCGGCCGGCCGCTCGACGGCAACGCGGACCGGCAGCGAGCCCTCGAGTACCTCGCTCGACGCGGCTACGACTACGAGATCGCCTACGAGGCGGTGCGGTCGCTGTCGGCGCGGGCCGCTTAGGCGAGAGCCTCGGCCCCAGCTTTGGCGGGGTTAGGGGCGCTATCGGGCCCCTAACCCCGTCGATGACGCTTGGCCGCTGCCCTCGCTGCCGCGGTCGCCGTCAGCCGGAGGTGAGGCTCGCCCACGCCTGCTCCACCTGCTTTTGGTCCGCGGCATTGCCGGGCGGCGAGATCGGCGTCGAGCACTTTCGCGTGTAGTGGGCTGACGGGAAGATCAGCGGGTTCTTCGCCGCCTGTGGAGCGGTCTTCTCGAAGATCTCTTTGACGCCCCTGACCGGGGTGACCGAGCTCGTCCAGGCGTCGATCTGGGCCTGGTGCTTGGGCTCGTACGTGTAGTTGATGAAGGAGTAGGCCGCCGTCGGATTCGGCGCCCCCACCGGGATGACCCAGTCGTCCCACCACTGCATGCAGCCCTGCGTGGGCATCCGCCACACAAGATCCGGGTTGTCCGCCTGGAGCTGAATCGCGTCGGCGGCCCAGCCGATCACGGCAACCGCATCGCCGGAGACCAGGTCCCTCGCGTAGTCGTTGCCTGTGAATCGGCGGATCTGCCCCGAGTCCGCCGCTCGCTTCAGCTTGTCGATCGCGTCGAGCCAGTCCTGATCGGTCGCGGTGTCGGGATCGATGCCGTCTCCCTTCATGATCAGCGGGACCACCTCCCGCATCTCGGTGACCATCTCGACCTTGCCCTTGTACTTGGGATCGAAGAGGTCGTTGACCGAGCGGACGTCGGGAGCGAGCTTCGCGTTCACGATCAGCCCCGTCATCCCGCCCTGCCACGGAATCGAGAAGTCCCAGTGCGGATCGGTGCTGGGCGCCTTGATGTCCGGGTTCAGGTGCTTGAAGGCCGGCGCCAGCGCCTGCTTGTCGAGCCTCTGGACGTAGCCCAGGTCGTACATCTTCTTCGCGAGCCAGTCGGTGGCGACCATGAGCGAGCGCCCGCCGGACCCGCCCCGGGCGAGGGTCGGCTGCATCTTGCCGAAGAACTCGTCGTAGCTGTTGATGTCCTCGATGTAGTCGACGTTGATGGCGGTCGCCTGCTCGAACTCTGGGATCGTCTTCTTGTCGATGTAGAGCGGCCAGTTGGAGATCGTGAGCTCGCCGCCGGGCTTCCCCTTTGCCTCGGCGACTGGGTGGGTGGCGGTCTGGCTAGTGTTCTCGATGCCGCTGCTGCCGCAGGCCGCAATGGTCACCGATGCGGCGCATGCGGCCAGCGCGATGGCCACCCGGCCCGGAATCACCGCCCGCCCTCCGGGAGCCGGTCAAACCACGCCTTGAGCGCAGGCCGGATCACGTTTCCCTCGGGATCGTCATCGGGCGCAGCCAGCTGCTCAAGGAGCAGCCCGTCGAGCATCGCGAGGAACATCCGTGCCTCGAGCTGGGGGTTGGGAACCCCGAGCGAGCCAAAGACCTCGGCCAGGGCGTCGTGCCAGGCATCGGTCCACTCGCGACAGACTGCCTCCAGCTCGGGCTGGCGCGCTGCCTCCTGGAGGAAGGCGTATTGCGCGACGGTTCGCCAGCGCCCGTCGCCCAGTTGGGGGAGGAGGAGGTCCGTGAACTCATCCACCAGTCGCTTGCGCGAGAGGCGTCGCCCGAGAACGGCCGCGAGCTGCTCGCGCAACGTCTCGATCTCCAGCCGGGCGAAGTGCTCCAGTGCCTGGCGCAGCATGTCCTGGCGTGAGCTGAACCAGTACGTGGTCGATCCCAGCGGAACGCGTGCCGCCTCGGCCACGGAGCGATGGGAGACGGAATCGATGCCCTCGTCGGCGATCAACCGAAGCGTCGTCTGCAGCAGGAGAACGCGGCGGGCGTTGCCGTGCGGGCGCTTCCCTCGCTCGTGAACGCCGGGCCCCGGAACGCGTTGCGGACCTGCCA
>JBJMKM010000066.1:0-46253 GCA_045805825.1 Solirubrobacterales bacterium
GTTTCGCGCCGCGCGCAGGTAGAGGCGCCACACGCGCACCCGCTCGGTGCCCGCCAGCTCCTCGGCCTCGGAGATGTGGCTCTCGAACCGAACCGTCCAGTGGCGAAGCGTCTCTGCGTAATCGGTGTGGAGGTTCTCCACGTTCAGGGGCTCGAAGCCCGCGCGCTCGAACGCCTGGACCATCCGCCACACGTTCAGGAGCTCGCCGTCCGGGAACACGTAGCGATCCGAGAAGTCGCCGCCGATGTGGGCGCCGTCGGCCTCGAACGGGATCCGGGTGATCCCGTGATTGAGCACCCGCCCACCGGGCTCCAAGACCTGAGCGATGCGAGCCGCGTACTCGTCGATCTGCGCGGCGCCCACATGCTCCACCATGCCGATGCTCGCGACGGCGTCGAAGCGCTCCTCGCGGAGGTCGCGGTAGTCCATCACCCGGATCTCGACCAGGCCGCTCACACCGGCCTCCTCGGCGCGCCGCCGCGCGAGCTCGGCCTGAGGCTCCGACAGCGTGATTCCCCAGACGGATGCGCCGTGCTCCCGCGCTGCGTGAATGGCGAGACTTCCCCAGCCGCAGCCGATGTCGAGCATTCGCATGCCCGGCCGGAGCTCGAGCTTTCGGCAGATCAGCTCGAGCTTCGCCCGCTGGGCGCCCTCGAGCGTCTCCGCGCCCTCCTCCCACAGTGCACAGCTGTAGGTCATCGACTCGTCGAGGAAGAGTCCGAAGAACTCGTTGGAGACGTCGTAGTGGTGGCGCACCGCGGTAGCGTCGCGCCGCTTGGTGTGGCGCCGGCGCGATGGCCGCAGCTCGGCCGCGGGGGGCGACGGCAGCTGCCGAAGCCCGGCGACGCGCAGCGCGGATGCCACGAGGCGAAGCCGGCTCAGCATCCCGAGCCTCGGCGGATGCCAGCGCCCAAGCAGCGCGACGATCCCGTCGAGGTCGTCGACATCGAGCTCCCCGCATACGTACGCGCGTCCCAGGCCGAGCTCACCGGGTGCACGGATCAGGTGTCCGATGGCCCGCGGCGAGTGGACGGCCAGCGTCGGCCCATGACGGGTCGATGGGACGCGCGTATCGTCCCAGAGCTCGATGGTGAAGGGCCTATCTGGCATGGCCCGCTCGATGCCGCGCCGAAGCCCATCGGTGCGTGATCGGGGCACGCCGCGAGACTAGCTAACTCCGCGTCCGATCGATGACACATCACCCGTCGTTTCCCGAAGCGGCCCATTGGCCCTCCAGCCATTGGCCCATCCGATGAAATCGCCGGTCCGCGGGTTGCGCTCCGCCCGCTGTGGGCAACGGCATCGGCAGTAGGAGGTGCCCCGCGAAGGCCGGAATGTCCAGCCAAACGCGGTGGCCAAGGGTACGGAGCACTCGTCAAGGAGGAGGCCATGGAGGCAGTAATCCGGAGCACCAAGGTGCGCATCTGCGCGTTGGTGACGACCGCCATGCTCGCCGTTGGACTGGCAGCCGCTCCCGCGGCGTCAGCACAGCAGCAGGGTCTGGTGAACGTGGACGTCCACAACGTCCTCAACAACAACCACGTGGCGATCGCGATTCCGATCAACGCGGCGGCCAACATCTGCGGCGTCTCGGTCGTGGTGCTGGCTCAGGACCTGGCAGGCGGCCCGGTCACTTGCACGTCCGGGGCGAACCAGCAGTTCACCATCAGCCAGTAGTTGCAAAGCGGCGCCAGCCGGACGCTGGTATGAGGCCCACGGAGGGGCCCTTAACCCCCCAAACGGGGGGTCGCGACGGTAACTGGGCGCGATGCGGTGGTTAGATCAGGACATAGAGGCCCTCTCGCCAGCCCCAAGCGCCGAGACCGTCGACGTCCTCGTCGAGCTGCTCGCCGAGATCGACGCCGCGGCCGAGACCGACGACTTCTACGACCGCGTGTGCGAGGGACTCTGCCGCCTGACCACCATGGAGCGGGTCGGGCTCTTTCTCTACGACCGAACGCTTCGCACCGTGCGGGCGGTTGGCTGCGCCGGTGTCGATCCCGAGCTGCTCGAGGGCGTGGAAGGCACGCTCGAGGAAACGCCGATCGCTCAGCGGGCGCTCGCCTCCGACAGCGTCGTGGAGGCATCCGAGGCCCTCGAGCAGGAGGTTCCGGCCCGATACGGGCGCTTTGCGGGCATCACGACGCTCACCTGCACCCCGGTGTCGGCCAGTGAGCGGTGGTTCGGCGTGATCTTCGCCGACCGCGGAGGCGGGCGGTTCGAGCTGACCGAGGAGGAGCGGGGCGCGATGTGGACGCTCGGCAAGCTTGCGGCCCTCGCCGCCAGCGTGGAGCGCGCGACGAACCAGCGGGAGGCGGCGCGCCGGCTCTCGGAGCGGATCTCGCTCATCCAGCAGATCCACGAGCGGGTGATCCAGAGGCTGTTCGGGCTGCTCCTGGCACTCGGCTCCGAGGAGGAGCTGTCCGCCGAGCAGCGCGCGATGTGCCACGACGAGCTGCGCGAAGTGCTCCACGAGCTGCGCACGGCCCTGGGCAGCTCCCTCGCACCACCGGCCAAGCGCGGGCGGGCGAGCGTGCGGCAGATCGTCGACCGCGTCACCGCCTATCAGGACGGCCTCACCGTCAATTGGGAGAACGGGGTGGAGGTCCCGGAGCACGTCGAGCCGTTGGCGCAATCGGTTCTGCTGGAGGCGCTCCGAAATGCCGACAAGCACGCGAAGGCGGGCAGCGTCACGATCAGCGTCGATTGCAGCGACGACACGTTCTCCCTGGAAGTCGTGAACGACGGGGCGGGGCCGCCGGGCATGGGAGCGGGCCTTGGGTTGCGCATGGCCTCGCTGGAGGCGCTCGAGCACAGCGGCATCGTCGAGTTCGGGCCCCTGCCGCCGGATCGCTGGCACGTTCGCCTCCTCGTCCCGTTGGGCGATGACTGAGATGGACTCCAACGACGGACGCCAGATCCGGGTCCTCGTGGTGGACGACCACGACGTCGTCCAATGGGGCTTCCGGCTGCTGCTCGAGCGCCAACCGTGGGTCGAGCGCTGCCTTGCCGCGCGCGACGCGGAGGAGGCACTCCAGCTAGCTCGCGAGACCAAGCCGCAGGTGGCGCTCGTGGATCTCTTCCTCGGGCACCAGTCCGGCGCGGAGATCTGCGACGAGCTGCGTGCGGTCTCTCCCGTGACCAAGATCCTCCTGATCTCGGGGGCCGGCCGGATCTCGCCGGCGGCCGCGCGCGCGGCCGGAGCGTCGGGATTCGTCTCCAAGGGCTGGGGCGCGCCGGACGTCCTGCGGGCGATCCGCATGGTCGGACTCGGCATGGACGTGTTCGAGCCGGAACCGGAGCCGGCGAGGACGGCGCTGTCGGAGCGCGAGCGCGAGGTCGTCAGTCTGATCGCCTCCGGGTCCACCAACCGTGAGATCGCCGACGAGCTCTTCCTCTCCCCGCACACGGTCAAGGAGTACACGAGCGGCGTCTACCGAAAGCTCGGCGTTCGCAACCGCGCCGAGGCGGTGAAGCGCGCCCAGCGCTTGGGCCTCATCGGGTAGGGCGGGCGGCGACTTCGTCGCCGCACCGGCATGTCAGGGTCGCGAAGCGACCGCAAGTTATTACCCCCCGGCGCGTGGTCTCGTCCCCCCGGTATGGGGGGTCAAGCGCCGATAGCCCTTCACCTTGGGCCGTCGCGCGGGTACTGATGCGGGTCTATGCCGACCGCGCTCCTCTTTCCAGGTCAAGGCAGCCAGACCGCCGACATGCGGGACCTCGTCGGCGAGTCTGTCCCTGAGCTGATCGAGCGCGCTGTCCACGAGGTCGGCGAGGACCCGTTCCAGCGCGTCGGCGATGGGACGCGCTTCGCGCAGCCGGCCCTGTACTGCGCGAGCATGGCGCTGTGGGTCCGCGGCGGATCGCCGCGTGCCGACTTCATAGCGGGTCATTCGCTCGGCGAGATCGGCGCGCTGGTGGCCGGCGGCAGCATCTCGATCCAGGACGGCCTGTGGCTCGCGGCCCGGCGTGGCCAGTTGATGCAGGAGATCGCCGATTCGCGGCCTCCGGGCGGGATGGTCGCGCTGCTGGGCGACGAGGCGACGACTCGGCGCATCGCCGCGGCACACTGGCTGACCGTCGCAAACGACAACGCTCCGGGACAGCTGATCCTCTCCGGCCCCCGCGACGATCTCGATGCGGCGGCGCGGGACGCCAAGGCCGAGCGACTGAAGGCGATGCCCCTGGCGGTGAGTGGCGCGTTTCACACCGAAGCGATGGCCGATGCCGTCCCCAAATTCCGCGCGGCCCTGGCCAGGATCGACGTCCGGGCTCCCAGGACCCCGGTCTTCTCCAGCGTGACCGCGAGGCCTTTCGATGACGTCCGCTCCGAGCTGGCCCAGGCGCTGGTACGGCCGGTGCGGTGGCGGGAGACCCTGTTTGCGCTGCGGGACTGTGGCGCCGAGCGGTTCGTCGAGGTCGGCCCGGGCAAGGTGCTGAAGGGACTGGCGCGCCGGACGCTGCCCGACGTCGAGGCCACCGTGCTGGGCCACCGGGAGGTTGCCCATGCCTGAGCTCGCGAGCGCATCCCTCGATGCCGTCTCCGACGACGCGCGAACCGTCCGGGATGCGGCCATCGCGTCCGTCGCGATGTGCGTGCCCGACCGCGTGATCGAGAACGCCCCGATCGCGGAACGCATCGGCGTCGACCCGAGCTGGATCACCAAGCGGACTGGCGTCGAGCGGCGGCGGATCGCCTGGCCAGAGGAGCGCCTGAGCGCGTTCGCGGCCGAGGCCGGGCAAATCGCCTTGGAGCGGGCGGGGGTCGCGGCCACCGAGGTCGATCTGATCCTCGTTGCGACGATGGCGGCCGACGATTTGACGCCGAACGCCGCCCCGCTCGTCGCCGAGGAGCTCGGCGCCCGAGCTGCCGGAGCGGTCGACGTCGGTGCCGCGTGTACCGGCTTTCTCTCCGCGCTCTCGCTGGCGACTGCTCAGGTCGAGTCTCGGCGCGCGGACAACGTGCTGGTGATCGGTGCGGACCTGCTGAGCCGGATTACCGATCCCACCGACCGCGCGACGGCAGCCCTGCTGGCCGACGGGGCCGGCGCGGCGCTCGTGAGGCCCGCGGGGGCGGCGGGGAGGATCGGACCCGTCGTTCTGGGAGCCGATGGTGCCCACTCGGCGCTGATCACCGCGAGCCATGCGGATCGGGTGATTCGCATGAACGGCCACGACACCTTCAAGCACGCGGTGGCGCGGATGTCGCGCGCCACCCTCGAGGCGCTTGCCCTGGCCGGCCGCGAGCTGGACGACGTCGACCTGTTCGTCTACCACCAGGCGAACAGCCGGATCATTCGCGCGGTGGGGGAGGTGCTCTCGCTACCACCGGAGAGGACGGCGGACTACCTCGCCGGTTACGGAAACACGTCCGCGGCGACACTGCCGATGGCGCTGACGCTCGCCGAGGAGGAGGGCCGCCTCCATCCGGGATCCGTGGTCCTGCTCGCGGCGTTCGGTGCAGGCCTTGCCTGGGGCGCGACCGTGGTCGAGTGGGGTGGACCCGATGCGTGACGGATGCGTGCTGGTGACCGGCGGGGCGCGGGGCATCGGCGCCGCGACCGCAGCTGCCCTGGCGGCCGATGGCTGGCCCGTGGCGATCAACTACCGCAGCGACGCCGATGGGGCCGAGGCGGTGGCCAGGACGATCCGCGACTCCGGTGGGCGCGCCGAGGCCATCCAGGCCGACGTGCGCGATCCGGCGGCCGTGAGCGCCCTCTTCAGCGTTGTGGAGGAGCGGCTTGGTCTGGTTCTCGTCCTCGTGAACAACGCCGGGGTGCGGGCGGACGGGCTCGCGCCCCAGCTCGGCGATGACGAGTGGGAGCGCGTCTTGGAGACCAACCTCTCCGCCGCCTTCAGAGCGACGCGCCGGGCGCTCAAGCCGATGATCAGGGCGCGCTTCGGCCGGGTCGTCAACATCGCCTCTGTCGTCGGCCCGCGTGCCAACGCCGGCCAGGCCAATTACGCGGCGTCGAAGGCGGGGCTCATCGGCTTCACCAAGACGGTGGCGGTGGAGGTGGCGCGACGCGGGGTGACCGTGAACGCCGTCGCGCCGGGCTTCGTCGAGACGCATCTCACAGACGGCGTCGGTAACGGCTTCGTGGAGTCGATTCCGGCCCGGCGGGCCGGGACGCCCGAGGAGATCGCCTCCTGCGTTCGATTTCTCGCCTCCGACGATGCCTCCTACGTCACCGGGACGACCGTGACCGTCGACGGGGGCCTCAGCGCCTGAACAAGCAACGAAAGGAGCACCCAGAAATGCCTGTAAAAGCAACAACGGAGAGCGTCGAGCAGGTCATCATCGATGGCCTGAAGGAGCTCGGCGCGGAGGGCGAGGTCGCCCGCGGCTCGACCTTCGAGGAGCTCGACGTCGATTCGCTGGACCTGGTCGAGCTCGCGCAGATCGTCGAAGACGAGTTCGGCGTCGAGCTTCAGGGCGAGGACGTCAAGGACCTGCGGACGGTCGGCGAGGTGATCGACCTGGTGGTGGCCCGGTCGCAATGACCGCCGGCGTCGTCATCACGGGGATGGGCGCGGTCACGCCGCTCGGCGTAGGCGTTGACGCGCTCTTCGGCCGCTGGAGCGAGGGCGAGTGCGCCGTCGACGATGGCCTCGCGCGTTGCGCCGACTTCCAGGCCACCGACCACCTCAGCCGCAAGGAGGCGAGGCGAACTGACCGCTTCACGCATTTCGCGATGGTTGCGGCCGATGAGGCGCTGTCGGGTGCCTGGCCCGACGGGCTGCCGTACGAGCCCGAGCGCATCGGTTGCGTCGTCGGGACCGGTATCGGCGGCCTCGGGTCGCTCGAGCGACAGCAGGACGTGTTGCGCGACCGCGGACCGAGGGCGGTTTCACCCCTGGCCGTGCCGCTTCTGATGGGGAATGCCGCGGCGGCGGCGGTGGCGATGCGCCACGGGCTCCACGGCTCCTCGTTCGGGGTGATGTCAGCGTGCGCGGCGGGCGCCCACGCGATCGGCGCCGCGATCCGCATGATCGAGGCGGGCGAGGCCGACGCGGTGGTCGCCGGCGGCGCCGAGTCCGCGATCGCGGGGGTGGCGGTGGCCGCCTTCGCCGCCATGGGCGCGACCTCGCCGACCGGGGTCTCGCGGCCCTTCGACGCGCGGCGAGACGGCTTCGTGATGGGCGAGGGCGCGGGCGTCCTGGTTCTGGAGGACGCCGAGAAGGCCAAGCGCCGGAAGGCGGAGCCGGTCGGCGAGATCCTCGGCTATGCCGCGAGCTCCGATGCGCACCACCTCACTGCGCCTGAGCCCTCGGGACGCGACGCCGCCCGGGCGATCGAGCTCGCGCTCGCAGACGCCGCCGTCGCGCCCGCGGACGTCGACTACGTCAACGCCCACGGGACCTCGACGCCGCTCAACGATCGCAGCGAGACCGAGGCCCTGAAGCAGGCGCTCGGAGACGACGAGGCCCACCGCGTTCCGATCTCGTCGACGAAGTCCGCGATCGGCCACCTGTTGGGCGCGGCGGGGGCCGTCGAGGCGATCGCGACGGTCGAGGCGCTGCGCCGCGGCCTCGCGCCGCCCACCGTCGGCTGGGAGGAGCGCGACCCGGAGCTGGATCTCGACTACGTACCGGGCGAGGCTCGGGCTCTCGAGCACCACGGGAACGGCGACGGGCGCCGCGTGGGGATCTCCAACTCGTTCGGGTTCGGCGGCCACAACGCGGTGCTGTGCCTGGCGGCATGAGCGTTCTCGCGCTGCGAGAAGAGGCCGTCGCACCGGCGCTGGAGGGGCGCGAGCGGCTCGAGCTTCTGTGCGATCCGGGATCGTTCGAGCCGCTTCGTACCGCTGTTCGCTCGCTGAACCTCGGGTCGCGGGCGCGCGCCGGCGACGGAGTGGTGGCGGGCGCGGGTCGCATCGGCGGGCGTGTCGTCTTCTGTTACGCGCAGGACCCGAGCTTTATGGGCGGCTCGCTCGGCGTGGCGCACGCGGACTCGATCGTGCGGGTGCTGAACCTGGCTGCCCGCGCCGGCGCGCCGGTCGTCGGCCTGATCGAGTCCGCTGGCGCCCGCCTACAGGAGGGGCACGGCGCGCTCGCCGGATACGGGCGCATCTTCCGGGCGAGCGTGGAGCTCTCGGCGCGCTCACCGCAGATCTCGATAGTCACCGGCGTCTCGGCCGGCGGGGGCGCGTACTCGCCGGCGTTGACCGACTTCGTCGTCATGACCCGTGACGCGAGGATGTTCCTGACGGGCCCGCAGGTAGTCGAGGAGGCCCTCGGCGAGCGAGTGTCGATGGAGGAGCTCGGCGGCCCGCGCGTGCACTCCCGAAACGGCGTCTGCCAGCTCGTCGCCGATGACCTCCCGCGGGCGATGACGGCGACACGCGAGCTCCTGGGCATGCTTCCGCACCGCTTCGGCGATGGAGCGGCCCCGGTCGCTCCGGCAGCGGCCGCGCCCTCGGCCGAGCCGGATGCGACCGTGCCGACGGAGGCGCGCAAGGTCTACGACGTCCGGGACGTCGCCCGCTCGATCGTGGACGGCGGGCGAATTCTGGAGCTGTCGGGCTCTTGGGCGAGGAACATGGTCACGGCGCTCGCGCGGATCGACGGCCGGCCCGTGGGCATCCTGGCAAATCAGCCACGAAGCCTGGGCGGCGTGATCGATGCTGTTGCGGCCGAGAAGGCCGCGATCTTCGTGGACGCGTGCGATCGGTTTGGGCTGCCCCTCGCGGTCTTGGTCGACACCCCTGGGTTCATGCCGGGTACGCGCCAGGAGGGAGGCGGCGTCATTCGCCACGGCGCGTCCCTCCTGCGCGCGTTCGCCTCCGCCCGGGTGCCGAAGGTCACCGTGATCATCCGCAAGGCCTACGGGGGCGCCGTGATCACGATGAACTCTCGAGACCTCGGCGCCGATCTCGTCTTCGCCTGGCCACAGGCGGAGATCGGGATCATGGCCGCACGCCAGGCAGTGGGCATCGTCAATCGGCGGGAGCTCGCCGCAGCGGAGCGCCGCGACTCCGCGCTCGCCGAGCTTGCGACGGACTACGCCGACGAGCACCTCGGCGCCGAGCGAGCCGCGGCATCCGGCTTCGTGGACGAGGTGATCGAGCCACGGCAGACCCGTCAACGCCTGGCGTGGGCGTTCGAGTCCCTGGAGCGGCGATGACGGAGGACCCGCTGGTGACGATCGCGCGCGCACTCCAGGAACACGGCCGATACGAGCCTCCGCCGGGCATCTCATGCTTCGTGGCCCTCGGTGACAGCTTCACCGCCGGCACCGGCTCGCCCGAGGGCCTGGGCTGGGCGGATCGCATCGCGTCCGCACTTCGCCGCCGCGACTCGGCGTTCGTCTACCGAAACCTGGCCGAGGACGGAGCCACCAGCGCGGACGTGCTCGGCCAGGCGGATCAGGCCATTCAGCTCGAGCCCGATCTCGTCACGGTGATCTGCGGGGCGAACGACGTGCTGCGCTCCACGAGGCCCGACGAGGCGGCGTACGCCCGGCGACTGCGGAGGATCTTCCGGCGACTGCGGGAGGCCGGTCCGGGAGTGATCCTGGTCACCGCGACCTCGCCTTCCCGGTGGGACTTCGTCCCGCTCGGCCCGCGAACCCGCGCCCGAGTGGAGGACGGGATGCGGAGTTTCAACGACGTCACGCGTCGCGTCGCTCAGGAGCACGGAGTGCCCTGCCTTGACGTGGCCGACCACCCTGGGCTCCGCGATCGGGGCAACTTTGCGACCGACGGCCTGCACCCGTCGCCTCGTGGCCACGCGCGAGCGGCGCGCGCGTTCGCCGCGCTGCTTCGCGACGGCTACCGGATCCCGATCACCAACCTGGAGGGAGGGAAGACATGAACGCGACCGCGCTCCTCGACGGACGGCTCGGCGAGCTCCCAGATGGTGCCGAGTTCACGACTCGCGGGAGGACCATCACGGAAGGTGATCTCACCTCGTTCTCGGCCCTCACGGGCGATTGGCACCCCCAGCACTCCGACGCTGAGTGGGCGGCGCACAGCCGCTTCTCCGGCCGAGTCGCGCACGGAATGCTCGTTCTGTCCTACGCGGTCGGTCTCATGCCGCTCGACCCGGAGCGGGTGGTCGCCCTCCGCGGCCTGGAGTCGGCGACGTTCAAGCGGCCGGTCGCGATCGGCGACACGATCCGCGTGAAGTGCCGCGTGGAGTCCACTCGCCCGCTCGACGAGGAGAACTCACTCGTGACCCTTGCGCTCCGGGTCGTCAACCAGAGCGGACGGACCGTGGCGCTCGCGCGCGTCCAGACGGTGTGCCGCTCGGCGGATGGCCTGCCCGAGGAGGAGCCTATACCTGCCGCCGAGGCCGCTTCGCGCCCGGGGGCCGACGGGGCGGGGGCTTGGGCGGAGGACGTCCTGAGGCTCTATGGCGGGGAGGCGTTCCTGTGATCCTCGAGGACAAGCGAATTCTGGTCACGGGCGTGGTCAACCGTCACTCGATCGCGTACTCGATCGCGGAGCGGGCGCAGCGCGAGGGCGCCGAGGTCCTGCTGACGAGCTTCGGCCGGATCCGGCGCATGACCGAGCGCGCCGCATCGAAACTGGAGCCGCCGCCGGACGTGCTCGAGCTGGACATCAACCGCGACGAGGACCTCGCAACGCTCACGGAGGAGATCGACCGGCGGTGGGGCCGGGTCGACGGCGCGGTGCACGCGATCGCCAACGCGCCCCCCGACGCGCTCGGCGGCAACTTCCTTGCCGCGCCGCGCGACAGCGCGAAGGCCGCCTTCGAGACCAGCGCCTACTCGCTCAAGGCGCTCGCGGCGGCGGTCGCTCCGCTCATGGGCAGCCGGGACACCGCAGGCGCGAACGGCTCGGCCGCGCGACGCGGCGGCGGCATCGTGGCGCTCGACTTCGACGCCTCGGTCGCGTGGCCGGCCTACGACTGGATGGGCGTGTCGAAGGCCGCCCTCGAGTCGGTGGGCCGCTACCTGGCGCGCGACCTCGGCACACAGGGTGTGCGGGTCAATCTGATTTCTGCCGGCCCCGTTTCGACGCCGGCCGCGTCCGGGATCCCCGGCTTCGAGGATCTCGCGCGGATGTGGTCCCAGGGCGCGCCACTCGGCTGGGATTTGCGCGACGCCACAGCGGTGGCCGATGTGGCGATCTTCCTGCTCTCCGACCTGTCGCGCGCGATCAGCGGCGAGATCGTCCACGCGGACGGAGGCTTTCACTGCGTGGGCGGTCCGGCGCTTGATCGAGTGGGGACTTAACCGGGTTACTTCCGGCGAGTCCTCCATTCGAGCGCCGTCAGGTCAACGTCGCACGAGGGCGACTACCGTCGCGAGCGCGACCAGGCCGAGGAGGATCCACACCTGCCACAGCCCCTGGAAGGCGGCGGTCACGATGAAGAGCAGGAAGAGTGCTCCGATGACCTCGAGGACGACGCTCACGAGGCGGGAACCCTAGCGGCGACCTCACATTTCGCCGCTGCCGGCCGTTCCATTTGCGACGGTTCACGACCAGAGAGGACGACTTCGAGGTGACCATCGACGAGAGGCAGGCCCGCTGGACGATCTACGAGAGCCCGATCGGGCCACTGACCCTGGTAGCCGGGCCGCACGGGCTCACGAACCTGAGCTTTCCCGGCCGGCTGCGGCCGCCCGCGAAGGCGGTGAAGCGCGAGATGCCATCGGTGGTCGACCAACTCGAGGCCTACTTCGCCGGCGAACTGAGGAGCTTCGACTTGGAGCTCGACCTCCAGGGCACGGCGCTGCAGAAGGCGGTATGGCAGAAGCTCCTCGACATCCCGTACGGGACGACCACGAGCTACGGCGAGCTCGCGGGGCGGATCGACGAGTTCGTTTACCGCTCGGACGTCGAGCCCTACCGGCGAGCCCGAGTGGTGGGAGCCGCCAATGGGCGCAATCCGGTGGCGATCATCGTCCCATGCCACCGCGTGATCGGCGCGGACGGCTCACTCACCGGATACGGCGGCGGACTCCAGCGAAAGCAGGCCCTGCTCGACTTGGAGCGGCGGAGCGTGGCAGGCGAAGGACCCGATCCGGGTTGGTCAATCCGTCAGCTCGCGATGTTGTGAACAGCATTTACCGAGGCAACGGGGGATCTATCCGGATGGCCTGAAGCTAGGTCAGCGTCAGGAAAGAGCTCCACTGAAAAGGAGGCGACCTAAACGAGATCAGCGGAAGACAGGCCGTCCCCCTTCTCACGCAGTTCGTCCGCGAACGGTCCACGATGCTGTTCACACAGATAGCGGTAGCGCTCGCCGTCCCAGATCGCCGCTTGCGTTCGTTCCTTGCAGCTACCGGCCTCGCACGGTTCAGGCGTGCTGAACGTGTCCGCCTCTCCGAGCTCCCTTCGCTGAGCCATGAGCCGCCTAGTACCCAGAAAGAGCGTGGTCAGCCCAAGCGGTTGACAACCCCCAAAAGAGACGACCCGCCGAAGCGGGCCGTCTCAGGGGTACAGGGAGGAGAGATATATATGTGTCTTATGTGAGGGGTGTCGACACCTTTAGGCGCCACTCGGGACGCTGAACCGCGTTGAGGCGGTCAACGCCACTAGGGCCGCGCCGATGCCGACCAAGAAGATTCCTGCGCTCCATTCGCTCGTCGCGAGCCCGACCACGAGGCCGCCGACGATCGTGAAGCCCGCGATGACGTAGTCGAAGCCCGCGTAGGCGGAGAGCGGGACGCTGCGCTCGGAGCTGACGGCCTGCAGAGAGAGGCCAAGGAGGGTCGCGCCGAGCACGAATGCGATGACGCCCGCCGCCTGGCCGAAGCCGAGGATGAATGGAGATGCCATGACAGCTGGTGCCGCCACCGTTTGGATGGCGGCGTGTGCGCCGAAGGGGATCGTGGTCCGGGAGCTCCTCATTGCAAAAGGCAGATTACGAACGTATGTGCGAATCGTCTGTGAGCGGAGTCACACTTAGTCCTTCTCTGTAGAAGCGAATCGGCGCATGGAGTCTCCAATCGCGGGAACCTGCGTTGTGGGTGGCCGAGCTTCGGCCGATACTTCTCGGGAGGCCGATTAGAAGCGACTGCGGAACGGCTGCCCCATCTTGAATGGAGGCGGCGGGAGTCGAACCCGCGCCGCTTGGCTTTTTCAGCCGGTGAGCCTTTCCCAGCGCCATCCCGGTGTCTCCTACTTCGTCCCTGAAAAGAAGATGGACGTGAGCAAACGGCGAGGCATTGGGATCGCATTCAGCGAATATCCCCACGTTTGGGGGTTCGTCTCCGTACAAGGGGCGGCCCGGTTCGCGGAAACCATCGTCCGGCAGTTCGAGCCAGTCTTCGACCCAGGGATCACGTCGCCCCCGGGCTGAGTTCCCGCGCTCAGCCGGAGCCATGCCCAGTCACGCAGGGCGCTTCTACAGAGAAGGCCCATATGTGCCACACACTCGGACGACGCGTGCAAGCGGTCAGATCGCATGCAAACCTGGCTCAATCGGTTTCCGGATCAGCGGCGGGGTAGCCGCGTGGTGCCTGTTCTTGTTCAGGACGACGGCGGGGCCGCTTACGGCGGCCTCGTCTCGTTCTGAGGCACATGCGCCTCCCGCGGCGCGGTGGCCCGCCATGTACCGTTGGCGGCCATGGAGCGGCGCCGGATCGACACGCTCCTCGCGGAACGAGGACTCGCCGGCTCGCGCACGCGGGCGGCGGAGTCGGTGCGGGCCGGCAGGGTCCGGATCGGCCGCGACGGTCCGCGGGTCACGAAGCCGGGGCAGCTCGTGTCGGCCGACGCAGAGCTCCTCGTCGATGAAGACCGCCGCTACGTCTCCCGCGGTGGGCTGAAGCTGGAGCACGCACTCGATGAGCTTCGAATCGACGTGGCCGGCCTGTCGTGCCTGGACGTCGGCGCCTCGACCGGTGGGTTCACGGACTGCCTGCTGCAGCGGGGCGCTGAGCGAGTGATTGCCGTGGACGTGGGCTACGGCCAGCTCGATTGGACGCTCCGCAACGATCCCCGCGTCGAGATCATGGAACGCGTGAACGCCCGCAACCTGGACCCCGGCGAGCTTCCATACGGCCCCGATCTGGCGACGATCGACGTCTCGTTCATCTCACTCGCGAAGGTGATTCCGGTGGCGGCATCCTGCCTCACCGAGGGCGGCGAGATCCTGGCTCTGGTCAAGCCGCAGTTCGAGCTCGGCAGGGGGCGTGTCCGCGGCGGCGTGGTGCGGTCGGAAGAGGAGCGCCGCGAGGCTCTGCTGAGCGTTGCCGGCGCCGTGAGGAACGCAGGCCTCGCGGTCACGGGCTTCGCACCGTCCGGTCTACCCGGCCCGAAGGGAAATCGCGAGACCTTCGTCTGGATTGCGACGGCCGGCGACGGGATTCAGGACCTGAAGGCGGCCGTGGCGGAGGTGGAGGCATGAGCGCGGACGCCGTGACCACGCGAACCGCCGTGGGGACCGCCGTCCTGTTGACCCACACGCGGCCCGAGCAGACGAGCGCCGCGGTGCGCGCGGCAATCGACGCGGCCGCCAAGCGCAACTGCACGGTGATCGCCCCGCCGGATGAGCACAACAAGCTCGGCGGCGTCGCATCCGGTCTCGAGCGGGTCGCCGACCTGCCGGAAAAGCCCGACCTCTGCCTGGTGCTGGGCGGAGACGGAACGATCCTGCAGGCGCTTCGGACCTACGCCGGTACGGGTGTCCCGGTGTTCGGGGTGAACTTCGGGACCGTCGGCTTTCTGGCCGCCGTCGAGCGCGACGAGCTCGAGCTCGGCCTCGAGCGGGCGTTCTCGGGCGAGTTCGAGACGCTGACCGTCCCCGGGCTGCGGGTGAAGGTCGACGATCCGCATCCGGTCGCCCTGAACGACGTCTCCTTCATCAGGCGTCCTCACGGGCGCGTCGCGGAGCTCTCGTACCGCTTGGGCGGGCAGGAGGTCGGGCACGTGCGGTGCGACGGGCTGGTCGCCGCGACCCCGGTCGGGTCGACCGGCTACAACCTCGCAAACCAGGGCCCGATCCTCGCTTGGGGGGTGGAGGGCTACGTCGTCAGCTTCATCGCTCCGCACACGCTGACGGCCCGTCCGTTGGTGGTCGCGCCGGACGACGTGCTCTGCGTGGTGAACCAGGAGGGACGCGAGCCCGTGGACGTCATGCTGGACGGCGAGCCCGTCGCGGAGCTCGATAGCGGCGCCGAGATGGAGGTCTCATTCCACGGTGGCCTCGGCACCCTGGCACAGGTCCCCGGGGCCACCTTCTACAGCCGCATTCGCGAGAAATTCGGCTGGCTCGCGCACTAGCTGCGAGCCGAGCAGCCACCGAATCGCGATAGCTAACCTCGCAGGCGGATGTCTGTCGATTTGGGCTCCAGCCACTCGTCGTTAGGTTGAACGCGGCGATGGGCGCTGCGCGATAAAGGAGGCTTCGGATGGCTCGCAAGTGGTGGACCTTGCTCGCTGTGTGTGTGGCGACGTTCATGTTGCTGCTCGACATCACGGTCGTCAACGTCGCGCTTCCCGACATCCAGTCCAGCCTCGGCGCCAGCCTCTCGAGCCTGCAGTGGGTGGTCGACGCGTACTCGCTCACGCTGGCCGCTTTCCTGCTCACGGCCGGCTCGCTTGCCGACCGGATCGGGCGCCGCCGCGTCTTCACCTTCGGCTTCGTGATCTTCACCATCGCGTCGTTCCTCTGCGGGATCTCGCCGAACGCGACGCTGCTCAACTTGGCCCGCGGCCTTCAGGGGATCGGCGGCGCGGCGATGTTCGCCACGTCGCTGGCGCTGATCGCCCAGGAGTTCCAGGGTCGCGAGCGCGGTACCGCCATCGGCGCCTGGGGGGCGACGATCGGCGGCGCCGTCGCGGTCGGCCCGTTGATCGGCGGTGCGCTCACCGACGGCCTCGGCTGGGAATGGATCTTCTTCGTAAACATCCCGATCGGCGCTGCCGCGATCGCGCTCACGCTAAGCAAGCTCGAGAACCTGACAGCCCAGGACCCCTCGCCGATCGACTGGGCCGGGCTGATCACGTTTTCGCTGGGTCTGTTCGCGCTCATCTACGGCCTCATCCGCGGCAACCCCGACGGCTGGACCAGCCCCCAGATCCTGGCCGCGCTGATCGGCGCGGGCGTCCTTTTGGTCGCCTTCCTGGTCGTGGAGATGAGGACCCGCCACGCGATGCTCGATCTCTCGCTCTTCCGCAAGCCGGCCTTCGCCGGCGTCTCGATCGTCGCGTTCGCGCTCTCGGCCGGGATGTTCTCGATGTTCCTCTACATCACGCTGTACGTGCAGGACGTCCTCGGTCACTCGCCGCTCGAGGCCGGGCTGATCTTCCTGCCGCTCACGGTGCTCTCGTTCTTCGTCGCTCCGGTCGCGGGCAAGGTCTCCTCGTTCGTTCCGATCCGCTTCCTGGTCGGGGTCGGGCTGACGTTCGTGGGCATCTCGCTGCTCCTGATGCACGGGGTGGCGCTCGGCGACAGCTGGACGACGCTCCTGGCCGGGTTCCTCGTCGCCGGTGCCGGCATCGGCATGACGAACCCCGGCATCGCGCAGACGGCGATCGGCGTCGTGCCGCCGCAGAAGGCCGGCATGGCGTCGGGCATCAACAACACGTTCCGGCAGGTCGGGATCGCGACGGGCGTGGCGGCGCTGGGCGCGATCTTCCAGTCGCAGGTCTCATCCAAGCTCGCCGAGCTTGCGCCGACAGCGCCCTCGAGCTTCGCCGACGCAGTGTCCTCCGGCGGGATACATGCCGCCGTGCAGCAGGCGCCCGCCGGGACCCAGGAGCAGCTGACGACGGCCGCCAACCAGGCGTTCATCAGCGGCTTCAACGAGATCCTGCTGGTCGGGGGCATCGTCGCCCTCGTCGGGGCGATCTGCGGGTTCGTGCTCGTGCGAAGCCAGGACTTCGTGGTTCATCCGAGCGGCGAAACGGCCACCGAGCCCGCGGCTGCCTAGTCGCCTGCTTCGGGGCGAGTCCGTCCCGTCCCGTTGCTAGAAGAGCAGCGGGATGCTTCACGAGCTTCGGATCGAGAACCTGCTCCTCATCGAGCGCGCAGAGCTGCGCTTCGAGGACGGCCTGAACGCGATCACCGGCGAGACTGGCGCGGGCAAGACGGTTCTCGCGCACTCGCTCGACCTGCTGATGGGCGGCAAGGCGCGGCCGCAGATCGTGCGTCCGGGGTCGGCGGAGGCGTACGTCGAGGGTGTCTTCGCGCTGCCGCCGGACCTGTTCGCCGACGCCGAGCTGGCCGAGCTCGCAGAGCGGATGCCCGAGGACGCGGAGGAAATCGTGGTCGGCAGGCGGATCGGCGCATCTGGCCGCACGAGCGCGTTCGTCCAGGGCCGAAGCGCCTCGGCGGGCGACCTGCGGGCATTGGGCTCGCGACTCCTGGCCTTCTACGGCCAACACGAGCATCGCCGGCTCGTCCTCTCATCCGCACAGCTCGAGATCCTCGACGGCTTCGCCGGAGCTGACCACCTCGGGCGCCGGGCCGAATACCGCGCCGTCCACGCGGACGTCGGGCAAATCGAGCGTGACCTCGCGGATCTCCGTGAACGCGAGGGGGCGAGGGAGCGTGACCTCGACCTCCTGCGATTCGAGCTGGCCGAGATCGATGCGGCCGCCCCGGATCCCGACGAGGAGGCCGAGCTGACGACCGAGCGCGACCGGCTGCGCCACGCCGAGCGGCTGCGGACCGCCGCCGCGGGCGCGCTGGCCGCGATCTCCGGCGCGGACGACGACGGAGGGGCCCGCGGCGCGATGGGCACCGCCGAGACGGAGCTGGGTGCCGTCGCCGACATCGACCCCGACCTGGACGCTGTCGGCGAGCAGGTTCGAGCGGTCACCGTTGAGCTCGACGATGCGGCGAGTGCGCTCCGAGCGTACCTAGAGGGCATCGAGGCCGAACCCGGGCGGCTGGAGCAGCTCGAGGAGCGCCTGACGGCGCTGGATCGCCTGAAGCGAAAGCATGGCGGCTCGATCGAGGCGGTTCTCGCGCACGCCGAGCGTTGCCGCTCGGAGATCGAGCGCCTGGAGAACGCCGAGGACCTGGCGGCGGATCTCGAGTGCCGCCACGCGACCGCCGCGAGGCGGCGGGCGAAGCTCGGCGAAGAGCTCGGAGCGGCAAGAGCGAAGGCGGCGAAGCAGCTCGAGCGGCGGGTCGCGAAGGAGCTGAACGCGCTGGCGATGGAGGGCGCCTCGGTCGACGTCAAGCTCGAGCCCCACCCGGACGGCTTCGGCCCGAATGGCTCAGAGACGGTCGAGTTCCTCGTGGCCACCAACCCGGGCATCCCCGCTTCGCCGCTGCGCGACGCGGCGTCCGGGGGCGAGCTGTCGCGGATCATGCTCGCGCTGACGAGCCTTGGCGCGGCCGGTGGGGCCGGGACGGTCGTCTTCGACGAGATCGACGCCGGCATCGGCGGCAACACCGCGCGGGCGGTGGGGGAGAAGCTCCGCGCTCTCGGCACCGAGCGCCAGCTCATCTGCATCACACACCTACCGCAGGTGGCCTCGCAGGCGAATGCGCATTTCCGGATCGTCAAGGAGTCGGCAAGGGGCAGCTCCAAGGCGACGGTGGAGAGGGTGGACGGCGAGGAGCTCGTCGCCGAGATCGTGCGGATGCTGGGCGCCGACCGGCACGACAAGGTCGCTAGCCGCCACGCGCGCGAGCTGCTCGCCGCCTGACTTCTGGCGCCTACCCCCGCCTTATCGGGACAGAACGACCGGGTGCGATGTGTCGTGGGCGCCGCTGGGGCTGCCCGCCCGGAGGCGGAACTGGAGTCGGTCGTAGCCCTGGAAGTTGTATTCCCCGAACTCGAAGTTGAGCCTGTGGGTGCCGGACCTCCGGGCCGGATGGGGGTGGCCGACGTACGACGGCGGGATCTGAAAGCCACCGACGGTCTGGTTCTTGGTCCTCCCATGCCGCATGCCTCTGACGGTCAGGGTCAGGGCGGCCGGGCGAGCGAGGGCCCAATGCAGTCGAGCCACATGCTGATTGACCAGCCTCGCCTTGAACGAGTCGATGATGTGCGCATGGCGCCGTTCGGGCCGATGGGGTGTGGATGGTTTGGAATCGTTCGCGGACTTCGGGACCACACCTGTCTGGGCCTCCTGGACTGAACTTGTGCTCCTGGTGCCTCCGCCTCCACAGCCGGTTGCCACGACGGCGAGCACAACGGCCGCCATGAGGCACCATCGAGATCTCTTCATGCCACGCGTACGAGATCCGGTTCCGCATCGGTCCACCAATGCGTCCAAGGGTCCTACCGACGTCAGTCGTAGCTCAGCTGCTCGTCCCAGTCCGGGCGGCCCTCGGGCGTCAGGTCGAAGAGGTTCCAGACCGGTTCGAGGGTTCCGACATGTCGAGGATCCTGGCCGCGGTCCCACGGTGCGTAAAAGAGCTCCGAGCTCCAGAAGTGCCGGATTTCGTTTCCGTTGCGATGGAACACGGTGAGCATCGGTCGCTGGTGTCCCTCGGGCGTCTCTGCGTGGTAGTCGCGGTTGTAACTGTTCTCGGCCGAAGACAGAAACCGAAGCCGCCGCCAGCCGCGCTCGCGAGTGAACGCGAGGACGCGCGGGAGAGGCGCCTTGGCGACGACCGCGAAGTTGACGTGTTGGCCCGCATGCTCCATCGCCCCCTCGAGCTGGTCGAGAAGGGAGACGCACGACGGACATGGCCCCTCGGCAAGCGGCAGGCGCGCCGACTCGCCAGTCGCCGGACCCGGCCGATCGTCGGCCGGATCGCGCGGAAACATGAAGCTGTAGATCACCAGGGAATCCTTGCCGGACGCGAACAGCTCGGAGAGTCTCACGTCGGCCGGGGCGCCGCCCGGACCTTCACCCTGAAACACGTAGTCCTCGGGTACGAGCCCGCCGGGAGGTAGCTCGCGCCTTTCGGCGGCCACCGCCTCCGTCTCGCGACGCAGCTCGATCTCACGCTCGAGCAGCCGATCTCGCACGGCGCGGTATTCCGGTGACTCGCCTGGAAACGTGATGCTCATGCTTCCCCTTAGACCGGGATCGGGACGGAAACTAACCGGCGACGGCGCTACGCGATCCGGATTCGTGGCTTCGTCGTCTGGGGTTCGGCGACGTGGGTGACGATCCCGAGGCGCTCGACCAGAACGAAGAAGGGTGCTGCGTACGGCGACCCGGCGGTTCGCGCCCGGACCTCCTCCCAGTCGATCTGCTCACGAAGCGAGCGTGCGATCTGGACGACATGCTCGTAGTCGAGCGAACGCTCGTTCATCGCGAAAAGCTTGGTGGTGATCACGTCCTCCAGGGCCATGACGGGAATTCGCATCGCCGCGACCTCCAAGCGGTCCGCGCGGTCGAAGACGTCGTCGGTGATCGGAAGTCCGGCCGCCTCGAAGATGATGTCGACCATGTGGTCGCCGTCCCATGCCTTGAGCAGCCACTGCTCGGGCGGGCGCTCCTCGCGCATGCCCACCCGCACCAGGGCCGCAAGCGCGCGCTCGGCGTCGTCCGGCTTGACCATGAAGTCCAGATCACCGGCGACGGCCGGCCCGCCGCGTGCCCAGCACGCGAGACTGCCGCCGAGTATGTACGGCACACGGTCCTGCTCGAGAGCCGCTGCGGATTTCTTCAGCGTTGGCAGCAGTTCCACGCCCGGCGGCTACCCGTTGCCGCCGCGGGCAAGCGGGTAGCCGCAACGGCGATGGGGACGAACGGAAGGCCTGAGGGCGAGCCCTCGGAGACGATTCGAATCGCCGCGGCCGGGGACGTCCATTGCCGCGAGTCGCATAGGGCCGAGGTCGCCGAGGCGTTCGCGAAGCTCGAGGGCAAGGTCGACATGGTGCTGCTCGCGGGCGACCTCACCACGTGCGGCGAGCCCGCCGAGGCCCAGGTGCTCGCGGATGCCTGCCGGCAGCTGCCTGGCGTGCCGGTCATCGCGGTGCTCGGCAACCACGACTGGCATGCCGGCAAGGCCGATGAGGTCACGGCGGTCCTGGACGAGGCCGGCGTGGAGATGCTGGAGCGCAAATCCACGATCCATCAGATCAAAGGGCACGAGGTGGGCATCGCCGGGGCGAAGGGGTTCGTCGGCGGGTTTGGCGCGGCGCATCTGCCCGACTTCGGCGAGCCGCTTTTGCGGCGCGTCTATCGCGAGACCTCAGATGACGTGGCGGCTCTCGGCAGCTCGCTTCGCGAGATCGCGAATTGCCCGCTGCGGATCGTGCTCCTGCATTACTCGCCAACGGACATGACGCTGGTGGGGGAGCGTCCGGAGATCTGGACGTTTCTGGGCACCGATCGCCTCGCGGCGCCGATCAACGAACGCCAGCCCGACCTCGTGCTTCACGGTCACGCCCACGCCGGGCGGCTGGAGGGAAGGATCGGCGAGGTCCCGGTCTACAACGTCTCGGTACCGGTCATCGAGCGCGACTTCTGGATCTTCGAGCTGAGCATCCCGGCCCGGGCCGCCACGCCCATTCGCTAGCGGCTCTCCAGGGCCTGCGTTTTACCGCGTACTGGCCACGGGTAGCGGAGACGCGAGCAATCAAGGAGGCTGAAAGTGAGCGAGGAGCAGGGCGAGCGACAGGACGAAGGGATCGCTGACGACGAGGATGTCATCGAGCGCGAGGAAAATGCGGCCGCCGCCGAGGCCGGGTCGATCGGCGGGCGACGGGATCCGTCGTCCGACGAAGCCGAGCGCCCGGTCTCCGAGGGCGGCGGCGGCGAGGCGGAGGGCTTCGAGCTTGCTGAGGAAGAGCTTCGCGAAGAGGCGGAGCACGGCGGGGGCCACTACCCGCCCACCGAAGCCGGCGAGCCCGAGGCCGCGGACCCACAAGCGGAGTACGCTGAGCCCGACCAGCTCGGCTCCACCGCCCGCGAAGAGGAGCCGCCAGACGAGCCCGGAGAGGCATGATCGAAACCGCGGAGCACCTGGACCTGGACCAACCACCGCTGCGCGCCCTGTTGGAGCGCGGGCGGCGCGACGGATGCGTCGACCTCTCCGACCTGAGCGAAGCCGTGAGGGAGGTAGAGCTCCCCGACGACGCCGCCCAGTCCCTTCATGAGGAGCTCGACTCACGCGGGATCGACGTACGCGACAACTGCGGGCGCGACGGCATCGAGCCCACCCGCTTCGAGCCGGAGGAGCTTGCCGGCACGACAACCGACGCGCTCCAGCTCTTCCTGAACGAGGCGCGGCGCTATCCGCTCCTGACCAAGGAGGAGGAGGTCGAGCTCGCGAAGGCGGTCGAGCGAGGCGATCTGCGGGCCAAGGAGAGGATGATCAACTCCAACCTGCGGCTCGTCGTCGCGAATGCCAAGCGCTACCAGGGTCAGGGGCTCTCGCTGCTGGACCTGATCCAAGAGGGGATTCTGGGGTTGATTCGCGCCGCGGAGAAGTTCGACTGGCGCCGCGGATACAAGTTCTCCACGTACGCGACGTTCTGGATCCGCCAGGCGATGCAGCGCGGGCTCGAGCAGAAGGCGCGAACCATCCGCGTCCCCACCGAGCTCGCTCAGCGCGAGCGCCGCGTCGCTCGGGTGGAGCGCGAGCTCGCGGCCGAGCTCGGCCGCGAGCCCACCGACGAGGAGGTCGCCGAGCGCGCCAAGATCAGCCTCGACGATCTCGACCGCATTCGCAGCGCGAGCCGTGTCGTCACGAGCCTCGACCGCCCCGTTGGCGAGGACGGGGAGACGGACCTCGGCTCACTCCTGCCGAGCGATCGGCCGGCGCCCGAGGAGGAGCTGAGCGTGACCTTCGAGGAGCAGACCCTGCGGCGGGCGGTGTCGCGGCTGCCCGGCGAGGAGCGCGAAGTCGTGAAGCTTCGCTACGGCATCAACGGAAACGAGCCCACCACGATCCGCGAGACCGGCAGGCAGCTGGGCATCCCCGGGCGGCAGGTGGAGCGCCTCGAGGCGCAGGCGCTGCGCAGGCTCGCAAGCCAGCGTGAGATCGAGGCGCTGCGCGACGCTGCGTAGCGCCGCGTCTGCGCGGATAATCACATGTGAATGGAAACCTCGGTGCGCAACCGGACGCGTGACCTGCTCGGCAGGCGGCGCCCCCGTCCCGCGCATCCGGATACGACCATCGAGGGAACCGCGCGGCTCGGGCGCCGGACCAAGGTGCTCGTCCGGCGCCTTCATTCCTCCGACATCGCGATCATCGATCACGAGGACCTCGACCGAATCGCCGCAGAGGACCTCGTTGCGACGCGCGTTCCCGCCGTCGTCAACGTCGCCCGGTTCTCGACCGGCCGCTATCCAAACGCGGGCCCACTGGCCCTGGCCCAGGCCGGGGTGCGGGTGATCGAAGCACCGGGCGCCCATCTCTTCGAAGAGCTTCGCGATGGCGACTCCATCGCGATCGCCGGCGGCGAAATCCGCTGCAACGGGACCGTTCTCGCGACCGGGCGGGTCCTTTCGGCCGTCGGGCTGGCCGAGCAGCTTGCCGAGCAGCGCCGCCGCATCGACGCCGCACTGGCCGACTTCGCCGAGAACACCATGGCGCACCTACGCGAGGAGGGCGCCCTCCTGGCCGAGGGCATCGACGTCCCTCGGACGGCCACGAAGTTCCGCGATCGCCACGTCCTGATCGTGGTTCGCGGCAGCACGTACCGCAAGGACCTTCGCGCGCTCGCCGCCTACATCCGCGGGGCCCGCCCGTTGCTCGTGGGGGTTGATGGCGGCGCCGACGCACTGCTCGAAGCGGGGTGGAAGCCCGACGTCGTCCTCGGCGACATGGACTCGGCCAGCGACGAGGCGCTCCGCTGCGGCGCCGAGCTGATCGTGCACGCCTATCCCGACGGCCACGCCCCCGGCGCCGGCCGGTTGGAGCGCATGGGGCTGGAGCACAAGGTGGTGCGCTCGGTCGGCACGAGCCAGGACGTCGCGATGCTCCTCGCGCACGAGAAGGCCGCGGGCCTGATCGTAAGCGTCGGCGCCCACTTCAACCTCGTCGAGTTCCTGGAGCGAAGCCGCGCCGGCATGTCGTCGACCTTCCTAACGCGACTCAGGGTGGGCGACCTGCTCGTCGACGCGAAGGGCGTGAGCCGCCTCTACAACCCCGGCGTCACGGGCAGGCAGCTGGCGCTCTTCTTCGTCGCGGCGCTCGTGCTGCTGACGATCGTCATCGTCAACACGCCCGCACTCAGCGACCTCGTCGACCTGATCTGGCTGAAGCTCAAGATCGTCCTCGGCATCTGAACGCCCGCCCCGGGCCTCCGTCAACTCCTATCCTCGGTCGCTGGTTATGGGGTATTCAGGGCGCTACCACGCGGCCTCGCTAGCCGCCGTCTTCCTCGCGCTGGCCATCGGGATCCTGATCGGGGTCGGTCTCGGGCACAACGTGGTGTCGGGCACCACGAAGGGCCTCGAGCAGAGCCTGAAGAGCGACCTCGCGGCGGCGCGCGGGCGCGCCGACGACCTTCAGGGCCAGCTCAACCGCCACACTGACTTCGAGCAGGAGGTCTATCCGGCGCTCGCGGGACGGGTGCTCGAGGGTGATCGGATCGCCGTGGTGGCGCTCGGGGGGCTACCCGACGACCTGAAGGGCGATGTCCAAGCTGTGGTGGGGCCGGACAGTCCCAGCGGCGCAGCGCTGGGCGAGGTCGCGGTCGTTCGCGAGCCGCCGAACCTCGCGGCGATCGCCGGGGCCTCTCCGAAGGGAAGCCAGGGCAGCAAGGTCCGAGGCGACAGGTCGGCGCTCACGGCGGTCGCGCGGCGGATGGGCCAGGCACTGGTCGTCGGCGGGCCCACCTACAAGCGCCTCCGAGGGTCGATGCTGGAGCAGGTGAGCGGCCGCCCGGGGGGTATCGCCGCCGCCATCGTCATCCGCGACCAGCCGGACGACCTCGATCCGCGGCAGTCCGCCTCGACCGGTGCGCTCGAATCCGGGCTGCTGGACGGCCTGGAGTCGAACGGGGCGATTCCCGTCGTCGGGGTCGAGCGCTCCGACGCCGACCCGACGCAGATCGGCTTCTTCAACAGCGCCGGGGTGACCGCGACAGTCGACAGCATCGACCTGATCTCCGGGCGGGTGGCGCTCGTCTATGCGCTGAACGGGAGCGAAGGAAACTACGGCGTCAAGCCCACGGCCGACCGCCTCCTGCCCGGCCTGCGGCACCCGCGGCCTCCGGCGTTCGGGGCCGGCGGTCTGCCTTGACGGTGATCGCACTCGGGTTGTCGTTCCTCGTCGCCGCGGCCGCCGCGGGGCCGTGGATCTCGGACATGCGCCGCAGCGGTCTGGCGCGCGAGAACTTCCGGGGTCGCCGCGTCGCCTTTCCCGCCGGCGCCGTGCTCGTGGCGTGTTCACTGATCGCGCTTGTGCCACTCGCGATCCTGGACGACCGCGCCAATCTCGACCTGCTCGACCCCGATCTGAGGCGCTGGGCGGTGTACGTGCTGGGCGTCGCCCTGCTCGGCCTGATCGACGACGTACTGGGGGGGCACGAGGCGGCCCCTCGAGGCTGGCGCGGCCACGCGCGCGCCATCGCGTCGGGGCGGTTCTCGACCGGCGCGATCAAGGCGATCGGCGCCCTCGCCCTCGCCGCCTACGCGACCTCGGGGCTCGGCGATCGCGACCTCGTGTACGTCGCGGACCTCGCGCTCCTGCTGCTGACGACGAACCTGTTCAACCTGCTCGACCTGCGGCCAGGCCGGGCGGAGAAGGCCTTCGTGGCGCTCCTGGCCGGGCTTTGCATCGCAGCGTGGACCGGAGGGCCCCTCGAGTTGCTGGGGATCTTCATCGGGCCGGTGCTCGTCGTCGCCGCCTATACGCTCCGCGAGCGCGCGATGCTCGGCGACACCGGCGCCAACCTGATCGGGGCGCTCGCGGGTGTCTCGTTACTGGTGACCCTGGGGGAGACCGGGCGCTATATCGCGCTCGGGGTCGTCGCCGCGCTCAACATCTATGGGGAATTTAGGTCGATCTCGCGAACGATCGACGGCGTTCCGCTGCTGCGCTCTCTAGACTCGCTCGGCAGAGTTGATTAGCCGCCATTCGCCAAAGATCTCAGGATGAAGCCCGGCGAGACCAGGTTCATCTTCGTCACCGGCGGCGTCGTCTCTTCGCTGGGCAAGGGCATCGCCTCCGCCTCCATCGGGCGCCTGCTGGTGAGCCGCGGCTTCCGGGTCCAGCTCCAGAAGTTCGACCCTTACATCAACGTAGATCCGGGCACGATGAGCCCGTTCCAGCACGGTGAGGTGTTCGTGACCGAGGACGGCGCCGAGACCGACCTAGACCTGGGCCACTATGAGCGCTTCACCGACGAGAACACCTCGCGGGCGTCGAACGTCACCGCCGGCGCGGTCTACAACTCGGTGATCAGGCGCGAACGCCGCGGCGACTACCTCGGCGCGACCGTCCAGGTGATCCCACACGTCACCGACGAGATCAAGCAGCGGATCCTGATCCTCGCCGAGTCGCAGGCCGTGGACTTCGTCATCACCGAGATCGGCGGGACCGTGGGCGACATCGAATCGCTGCCGTTCCTGGAGGCGATCCGCCAGCTCTACACGGACCTCGGAGCGCGACGCTGCATGTTCGTCCACCTGACGCTCGTGCCCTACGTGGGGCACGCCGGCGAGATGAAGACCAAGCCGACGCAGCATTCGGTCAACGAGCTGCGTCGCATCGGCGTCCAGCCGCACGCGCTCGTCTGCCGCTCTGAGCGCGGGCTCGACCGCGACATCCGTCGCAAGATCGCCCTGTTCGGAAGCGTCCCCGAGGAAGCCGTGATCTCGGCCCGCGACGTGGACAACATCTACAAGGTCCCGCTGGTGCTGCGGGCCGAGGGCATGGACGACCTGATCCTCGACCACTTCGCCATCGACGCGCCCGCGCCGGACCTCTCCGAGTGGGAGACCCTGGTTCGCCGGGCGGACGAGCGGCGCGGCACCGTCCGCATCGCGCTGGTCGGCAAGTACGTCCAGTTGGCCGACGCCTACAAGTCGGTCGTCGAGGCTCTGGATCACGGCGGGTACCACGCCGGCGTCAACGTCGACGTGGAGCTCATGAATTCCGAGGACCTGGACGTCGCGCAGCTCGAAGCGGCCGACGGCATCTTCATCCCGGGTGGGTTCGGCGAGCGCGGAATCGAGGGCAAGATCGAGGCGGCTCGGGTGGCGCGCGAGAACGGGATCCCGTACCTGGGCGTCTGCCTGGGCATGCAGATCGCCGTCGTTGAGTTCGCGCGTCACGCGGCCGGCATGGACGGAGCAAACTCCTCCGAGTTCGATCCCGAGACGCCGTACCCCGTCATCGACTTGCTGCCGGAGCAGAAGGAGGTCACCGACATGGGCGGCACGATGCGGCTCGGCGCGGACCCGATCAAGCTTCACGAGGGCACCTCGGCGCGAGATATCTACGGCGAAGCCGTGATCTACCAGCGCCACCGTCACCGATACGAGGTCAACAACATGCTGCGCCGCCGGCTCGAGGACGAGGGGCTCGTGGCCAGCGGGACCTCACCCGACGAGCGGCTGGTCGAGGTGATCGAGCTTCCGGATCACCCGTTCTTCGTCGCCTCGCAGTTCCACCCGGAGTTCAAGTCACGTCCGACACGCCCGGAACCGCTGTTCCGGGAGTTCGTGAGCGCGGCAGCGCGGCACGTCGCCGAGCGTGAGCCGGCGGATGTCGCAGAGGACGGGGAACGCGAGATCCGCGTCCAGCGCAGTAGTTAGTCAGTCGCTAAGCCGCAGCCGGCACCTCGCCCGAGTGCTCGACCAACGCCATCGAGCTGTGCGAGTTCTCGTGCTCGTAGTCGAGCTCATCGCCGCCCTGGACCTTGAGCGTCTTCGCCAGCGCGGTCTCCGCCTCGTCGTTGGGCCCCGTGTACTCGAAGCCGTCGGGAATCCGAACGAGGATGCGATATGGCTCCTCGCCGCCGATCGCCCCGAGGGTGTCGACCTCGCTGTCGATGAAGTCGCCGGCCTTCAGACGCCCCTTTCGCGAATCGATGTCGAACTCGAAATCGATCGGCGCGAAGACGGGCTCGCGGACGTGGGGGCACATCGCCGAGAAGATCTCGAAGATGGTGCCGCCGGCCTGGCCGCTCATGATCGTGAGGATCGCCTGGCGCTGCGCTTCGTCGGCAGACTCGTCGACGATCGGGAGGATGTGGCCGTCGCCCTCGTCGATCCGCCCGGGCCAGTAGGCGGCGCCCGCGAATTTCAGCCCGTCCAGCGAGACATCACCGAAGTGCCCCTCGTCGATCCGCATCGCGATGATGCCCTCGCAGTGGTCGTGCGTCGGGTCCTGGTTGAAGTCGCAGGGACAGCCGGGGTCGCAGTTGCAGTTCTTGTACCAAGCCCCCTTGAGGGCCCACGTGTCCGTCATTTCATCTCTCCTTTCCCAGCGCGCATTGGCGCGCCCGAGTCCTTCGAGTCCATGGATTTGCCGTTCATCCGGCCCGAGTCCTTCGAGTTCATGCCGCCGCCGCTCATGTCGTCCATGCCCTCCATCGCGTTCATCGCCTGGGGCGAGTCTGGAAGCGTCAGGCCCGGAACGCTCGCCGGGGTGATCGCCACGGACAACCCCAGGACGAGCAGCAAAACGGCGATGCCGCGGTTTGCGATCGCTCGCCACGGAAGGAGCTTCTCGGCGGCGATCAGTGCTGCGACGAAAGCCATCCAGCCGAGGCTCATCACACCGAGCGCGAACAGCGCCGCCATGAGCGCCCAGCAGCAGCCAACGCACCAGCCGCCGTGCTCCACGCCAACGCGCAGTGCGCCCAACCGCCCCGGCCGCCAGCGCTCCATCAGGAACATGAACGGGCTGCGGCAGTGGCGCAGGCAGGTGTCCTTGAGTGGGGTGAGCTGGTAAATCGCCGCCGCGACGAGGATCCCTGCGGCTAGGTACTGGCCGCCGCCGTCCCACGCGAACACGTCCCCGGCGATGACCTTCCCAAGCTCATAAACGCCGTACCCGACTAGCCCCGCAGCCGTCCACGTCACGAGGTACCCGGCAACGAACAGCGTCGTCGCCCCGGCGGTCGCTGACTGCCCCCGTGCCTTGCGCCCCTCCTGGATTCTGACGTGCATCACGACCATCGGCGCGATGGACGGGAACATCATCGCGGCCATCATCACGACCCAGACACCGAGGAAGAATCCGACCGAGCCCAGATCGGTGCCGGGTCCGGCGTCCATGCCGCTCATCTGGTTGTCCGTAACCAGCCAGGCGACTGCCGCCAATGTCAGAAGCAGCGCCAGCAGCCCGGCCTGGATCAGGCCGGGCAGATGCGGCGCTCTGCGTATCGAGGCCGATTCCATACGACCTCCCGGAGGTTAGGCCCGTCCGGCCGGAGCTTCCTCCGACTGTTCGCTCGAGAACTCGAAGTCGGCTGCCTCGGCGTAGTTGGGATCGAAGCCGAGGCCGAAACGATCGGACTTGCCCGAGCCGGTGCCGATGTTGTACTCGGGCGCGAAGCCGAACATCGCGCCCTTGACGGTCGTCGGATTGCCATCCGGACCCTGGCGCGCCTCGAACGTGGCCTCGCTCGTGCTCCCGATCGACGCGGAGGGCGTGTCACCGTCGGAGTACGTGACCGAGTCCCGCTCCGTTCCGAGGAACTCGCCGAAGAGGGGAGCCATGTCGCCGAACGGCCCACCGATCTCGCCCTTGAAGACACGCTCGATCGCGTTCGCCTGATCATCGGAGGCCCCCTCGTCGATCACGAGGCCGACCTTCCAGTTGCCCGCGGTGAGGTTCGACGGGAAGAGGTTGTAGAGGGCGACGTTGACCCCCGAGACGTCAGTGTCCTCGACGTTCCCCTCCTTGACGCTGAAGACCAGAAAGCCTCGGCACTGCCCATCCTCGCTGGTCGGGGGCCCGTCGACGGGGCACGGACAGATCAAATTGCACGAACAGGTTGCCAGGTAGGAGCCCGATATCCGCCAAGCCATACTCGCTCCTCTCCGCGTCCGCCGCCGTTGGCTCTCGGCTACGGCGCGCTGTGGGTGGTTGTGAGCAACCCTAGCCCCGTCCCTTCATCCGGTCAAGGGGCTCGGCTTCGGCGCGCTTTCCAGCAAGCAGGCCGAGGTTCGAAACGACGAAAGGACGCAGAAGATGAGGCCGGTCTTGATCCAGGTGAGCGCCGTCGCGTCGCCGTTGATGAACACGTCGAGCTGATTGATCAATGTCAGGATCGTGCCGACGACGAGCCCGATCCGAATCGTGCGGCGCTGGTGCTCGCGCCGAATGCAGATGCGAGGGGCTTCGCGTAGCGTCATCTCACCGATCCTCTCAGCGGCGCTGCCGAGCGCATAGCCTGTTGCGCCGTGGCAGACGACCAGCGAATGCTGGACCGCTTCGTGCGGCTTTGCGAGATCGCCAGCCCGACCGAGTCGGAGCGGGCGGTCGCCGACGAGGTGCTTCGGGAGCTCCGCGCGCTGGGAGTCGACGTCGACGAGGACGGTGCGGCGGGGCCGGCGCGGGCTGGATCGGGCAACCTGATCGCCCGCGTCCCGGGCGAGCGGGACGGGTGGGCGATGTTCTGCGCCCATCTGGACACCGTTCCCCACGACGGGCCGATCGAGGTCGTGCGCGATCAAGGGGTATTTCGCTCGCGCGGCGACACGATCCTCGGAGCCGACAACAAGGCGGCCGTCACGATCCTGATGGAGCTCGCGGCGCGGTACGCGACGTCCAGGCCTCCCGTTGGACTCGAGCTCGTGTTCACGGTCGCCGAGGAGGATGGCCTTCGGGGGGCCAAGGAGCTCGACCTGGGAAGCCTTCGCGCTCGGTTCGGGTTCGTCCTCGACCACGCGAGTCCGATCGGCGAGGTGATCACGGCTGCGCCCACCTACGAGCGGCTCGCGGCCGAGTTCGAGGGCAGGGAGGCGCATTCCGGCATCCGTCCCGAGGACGGGCGCAACGCGATCCAGGCGGCTGCGGTCGCCATCAGCCGGATGGAGCTCGGGCGCCTCGACGATGAGACGACGGCCAACGTAGGCGTGATCCAGGGCGGTACGGCGTCGAACGTCGTCCCGGGACGCTGCCGGGTCGATGGCGAGGCTCGGAGCCTTGACGAGGGCCGAGCCAGCAAGACCGTCGGGGCGATGGTCGATGCCTGCACCTGGGCGGCGAGCCAGCACGAGTGCGACGTCGACGTCGAGGTCACGGAGATGTTCCGCGGGTACCGGCTGGCGTCGAAGGCGTTGTCGGTGACGATTGCCCGATCGGCTTTCGAACGGTCCGGCGTCGAGCCACGGGAGACCTCCACCGGCGGTGGGAGCGATGCGAACGCCCTCAACGCGCGCGGCTTCGAGACGGTGCTGCTCGCAAATGGCACCGAGGCGAATCACACGCCGGAGGAGAGCGTCGCCGCCGAGCGCATCTCGCAGATGCTCCGGATCTGCGAGGCGATCGTCGAGGAGACGGCCGCTCGATGCTGAAGCTGCGCCGCGGCGTGGTCACCTCCGCCGAGCCCCTGACCGTTCGCGTCGGCGAAGACGAGCGGCCGGCGTGGGCGGATGCCGGGCTCGTGGGCGAGGTGGTCGAGGGCGACGAGGTCGTAGTCAACACCGAGGCCGCCGACCTCGGGCTGGGCTCGGGCGGTTTCGACGTGGTGCACGTCAACCTCACGCGGGGGCTCGAAGGGGACGGTCCGCCGGGTGGGGACCATGTGATGAAGCTCAACTACACGTCGCTTCAGCATTCGGTCGATCCCGTGGAGGTGGATGGGATCGCGGCGCCCGGCGATCGCTCGGTAGCGCCGCCGGTCCTGGTGCTGCCGCTCCATGGGCACCTCGCGCCGAGCCTCTGGGCGGCCGCCCAGACGCGACCCGGGATCCGCATCGGTTACGTGCAGACGCCCGGCGGGTCGCTGCCGGGGGCCCTGTCGCGCGATGTCGCGGACCTGAGTGAGCGGAAGCTGCTGGCGGGCCACGTGACGGCGGGTCCCTCCTATGGCGGGGACCATGAGGCCGTGACGACGCTCGGGGGGATCGATGCGGCGGCCCGCGGCCTCGGCTGGGACGCGATCGTCTGCGGACCCGGACCCGGAATCCTGGGCTCCGCGACGCTCTACGGCCACGGCGGCGTCGTCGCTTTGGAGAACGCGCATGCCGCGCTCGCGCTGGGCCTTCCGACCCTGATCTCTCCGCGCCTGTCGTCCTCGGATCCCCGCCAGCGGCACCGTGGTCTCAGCCATCACACCGAGACGGTCCTCCGAGTGCTGCTGGGGTCGGTGCGGGTGCCGGTGCCCGAGATCGACCTCGCGGGCTGGCCGACCGGAGACGAGGGCGGAGGGGTGGACATACCGAGCGTGCTGGATGCCCTTCACCGCGCATGCGACGGCCGCCATGACGTGGAGGTGGAGCCCGTGGACCTGGAGGCGTATGGCGCCAGCGGCCTGCCGGCGCAGACGATGGGCCGGACCCTGGCCCAGGATCCGTTGTTCTTCGCGGCGCCGCTCGCGGCCGGCCGGGCTCTCGCCGGCACCGTGACCGGGTAGGGGGTGGGCGTGGAGCGGATCGATTCGAAGACCGTGTACGAGGGGAAGATCGCAACCGTCCGGGAGGACGAGTTCCGCTATCCAGACGGGTCGACGGCGACGCGCGAGATCGTCGGGCATCCCGGCGCGGTTGCGATGGTCGCCCACGACGACCTTCATCTGTACTTGGTGCGCCAGCCGCGCGAGGCGGTGGGAGACGATGCGCTCCTCGAGCTTCCGGCCGGCAAGCTCGATGTGCCGGGCGAGTCGCCGCTCGACTGCGCGAAGCGCGAGCTCGCCGAGGAGGTCGGAAAGAGCGCATCAGAGTGGCGCGAGCTGAAACGCTTCTACACGTCGCCCGGATTCGCGGAGGAGGAGGTGATCGTCTACCTCGCGACCGATCTGGACGACGCCAGCGCCGACGCCGAGGAGGACGAGAGCCTGGAGATTGTGGCGTGGCCGCTCGCCGATCTCGACGGCGCGATCGAGGAGTGCCGCGATTCGAAGTCGCTCATCGGGATGCTGCTCTTCCGGGACCTTCGGCGCACCCCATAGCTCTGCCAGGCTGGTTGCACTGGCAGGGTGCCCCCGCGCGGAGGCGAATGGGGGGTCATGGCGGTCGCGGTCAAGCACGGCGATGATCGGGAGGGCGGCGTCGAGGCACGCTTCGAGGCGCTGGTGCTCGACTTCCTCGCGTACATGGAGTTCGAGCGCGGGCTCTCGCGCAACACTCTCTCCGCATACCGGACGGATCTATTCCAGTACGGCACCTTTCTGGCGAAGCGCCACCGCGGCGCCACCGAGGCCGAGCGGGGAGACGTGGCCGACTTCCTCGCGGATCTTGCGACGGGAAACGGCCAGCCGGCCTGCTCGCCGGCCACCGTCAACCGAAAGACCGCCTGCCTTCGCTCGTTCTATCGCCACCTGCGCCGCGAGGAGCTGATCGACGAGGATCCGACAGCGGCGCTCAACCCGCCGGCCAAGAGCCGCAAGCTGCCGCGAGTCCTGAGTTATGGCGAGGTCAAGCGCCTGCTCGAGAGCGTCAAGGGCGGGGGGCCGATCGCGCTTCGAGACCGGGCTCTCCTGGAGGTCATGTACGGGTGCGGCCTACGGGCATCCGAGGCCGTGGGGCTCGACGTGAACGACGTCGACCTGCGGCGCTCCTTCGTCCGCGCACGCGGCAAGGGGAACAAGGAGCGCATCGTCCCGCTGGGCCGCGAGGCCGCCGCCGCCGTGACTCGTTACCTGCGCGCGGGCCGGCCCGACCTGGTGGGAACGCGGGCGGTGTCTCGGCTGTTCGTCAATTTTCGGGGCGGCCCGCTCACGCGCCAGGGGCTGTACAAGGTGATCCAGCGCCACGCAGCCGATGTCGGCCTCGCCGGCCGGATGAGCCCACACACGTTGCGCCATTCGTTCGCGACCCATCTGCTGTCCGGCGGCTGCGACCTGCGGTCGGTCCAGGAGATGCTCGGCCACGCAGACGTCTCAACGACACAGCTGTACACGCACCTCTCCGACACGCGGATCAAAGAGGTGTACTTCAAGGCCCACCCTCGGGCAAACACGTCGTAGTTCCCTCAGCGGCGTCCCTGTTTGAATCCCGGGCATGCCGGAGCTGCCCGAGGTCGAGACGATTCGCCGCCAGCTCGAGCCGGAGATCACCGGCCGGCGAATACTCGAGGCCACAGTGCTCGACGAGCGCTGGACGCGGCCGGAGCCTCCGCAAGGCGTCGAGCGGGCGGTTGCCGGGCGCACGATCGAGGCCGTCGAGCGGCGAGGCAAGTACCTCCTCCTGCGCCTGGAGGGCGATCGCACACTCGCGATGCACCTGCGGATGACCGGGAATCTGGTCCTCCGAGACGGCAGTGGCGACCCTCCGTACCTTCGGGCGCAGCTTCGCCTCGAGGGTGGCCGGCGCGTGGTGTTCACTGACGTGCGCCGGTTCGGGCACGCCGTCGTGCTTCGCGACGAGGAGCTCGACGAGTACTTTGCCGCGCGCCTGGGTGTCGAGCCGTTGTCGGATTCGCTGACTGCGGAGGAGCTCTGCCGCGTAGCAGCCGGCCGCCGGGTGCCGCTGAAGTCCTTTCTGCTGAACCAGCTCGGCGTGGCTGGGATCGGGAACATCTACGCCGATGAGGCGCTTCACCGAGCCGAGCTTCATCCGCTCTCCCCGGCCGGGTCGATGAAGCCGGAGGACTGCGAGCGCCTGCGGGCGGGGATCGTCGAGGCGCTCGAGGCGGGACTGCGGAGCGGCGGAGCTTCGATCGACGATTACCGTGACGCGCGCGGGGAGACGGGGTCGATGCAGGATGAGTTCCTCGTTCACACGCGCGAGGGCAAGCCATGCCCACGCTGCGGCGCCGAGATCAGGCGGATAGTGGTCGGCGGCAGGTCGACGTACTTCTGCCCTTCGTGCCAGCGCCGCCTGCGGCGGCGTCCACAGCGCAGAGCTCGGAGGCGACCAGCGGCGTGAGTGCGATGGACGTCTCGGAGACGATCGGGCCGCCGGAAGGGTTTTCGATTGGCCACTGGACGGACGCCGAGGGCGCCACCGGGTGCACGGTCGTCATCGCCCCGGCCGGAACCCGCGGCGGCGTGGACGTTCGCGGGGGCGGGCCCGGCACCCGTGAGACCGACGTGATCGGGCCCTTCGCCGGTACCCACGAGGTGAGCGGTATCGCGCTCTGCGGTGGGAGCGCGTTCGGGCTCGCCGCGGCGGACGGAGTCGTTCGATGGCTCGAGGAGCGGAGGCGCGGCTACCCGACGCCGGGCGGGGTCGTACCGATCGTGCCGGCCGCGGTGGTCTACGACCTGGTAGAGGGCGATCCCAAGGCTCGTCCCGGCCCCGATGCTGGCTATGCGGCCTGCGACACGGCGACCGGGGGGATCCCTGAGCGTGGGCGCGTGGGTGCGGGGACGGGCGCGGCCGTCGGAAAGATCCTCGGGCGTGAGCGCTCGACCGCGGCAGGGCTCGGCTATGCCGCGGCTCGAAGCGGGACGGGATGGACGGTCGCAGCGCTCACCGTCGTGAACGCCTTCGGCGACGTGATCGGTGAGGACGGAAGCGTCGTCGCCGGGCCGCGTGACGATTCGAACACCGTCGGATCGACGGCGGCGACCATTGCCGCGATGGAGGGCCCACCGGAATGGCCCCGCGCGGAGGAGCGCAACACGACGCTCGTCTGCGTGATGACCGACGCGCCACTCGACCGGGCGGCGTGCACGCGGGTGGCGCGGATGGCGAGCGGAGGCGTCGCGCGGTCCGTTGATCCGGTGTTCTCGGACGCCGACGGCGACGTCGTCTTCTGCCTCTCCTCCGGCACGGGCGAGCCCGATCGCTTTGGTCCGATCCAGATCGGGACGATCGCGGCGACGGTCACGGCGGCGGCGATCCGGGACGCCGTTCGATCCGCGAGCTAACCGCACCTTTTGCGGTTTTGGGGACGCTATGACGTCCCTGAAGTCGCAAAACCGTGTTGGACTGCCTCGCCATTTCGTCCGACCCGCGAGTCATCTTTCCCGGCCCATGCCGGGGACCTACAAGACCGAGGCGATCGTCCTTCGCAGCATTCGCTACGGCGAGGCGGACCGGGTGCTGCATCTCTACAGCGCGACGCGCGGGCGGATCAACGCGATCGCCAAGGGGTCGCGGCGGCCGAAGTCGCGCTTCGGCGGCCGCCTGGAGCCGTACTTCCGGCTGGACCTCGTACTCCACGAGGGGCGGGGGGACCTGGCGACGGTGACGTCGGCGGCGACGGTCGCCGCACACCCCGAACTGCGCTCGAACGGGCCGGCGCTGATGGCGGCGGCGCGGGGGTGCGACGCCGTGCTGCGGCTGTGCGACTCCACGGAGCCGAACCCACCCGCCTACAACCTGCTTTGCCGGTACCTGGCGCTGCTCGACGGACAGGAGCCTCCCAGCGGGGTGTCGCCATTTCCGGTGGTGGATGGCGCGGCGGGGCAGGCGACGGCCCTGGCGTTTCGGCTGAAGCTGGCGCTGGCGGCGGGATTCAGCCCGGAGCTCTCGTCTTGTGCGCGCTGCGGAGAGTCCGACGGGCTGATGGGCTTCTCAGGGGCCGCGGGCGGAGTGGTGTGCGGGGCATGCGAGCGCGGGGGCTTCGAGCTCTCACCCGCGGCGCACCAGTTCATGGTCGAGGCGCTGGGTCAGCCGCTCGCCGGGGCGCCGAGCGCCTCGGAGCGCGACCTGCGCCAGGTCGACCGCGCGATCTCGGAGACGCTGGAGCACCATGCACACGTACGGCTGCGCGCCGCGGCTTAGCCCACTTGCCACGGTCGCCGCTCGGGCGTACGATGAGGACGTGCCTGGCTGACGCTAGAGAGCTCTCAGGTTTCCCGCGGGCGCCGCGCCGGCCCAACTCAACCGCCGAGGCCATGACCTCTGGCCTCGACCGGTTGCCGCGCGCCTGGGCGGAGGCGCGCGAGCCCCGCCTCGCCGGCCTACTACCTCATCAGTCCTCGAGTCCGATTCGGCGGTCGAAGCCGCCGGGCGCGTGGATGTTCAGCATTCGGACGGGAGTTGCGCCCTTGTTGTGAAACGCGTGCTCGACGCCCGGCGGGACGAGAACGAACGTCCCGGGCGGGGCCGATACGTCCTTGTCCTCGACCGTGAAGATCATCTCGCCCTCGAGGATGTAGAAGGCGTCGTCCTCCTCCTCGTGGAGGTGGGCCTCGAGCTCGCGACCGGCCTGGATCTCGATGATCGAGAAGTTGAAACGCGGCGTGTCGGCGGTGCGCGCGAGGAACTCGACGTTGCCGACGCGGTGGCCCTGACCGGGAGGGATGATGACTGCGCGGTCGCTCATGCGCGGCGACGAGAGACCAGTCCGCCCAGGGCGATGCCAGCGGCGGCGACTAGTCCGAGCCAGGGGCCGACCTTGCGTGTCACCTCCGCACCATCGATATTGCTGACCTCGATCGTGTTGCCGATGCGATCGGTGAACACGAGATCGGGCGGATCGATCAACCTGATCACGATGAGCACGACCGCGATAGCGCCCAGCCCTCCCACGATCAGGTTGAGCCGCGCGGGACGGGACAGGTTCAGCTCGGAGGCGCGAATGACGGGCAACGCGGTCGCGGCGAGACCGGTGATCAGCAGATAGACGTCGAGGAAGCTGAACGACTCGAACGCGTCTCGCGGGAAGCCCTCCGCGACTCCATTGGGCGCGAGCTCACTTGGAAGAAGGCCGGTTTCTCTCACCCCGTACCAGTGCACAGCGATCATGAACACGATGAGCGCGATGCCGCCGGCGCCGGCGAGCAGCTCGCCGCGGCTCACCTTGTTGAAGTCGAAGACCACTAACGCTTGGGTCGGTACATCCGCTCGGTGACCCGCAGCTGGACCGCGCGCGGGCTCGGGCTCGTAGCTCGGATGAACCAGCGGATCACGCGTCCGGGGATGATCGAGCGCCGGCCCTTGTCCCACGCGTCGAGCGATTCGCGAACGACCTGCTCGGCGGGGATCTCGCCTGGGGCAGGGACGTCCCGGCCTTCTTCGTAGCCGGCGACCTGCTGCCACTCAGTAGGCACCGGGCCCGGGTTGACCGCCATCGCGCGCACCCCCGTACCCCGGAGCTCGGTGTGGATGGCGTCGGTGAAGCTGATGACGAACGCCTTCGTTGCGGCGTACACGGATTCGTACGGGATGGGCTGGAAGCCGGCACTCGACGCGACGTTGATGACGCCGCCGCGGCGGCGTTCGACCATTCCGGGCAGGAACGCATGGCACAGGGTCACGACGGCCTCGCAATTCAGGCGGACCTGCTCGGCGTCGCGAGCCGGCTCGTGGTCCAGGAAGGGGCCGGAGGTTCCGAACCCGGCGTTGTTCACCAGGACGTCCACCTGGGCGCCGAGCTCCTGGACGCGTCCGCCGAGCGATGCGGCGTCGGTGGCGAGATCGCAGGCGACGACCTTCGCGTCGGTCGGCAGCTCGGACGCAAGCGCCTCCAGGCGATCGGCGCGACGGGCCACCAGGACCAAGTCGTGGCCCCGGGCGGCCAATTGGCGCGCGAATTGTTCGCCAATTCCCGAAGATGCGCCAGTTACCAGGGCTGTTTCGGGCATGTCCTGACCCTATTCTCTTTCTCAGGTGTCAGCTGTCCCACCACAGTCCGCTGAGGTCGAGTCCAGATCGCTGGAGGATCGTGTCCGCGCGTGGGAGCGCGAGTACCTGTGGGACCTGGCGACGCCGTCGTATCCGGCGGTTCGGCGCGAGCCGGAGCCCGACAGCCCCATGCGGACGCCGTTTCAGCGCGACCGCGATCGAATCGTCCACTCCAAGGCGTTCCGCCGGCTGAAGTCCAAGACGCAGGTCTTCATCGCGCCGGAGGGCGATCACTACCGGACGCGGCTCACCCACACGATCGAGACGTGCGGGATCGCGCGGACGGTCGCGCGCGTGCTTGGGCTGAACGAGGACCTGGCCGAGGCGATTGGGCTGGGCCACGATCTCGGGCACCCGCCGTTCGGGCACATCGGAGAGGAGGCGCTCGACGCTGCGCTTCGCGAGCACGCCGGGCGGAGCTTTCGCCACAACCGGCAGTCGCTGCGCCTCGTCGACGTGCTGGAGCGCGACGGGCGGGGGCTCAACCTGACCGAGCCGGTACGGGACGGGATCCTCAACCACACGGGGGCGGAGCTGCCGATCACGCTCGAGGGGCGGATCGTGCGGCTGGTCGATCGGGTCGCCTACATCAACCACGACCTGGACGATGCCGTTCGTGCGGGGATACTCACGCCGGATGATCTACCCACGGCCGAGATCGAGCTGCTGGGACCCACGGGCGCCCGCCGGATCGACACTCTTGTCAGCGACATCGTCGAGGAGTCACGCAAGGCCGGCGACATCAGGCAGACCGAGGAGATCGGCGAGGCGATGCGCGTGTTGCGGCAATTCATGTTCGAGCGGGTGTATCTGGGCGAGGAGGCGCGCAGCGAGCACGAGCGGGTGCATCGGACCGTCCGCGGGCTGTTCGAGCACTACGTGCAGCACCCGGACGAGGTTCCCGACGGGGTCGGTGGCGCCGACGACATCCAGCGGATCACGGACTACATCGCCGGCATGACCGACCGGTTCTGCATCGCCGCCTTCAAGCGCGTCGCGCTGCCCAAGGAGAGCCGCTTCTGAGCAAGTTCACCCACGAGACGGTCGAGCGCGTCAAGGATGCCGCCGACATCGTCGAGATCGTCTCGGCGTACACGGACCTGCGCCGCGCGGGCGAGCGCTTCACCGGCTTGTGCCCGTTCCATGAGGAGCGGACGCCGTCGTTCTCCGTCGACCCGCGTGAGAAGCTCTACTACTGCTTCGGGTGCGAGGCCGGGGGGGACGTGTTCCGGTTCGTCCAGGAGAAGGAGGGTCTGGGGTTCCCCGACGCTGTCGAGGCGCTGGGGGACCGCTATGGCGTCGAGATCGAGCGCGAGAGCGAGGATCCACGGGCCGAGGAGGCACGAAAGCGCCGCGAGCGGCTCGGGGAGCTCTTGGAGCGGACCGCGCACTTCTATGCCAACTACCTGTGGTCCGATGTGGGCGAGGCGGCGAAGGCGCGCCAGTACCTGGCCACCCGCGGGCTCGGCGAGGAGGTGTTGCGCGCATTCGGCGTTGGGTATGCGCCAAGCGCCTGGGATCAGGTGCTGACGCGCGGGCAGCAAGCCGGATTCGGGGTGCCGGAGCTTCAGGCGGCGGGGCTGGCGCAGAAGGGTCGTAAGGGCGGCCACTACGACCGGTTTCGGGCGCGGATCATGTTCCCGGTCCGCGATCCGCGTGGACGGGTGCAGGGGTTCGGGGCGCGTGCGCTCCGCCCGGACACCAAGCCCAAGTACCTGAACTCGCCGGAGGGCGAGCTCTATCGCAAGAGCCGCACGCTCTACGGGATCGATCGGGCGCGAGCCGCGATCGCCAAGACGGGAAGGGCGGTGGTGGTCGAGGGCTACACCGACGTCCTCGCCGCCCATCAGGCCGGGATCGGCGAAGCCGTCGCCGTCATGGGGACCGCGATCACTCCGGATCAGCTCCAGCAGCTCGCCCGCTACACCGAGGAGGTCGTGCTGGCACTTGACGCCGACCGGGCGGGGCGCGCGGCGATGCTCCGCGCACAGCGGGTGGCGGGGAGCCGCAAGCTGCGGCTGCGCGTGGCATCGATGCCGGCGGGGGAGGACCCGGCGGACATGCTCACGGCCGGCGCCGGCGATCGGTTTCGGGAGCTCATCCTTGACGCGGTGGAGCTCCCGGAGTTTCACGTGCGGGTGGCGCTGGACGAGGCGGATTTGTCATCGCCGACGGGACGTGACCGCGCGCTCGACGAAGTGGTGCCCGTGCTGGCGGCGATGGGGGAGTCCATCAGTCGAGACGAATTGGCGCGGGTGGTCGCCGACCGGCTGAATGCCGATCCGGGTCTCGTGATGAGGCGCCTGGCGGCATCTGGTGATGGGGACCGGCGAGGGGCGCGGGCAAAGCCGGCGCCGCCGCCCGGCGATGGCCAGCCTACGCCGCGCGCCCCGGCGCGACCGCTCAGCGCGCGGGAGCTCCAGGAGCGGGCGCTCCTCACGATGTGCGTCGCATCGCCCGTTGAGGGCCGGGAGTTCCTGGAGCGGTTGACGCCGGAGCTTGTGTCGGGTCCGGCGGTGGCGCGGGCCAGGGACTGGCTGCTTGGGCACCTCGAGGAGCCACTCGCGGGATTGCCGCGCGACGACGACGAGCTCGTCTCGCTCGTGACCTATGTGTACACGCGCGCGGACCGGGAGCCAGGCGGCCGCGACGCCATGGAGCTGAACTTCCTGCAGCTCGAGAAGTCCGCGATCGAGGCGCGGATCGAAGCCGAGCGCCGGTCGGGCGCCGACCCACCGGTCGACCTCCAGCGCCGCCGGGCGGAGCTCGCAGAGCGAATCGCGCACTGGGAGACCGCCACGAGCCGACTCTAACGTCGGGAACACACGTTCGCTTTTCCGTCCGGTTGGCCTGGCACGATTCGGCCTGTGGATCGGGACCTCCTGAAGCGACATTTGTCCGAGGGCCGTTCTCTCGAGCAGATCGGCGCACTCGTAAATCGCAATCCTGCGACGGTCGGTTACTGGGTGAGGAAGTACGGCTTCGTACCGAAGGGGCGGGCGAAACATGCGCCTTGTGGCGGACTGAAGAGAGACCGCTGGAGGCCCTCGCGGACAGCGGGATGACCCTGCGAGAGATCGCCGACGAGCTCGGTGTGAGCGCGTCGACCGTGCGCCACTGGATGAAGAAATTCGGCCTTCGGACGAGACGGCATCGGGCTAACCGGCACCCCCGGTCAGTACGCAACCCGGCCCTCATCGTCGATGACTGCTCGCGCCACGGAGAAACCGAATTCGTTCTCGAGAATCGTGGGTCCTACCGCTGCAAACGCTGTCGGTCCGAATCGGTTTCCCAATGGCGTCAGCGGCTCAAGCTGAAGCTCATTGACGAGGCCGGCGGGGCCTGCGCAATCTGCGGGCATTCGCGGCTCCCATCGGCGCTTCACTTCCACCATGTGGACCCTTCGACCAAGGAATTCGCGTTGAGTCAGGAGGGCATCACCAGGTCACTCGAACGAGCCCGCGCGGAGGCGAAAAAGTGCGTACTCCTGTGCGCGAACTGTCACGCCGAGGTGGAGGCAGGAGCCGCTAGCCTGTCCTAGAGTTCGCCGTGCTACACGGGTTTTCCGGGTAGCGCAAATGGCAGTACGCGGTCCGGGGTAGCTCAATTGGCAGATGCGCTCGGCTGTTAACCGAGAGGTTGAGGGTTCGAGTCCCTCCCCCGGAGTAGGAGAGGTCGGTGCGATGCCGACCTCTCGTCGTTAGACGAGATCCTCGACCAACCGTGCCCCGGCTTCGGGCCCGCGGTTAGCGGCGGACCATTCCGCAGGTTCGTGAGCGCGTCCGCGGAACGAGGCATCGCCGAGGATTCTCCGCGTGGCCAAGCGGAGCGGCGCTGGGCTCAGTAGTCGCCACGGCAGCATTAACCCAAAGCCCGCCCATGCAACCCGCGCTGCATTCTCGGCCATGTCTCCGACATGCGGAGAGCACAGCACCGGCACGCCTGCGGCAAGGGCTCGCGCCACCGTCCCGTGGCCCCCGTGACAGATCACGAGCGATGCCTCCGGTATGACCTGCGAGTAGGAGAGCCAGTCGACGATGACCGCATTCACCGGCGCTTCGAGCGGCGGCTCCTCGCCACGCCGGTTCGTGGTCGCCACCACGCGTACGGGCTCGTTGGCCAGCGCCTCGAGCGCCACTCGTACCAGACGCAAGTCCGGATCCTGCGCGGTGCTGGGTGCCACCAGCACGAGGGGCGCGTTCCCACCGGACAGCCCGATGTCGGGGGAGGGGATCTCGAACTCCATCGGGCCCGTCACGTGCACCCCGGCAGGCCACCGCCGCGGATACTCCAGCTGCGGGAAGGTCGCGACGAGCGCCAGCTCCTCGCTGATCCCGCCGTGGAAACGGTCCACAGGCGGCAAGCCAACGGCCGCCCTGGTCTCGTTCATCTCCTGCTGGCCGCGCCTCAGCCCGGTCTCGAGCACCGGCAGCGCCCCGCGCCAGACCGCGCGCCCGATCGGCGTTCGCGGTGGCTGCAACCCGAACGCGAAGAATGGCATCCCGGGCTCGTGCACCGGATAGACGTGCGGGATCAGCGTCGCTCGGCGGACGCCGGCCCGCTCCGCCGCGAGCGACGGCGCCAGCGTGAGGATGTCGCTCACCACGACGTCTGGGCGGAAATCGTCCATCAGAGGCTGCAGCGCGAGCGCAGCGTCCGCGGCGGTCCTCCAGCCGACCGATTCCGGCTCGGGCGGCGGAAAGGTCTTGTACTCCTCGGCCGCGGTGAACCCCAAGCCTTCGCCCTCCACAGCGTCTCGCCACCGCTCCCACGTCTCAACGAGCACCTCGTGCCCCCGACTGCGCAGCGCCCGCGCCAGCGAGATCGCCGGGAACGCGTGACCTGCGTCGCCGAACGCCGCCACCAGGATTCGGCGCCCGCTCACTGCAAACCCCGTTGCGCCGGCGTCGCTGGAACCCGCCGGACCGCCCGAACCGCGCTATCCCTACGCCGATGCGCCGCCGCGACCGCAATCCCGCCGAGCGCCTTCGCCTCGCCGTGCAGGCGCTTCCCAAGGCGACCCGGGAGGCCATGCTCCGCGGCATCGCCGCCAATCCGATCGTCGTCGGCGCCTACGTCGACCGCGACTCCGGCGGCATCTGCCCGATGCTCGCAGCGCACCGCAACGGCGGGCGGACCAGCCTGGCCAGCTTCGCCCGCGCCTGGGACCGCTACACCGGCGCGAAGCGCCCCCGCCTCGCCACACGGCGGGAGGTGCGCACCCTTCGCTCGCTGCTCGAGGCCTCTCTGGCGGAGGACATCACCGACGGCGGATCCATCGCCGCGGCCGCTGCCCAGATTCGCGCCGAGCGCGCCGAGCTCGCAAAGCGCCGGGCACCGCATACCGACTCCGAGTGGCCGACCGTCCCCGAACCCGCCGATGCGCCCATCCGCATTCGGCGGCTCCGCTGGCCATCGAAGCGCCCGGCCGGTCGCCATGGTGAGCCCCAGGATCTCCTCGCGGCCGCCGAGCAGCAGCTCACCGGCGCCTAATTACGCGACCGCGCCCGGTAGCTCGTCGGGACGCGTGAACACGATCTCCGGCACCAGGCAACCCGGCGAAGTCCGCAGTAGGTATCGCACCGCCTCCCCGATGTCCTCCGGCTGAATCATCTCTTCTTGCTTCACCTGCTCGCGAACGTATTCCGTCATCGGGGTGTCGACGAACCCGGGGCAGAGCGCGGTCACCTGGATCCCCTGACCGGACACCTCCTTCTGCGTGGCCTCGCTGAACCCGATCACCGCCGCCTTGGTCGCCGAATAGACCGACAGCCACGGCTGCCCGGACTTTCCGGCGATCGACGCGGTGTTGACGATCAACGCCTTCCCGTGCTCCCCGCCGGCCTCACGCAGGAGCGGTAGCCCCTCCCGCGTGCCGATGATCACTGCTCGCAGGTTCACCCCGAGCTGCATGTCGATGTACTTGGTGGTGAGCTCGTGCATCGCCTCGCCGATCCCGACGCCCGCGTTGTTGACCAGCACGTCCAAGCGCCCGAACCGCTCCTTGTGCGAGCGAAAGATCCCGGCGACCGCCTCCTCATCGGTCATGTTCGCCGGTAGCGAATTGACATCGAGGCCGGCGCCCCGCAGCTCCTCGGCGGCCGCCTCCAGCTTCTCCGGCCGCCGCGCGGCGATGGTCACTCCGTACCCGTCCTCGCCCAGCGCGCGGGCGATTGCCAGCCCGATCCCGCTCGACCCACCGGTAATGAGCGCCGCTCGCTCCGCCACGACCATCTCCTCTCGTCGCTGACTTGCGGGCCGGACCCTACCGTCCGGCGGCGGTCACTCGACGTCGGTCTGCTTGCCGCCCGGCATGAACGCGCGGGCGATCAGGAAGCCAACCGCCATCACGCCGGCGCCGACGTAGAACGCGGTTTCGAGCGCGTCGGCAAAGCCTTCCGGGGTGGTGTGGGGGCCGAGGGCGCCCAGGACGATCGTCCCGAGGATGGCCATCCCAAGCGCGGACCCGAAGTTCCGGAACGTCTGGACGATCCCCGACGCCTCGCCGCGGATCTCCGCGGGCGCGCGATTCAGCGCGTCGGTGTTGAGTGCGGACATCGCGAGCCCGAACCCAGCGCCGGTCACCAGCATCCCCGCGAGCGTGCCCCCGTGGCTCAGATTCGACAGCTCGGATCCCCACAGCCACAGGCCCACGGTGATTGCGGCGAACCCCAGGGTCACCGGATGCTTGGCGCCGACCTTGTCGTACATCCCGCCGCCGATCCGCGAGGCGATGAAGAACGAATAGAACATCGTCAGGATCGAGAACCCGGCCTGGGTGGGCTCCTGGCCCACGGAGACCTGGAAGTAGATGCTCCCGAAGAAGAACACGGCGAGCCAGGTAAAGAACAGGAACAGCGTGAGGACGTTGTCGACGGCGAACGCCCGGTTGTCGATGAACGCCTTGATCGAGATCAATGGGCTCTCCGCACGCCGCTCGAACGCAATGAACAGCGCGAGGATCACGAGCCCGAGGACGATCGACCCGATGGTCGCCACGCTGTCCCAGCCCCAGGCATCGGATTCCTGGAGCCCGAGCACCAATAACCCCATTCCGGCGACCAGAAGCACAGCTCCGCCCCAGTCGATCCGCGCGGGGTGCCTGACGTCCTTCAGCTTGATGAGCGCGAACTCCGTCAGCGACAGCAGCGCGACCGGCACGTTGATCCAGAAGATCGCGCGCCAGGTCCAGTACTGCGTGAGATAGGAGCCGGCGATCGGCCCGACAGCCGTGAAGAGTCCCGCGACGATGAAGAACACTGCGAGGCCCTTGCCCCGTTCGGCTGGCGGGAACGAGTTCAGCACCAGCACCGTCGTCGAGGGGATCAGCAAGGCTCCGCCTATGCCCTGAAGGACCCGGCACACGATCAGCCATGGCTCCGCCACACCAGTATCGGGAGTGAGCCCGCAGGCCGTCGAAGCGCCGGCGAACAGGATGATCCCGATCGCGACGATCCGCTTGTGCCCGATGATGTCGCCGAGCCGCCCACCGAGCGCGATGAACGCGGCGGTCGCGAGCGCGTATGCCGTGACCATCCATTGCGCCGCGGTGGCCGACAGGTGCAGATCGCGCTGAATCGTCGTCACCGAGATGGAGACGATCGTGAAGTCGATCATCACCATCGCCATCGCCGGAACGAGAGGCCAGAGGACGCGCCATCGCTGGTACTCGGTCGGCATGCGGCGGGAACCTAATACACAAGGCCAAACGCTTGAACTTCGGCGTCTCTCCGGCGGTACTCGTTCAGGGATAGCTAGCGAGGAGGTCAAATGGCCAGCTGGAGCCGCGTGCGGAGAATCGGAGGGGTCTCGCTGATCGCAAGC
>JBJMKM010000067.1:0-23630 GCA_045805825.1 Solirubrobacterales bacterium
CGACAGATTCGGCGGCTTGGGGAGGAGCTGCTGCGCCTGGACCTTCGTGAACTGCGCGAACGACCCCCAGGTGGTCTCATAGCCCCAGATCTGCTGGCTCGGGGCCGCCAGCGGATCGAGGCCGTGCACCTCGACGTCCTCATAGGAGGCCTGGTTGCAGTGGATCACGACCTCGTCGCCCGGTTTCCACTTGGTGACGCCGGGCCCGACCGCCCAGACCACGCCTGACGCGTCCGAGCCCCCGATGTGATGCCCCCACTCGGGATGGTCGCCGTACCCGAAGACCGAGACCGGCTTGCCGAGCGACGCCCAGACGTTGTTGAAGTTGACCCCCGCGGCCATCACGCGCACGATCACCTCGAATGCGCCGGGCTCGGGCAGCTCGATCTCCTCGAGCTGGAAGGCGTCCTTGGGCTCGCCCTCGCGCTCCTGACGGATCACCCACGCCGCCATCGTCTCCGGGAGCTCACCGGGCTCCAAGTCGAGCTTCGAGACCTCCGATACGTCTACAGCCACGCTTCTCCTCTCGAGGTTTGGGGGGAGCGACGAAAACCGCGGCGCATCCTAACGGCGCGGCGAATTTGGATCTCCGGCTCGCGAGCCGATATCGCCGCTCTACAGCGGCTGGCAGGCGTTCCAGGTTGCCGACATCCTGCTTGCCCTGATCGCCGCCGGCGCGCTGTCCGGGCTCGGGCTGGCGATCGTGCTGGAAGCGCGATGGCCATACCTGGGCGTCGCCGCTCTCGGGTGGTGCGCATTCGTGCTCACGCTCTTTGCCGTGTATTACCCGGCACACGTCCCGGCAGTGGGGGACGGGAGCCGCCCGCAGATCGGCTTCCTCGCAACCCTGCTGTCAGGCGGCGCCATCGCCGGCGGTGGGCTGTGGTCAGGACTGGCGCGCGTGCCTGACTGAGGCCCGACGTCAGCTTTCCGTCGGACGGCGCGACTACCTTCGAAGGTCCGATGGAAGCCTCAGAGAAGCCACAGCTCCCCCTCGACGACTTCACGCCCGACGGCGTGGTGCGCGCCCTCGACGACCGCCTGGTCATCGAGCGGCTGACCGTCGCCGACGAGCGAGCCGCTCGAGTTGTCCGGGAGCGGGCCAAGGTGGGCCGACGGCCCGCGGAGACGGTCGCGAAGGCAGTCGAGATCGGCGCTCGCGTCCTCGATAGCGAAGAGACCGCCGCGAACGTCGACTACGTGCGGGCGGAGTTCGAACGGCATGCCGGCGCGCTTCGCGAGCGGTTGATGAAGCAGCTGGAGGCGGGAGACGATGCGCTCTCCGAACGGCTCGCCGAGGCCTTCGACAGCTCGCGCGACGGCTCCGTCCAAAAGGACATCGAGGCGCTGGTGGAGACATCGCTGGAGGGCCAGCGGGAGGCGATCCTCAAGCTCCTGCGAGTCGAGGACGGCACCAATCCTTTATTCGACTACAAGCAGACCATGGTCGAGGTCTTCAAGGGATTGCGGGAGACACAACAGCGAGATTCGGAGGAGAATCGCAAGGTGATCTCCGAGCTCCGCCGTGAGCTCGTCGAGCTCAAAGAGCGCACGCTCGCCGACGAGCGCGTGGCGGAGGCCGAGGCGGCCGGGACGCGGAAGGGACTGAGCTTCGAGGATCGTGTCCACAAGGCGATAGAGCGGGTTGCGTCCGCGCGAGGTGACAGCGCTCATCACACAGGCGGGGAGGCCTCCGAGGGCGGCGGTCGCAAGGGGGACACCGTGGTCGAGGTTGGCGCCGCCGAAGGGCCGTGCATCGCCCGGATCGTCTTCGAGGCGAAGGACAAGCGAGGTATTTCCAAGCAGGAGGCGTGGCGCCAGCTCAACGGCGCGCTCGAAGAGCGGAGCGCCCACTTTGCCGTTCTCGCGGTTGCCGGCGACGATCAGGTGCCGAGCGGTCGCGAGCCCCTGCACGAATACGAGGGCAACAAGCTGATCGTTGCTCTGGACCGCGAGGATCCGGATGGGCTCGCTCTCGAGACGGCGTATCGCCTCGCGGTCGCTCGCGTGGCGATGGTGCGAGATCGCTCCCTCACTGTTGATGCCGCCGCAGTCAAGGACGAAGCCGAGGCGGCGACGACTGCGCTGAAGGAGGCACAGAAGGTGCGCCGGGCGCTCACGGGGGCGAACACGAGCATCGACAACGCCCGCACCGGGCTGGACGCAATGGTCAACACGGTGCTCGCGCACTTGGACCGAATCGACTCGCTGATCGCCGAGGCCGACGAGGCGGTCTGAGCGCCCGCCCGCCGGCGGCCTGACTACGGCTCGAGCAGGTTGTTCTGGGAGCTCGAGCGGTTGGGCCCGACCCTGATCGTCGCCGGCTTGATCTTCGACTTGCTGGCCGTCACCTGGTAGGTGCCCTCCTTCATGTCCATCCGGAGGTAGTCCGGGGAGCCCGGCTGGATCTCCGTAGTCGAGCCCTTGGTCGGACCGGTGACGTTGAAGGTGATTGGCGAGCCCGAGAGATTGGCGACGGTGAAGTTGACGAGGCCCGCGCCGAAGCTGTCCGGCGCCACCTGAACGCGCTGGGAATCGACCTTCGCGCTGATCTCGATCGGCGTGGCCGGGCGGGGATTGTTCGGGAAGTCCTTTGCACCGCAGCCAGCGAGCACCGCTCCGACCAGCAGAGCCAGGGCGCCGAGCGATGCCAGGCGCCCGCGCCGCGAGGCTCTCCGCGCACCCCACAAAGCCATCGACGCAACGTTAACCGAAGGTCGTGCGTGAATGCGCAAGTTCGGCGTCCGCCCGCGCCTAGAAGGGGAGCGCGACGACCTCGGCCTCGACGCCCGCCTCGCCCACGACGACGCGGGCTCCGGGCTCGGCCTCGCGGCGGATCACCGCCAGCGCGATGGAACCCAGGGCGGGGGAGAGGACGGCGGTCCCGACAGCCCCGACCTCACGCTCGCCGAGGCTGATCGGGTCGCCCGCCGCGACCGGCGCTTCGAGGCGAAGTCCGCGGAGGTGGCGGTTCGGCTTCCCTCTGTAATGGAGCCGGGCGACAGTCTCCTGGCCGATGTAGCACCCCTTAGTGAAGCTGACGGCGCGCTCGTCGATCCCAGCCTCCTGCGGGATCGTCGCGGTGGTCATCTCGCGGCCGAAGCGAGGCCGTCCCGACTCCACGCGCAGGATCTCCGCGGCGGCCTCGGTCACCTCGGCCGAGCCTGAGCGAGCGAGCAGTTCCCGAAGCTCCGGTGCACTATCGGCGCGGACGATGAGGTCGAGTCCCAGGTCCGCGGCGACGGCGAGGATCTCGATGCCCTCGCGCTCGTAGAAGCGCTGGGCGTGCTCGGGAGAGAGCGGAGCGGTTCCCGCGGCCTCGGCGGCGGCAGGCCCGATGACTGAGAGGATCGACCACTCGCCGGAGACGTCCTCGACCTCGACCTCACGCCCGACGCTGTACATCCGCAGGTGGCGTTCCACCGCCGTGGCGGCATCCGGCTCCGTATCGAGCCACAGGTCGCCGGTGCTCAGGTGGAGCGCGCGCATGTCCGCCTGCATGTGCCCCTTGCGATCGAGGAGGGCTGTGTAGCAGCCGGCGCTGGGCTCAAGCGCCTCGATGTCGTTCGTCAACTGCCCTTGCAGGTACTCGGCGGCGTCCGCGCCGCGTACCACGAGCTTGCCGCGGGCGGATCGATCGACGACTCCCGCCTCCTCCTTCAGGGCGCGGTACTGGCCATCTACCTCAACCGCGACGTCGGCGCTCACGCACTCGATTCTACGAGGGGCGCCTCGGAGTTCCTACCGCCGCCCGAGGATTTAGACTAACCTAAATCCGCATTTCACTATGGCACATACCCGAACATCGAGCAAGACGAACCTCGCGGAGCGCAGCAGCGCTCCGGCCAGCGAGGCCGTCGAGGACTATGCGAAGGCGATCTACGCACTGCAGCACCAGGAGGGCGGAGCGGTCAGCACGTCGGCCCTGGCCGAGCGGCTGGACGTTGCGCCTTCATCCGTCACCGCGATGGTCAAGCGCCTCGACGAACTGCGGCTGGTGCGCTACGAGCCGTACCACGGCGTCACGCTGACCCCCGCGGGCGAGCGAGTCGCGCTGGAGGTCATCCGCCACCACCGCCTGATCGAGGCGTTCCTGGCGGACGCTCTGCAGATGCCGTGGGATCGCATCCACGACGAGGCCGAGGTGCTCGAGCACTACATCTCCGAGGACCTCGAGCGGCGGATCGCCGAAAAGCTCGGCAACCCGTCGCTCGACCCCCATGGCGACCCGATTCCCACGCCGGAGCTGGCGCTGGCCGCGGATCGCACGAGGGCGCTGGCCCAGCTTGCCGCCGGCGACGTCGCGACCTTTTCCAGGGTCTCGGATTCTGATCCCGAGATGCTGCGCTACCTGGCGAAGCGCGGAATTCGGCCAGGCGCGCGACTTCAGGTGACCGATGTTCAGCCGTTCGGTGGCCCTGTCTTCGTGGAAGTCGATGGCCGCGTACATGCCCTGGGAGGGGAACTGGCGGAGAAGATGCGGGTAGAGCCGGCGGAGGTCAGCGCATGAGCCGCACGATGGATCCGCCCGTAGAGGCCCCGCCGATCCCACCGCCCAACGGCGATGTGCCCGGTGTGGAGGACGTCCTTCCCGGCGAGGCGGCGGTGGCTCGCGCCGCGCGCGAATCGCTCGAGGGGCGAGCGCGTGGACCCGCACGGATCTGGCCCTTCCTCGGTCCGGCCTTCATCGCCGCCGTCGCGTATGTGGACCCCGGCAACTTCGCGACCAACATCGCCGGCGGGGCGAAGTACGGCTATCTGCTCCTGTGGGTCGTCCTGGCAGCGAACCTGATCGCGATGCTCGTGCAAACGCAGTCGGCCAAGCTCGGCATCGCGACCGGGCGGAACCTGCCGGAACTGTGTCGCGAGAATTTCTCCCGCCGCACCTCGATCGGCCTGTGGCTGCAGGCCGAGGTCGTGGCGATGTCCACCGACGTGGCCGAGGTGGTCGGCGCGGCGCTCGGATTGAACCTCCTGTTCGGCATTCCGCTGTTTCCGGCCGCCCTGATCGCAGGGGCGGGCGCCTTCACCATCCTCGCCCTTCAGCAGATGGGGTTCCGTCGTTTGGAGGCCGCGATATCCGGCCTGGTTGGCGTGATCGTCCTGGCGTTCGGGTTCGAGATCTTTGCCTCCCACCCCGATGGAGCCGAGACCGCCAAGCATCTCGTCGTGCCGGGATTCAGCGGGACCGAGAGCATCCTCATCGCGACGGGGATCATCGGCGCGACGGTCATGCCGCACGTGGTGTACCTGCACTCGGCGCTCACTCAGCGCCGGATCGTGGGACGGAACGACGACGAGCGGCGGCGAATCCTGCGCTTCGAGAAGGTCGACGTGGTGATCGCCATGGCGCTTGCGGGAGTGGTCAACATCTCGATGATGGTCATGGCAGCCGCGCTCTTCCACGAGGGCGGGCTGACGGGGGTCGACAGCATCGAGGGGGCCTTCGACGGGCTTCGCCAGACGGTGTCCGGCAACGCGGCGACGGTGTTCGGCGTCGCCCTCCTGGCGTCGGGGTTCGCATCGTCCTCGGTCGGCACGATGTCGGGACAGGTCGTCATGCAGGGGTTCATCCGGCGCCGGATCCCGATCTTCCTGCGCCGCGCGATCACCCTTGCGCCCGCGTTGGTCGTCCTGGGCATCGGCCTCAATCCCACCGACGCCCTGGTCATGAGCCAGGTGGTGCTGTCATTCGGCATCCCGTTCGCCCTGATCCCGCTGCTCCTGATTGCCCGGCGTCGCGAGGTCATGGGCCCCCTCGTCAATCCCGGCTGGCTGACGGCGATCGCCTCGGTGCTCGGCGGGATGATCATCGCGCTCAACGTGTTCCTCCTTCAGCAGGTCTTCTTCGGCTGAGAGCTAGGCTTCCGAATCTATGAACAGCACATGCCTCTGCCGGCGCCGTACGGCACCGGCCTGACCCACATGGCACTTGCCGATTCGTTCCAGGAGGTCCTCGACTCCCTGCCGGACGACTGGACCGACCTCGTGCTTGACCTGCGGATCTTCGACGAGGAGCGCTACGTCGACGCGGCGGTGCTCCTTACTCAGGTGAACGCGCAGCCCTACTCCAAGGCCGACTGGCACTTCCGGCTCCTGGTGGCTCACCGCTTCGGCCACGCGGCCGCGGCCGAGACGGTCAAGGGGACTCTCGAGCTGCTTGACCGCGAGGGAATGGAGGGAGAGATAGTGATCAGGGACGTGCACGAAGGGCGTGCCGAGGTCGTGCAGATGTGGGGCCGTCCGGAGAGCGTGCGCCAGGACTTTCGACGGCGCCGGAACCTTTGACGTCGCGCGCCTGAGCGTGGCACGCGTCCTAGCGGTCGCTCCGGACCTGATGTTCGCAAGCCGCATCGAGGCGACGCTGGGTGCGGCTGGACACGACGTTCAGCTTGCGAGCTCGGTCGCGGAGGCAGCGGGGCTCGAGGATGTCGACCTCCTGGTTGCCGACCTGGATCGCGAGCCCGCCGATGGTGTCGTCGGCCTGGGCATGCCGGTGCTCGGGTTCTATGCGCATCTGAACACCGAGACTCGCGAAGCGGCGGAGGCGGCTGGAGTGGATCTGGCCGTGCCGCGCTCGCGGATGGCGCGCGAGATGCCGGAGCTCGTCGAGCGGCTGCTGGCCTAGTCGGACGGCGCCCGCTCGCCGGCGGCCCTGAGCTGGTCCGGCGAGACGAACATCTGACGGGTGTCGGGGGGCCGCTCGACGATGCCGTGCACCGCCTCCCAGCGTGCCCACGCCGGCAGGACCGCCATGTCGAACTCGCCGGCATTTCGGAACGCTTCGGCCTGGTTGAGCGCGCGAAGCTCGGCGGCCTGGTCTGCGCGGTCGAGGCTGGGATCGGCCTCCATGAGGTCGTCGAGCGCTTCGTCCGGCTGGCGCTCCGCGATCACGTATCCGCCACGGGTCGCAGCGACGACTGCGCCGACGAGATTCGGGTCCTCCCGGACCATGCCCGCCGTCGCAACCAGCACGAGCTCGGGGTACCGTGGCGCCCCATAGTCGTCGACACGGAATGTGCGGGTCGCGACGCCCTGGCGCTTCAACGTCACACCCTCCGCGTTCCAGAATGCCGTTGCTGCATCGACGCGCCCGGCGGCGAGCGACGCCACGGCATTGAAGCCGATGGTCACGCGGTGGACGTTGGCGGGCTCGCCGCCGTCGGCCGAGACGATCGAATCGAGGACCGCATCGTCGGAAGGCAGGCCGGTGACGCCGACGGTCCGCCCCTCGAGGTCCCGCGGCCGGCGAACGGCATCGCGCGCGATCACCGACGCCAGGGGGCGCTGGACGACCGGCGCGACGCCCACGAGGTCGAAACCCCGCTCTCGGGCGATGGCGAGGTCGTGGATGTCCAGGATGGCGAACTGGGCCCTGCCCGCCTCGAGAAGCTTCGGGGCGTCCGTGGACGACGAGGGCTGCTGCACGTGGAGATCGATGCCGGCGGCCTCGTAGTAGCCCTGATGAAGCGCCGCGTAGATCCCGGTGTGGACGGCGTTCGGCGCGAAATCGAGAACGAGGGTCGCTCGCTTTGGAGCGCCCGGTTCAGCACCGCCACCGCACGCCGCAAGCGCGGCCGTACAGGTGGCGGCCGCCAGCAGCGCGACGACCCTCTTCATAGGTCGGCGGAGGATAGCCCGCGCTTATCGCGGCGGCTGCGCCGCCTAACGACACCTGCATCTGCGGCGACAAGGTCGCCGCTTAGACTCCCGCCATGACCGCTGGCGACGATCACCTTCTCGCCTACGTCGAGATCCCGAAGGGGAGTCGCAACAAGTACGAGTACGACGAGGAGCTCGACGAGCTCGTCCTCGACAGGTTCCTATCCTCCTCCACTGTCTACCCCACCGACTATGGCTACCTGATCGGGCACCGCGGGCGGGATGGCGATCCACTCGACGCGATGGTGTGCGTCTCGGAGCCGACGTTCCCCGGATGCGTGATCCGGGTGAAGCCAATCGCGCTCTTCAAGATGTGGGATGAGAAGGGGGAGGACGACAAGGTGGTCTGCGTGCCGCTGAACGATCCAGGGTGGAATCAGGCCAAGACGCTCGAGGACATTCCGCAACCGCTCCAGCGTGAGATCACCCACTTCTTCTCGATTTACAAGGAGCTCGAGGAGAAGAAGGTCGACGTCGAGGGGTGGCGCTCGCGCGAGGAGGCGCTCGAGGTGATCGCCGACGCCAAGCGGCTACAGGAGCAGACCGACCGTAAAGACAGCTAGACTGCCGCGCCGTGTCTGCCCGCTGCCGGTGCGGATTCGCGGCGCGGTGGGGTCGGGATCGATGAAAGCCCGGATCAACCAGGAGGTTTGAGAGTGCAGGATCGAGGACTAGCCGCCTACGTCGCCGAGTTGGTCGGCACACTGCTCCTCACGTTTGCGGTCTGCACGGTGGTAGTGCTCTACGTGGCCACCAGCGCCGACGCCCAGACCGGTTCCGACTTCGCGGTCGTCGGTTTGGTTCACGGATTCGTCCTGTTCGCGCTGATCATCACGTTTGGAGCTGCCTCCGGTGGCCACTTCAACCCGGTGGTGACGCTCGCCGCGGCAATTCTGCGGCGGATCGATCCAGTGGACGCCGCGGTTTACATCCTCGCCCAGCTCTCCGGAGGCGTCCTCGGCGCGCTCCTAGTGAAGGGGATCCTGCTCGACGAGGGCCGTGCGAGCCATTACGGCGCCGCGACCATCAGCCCGCTCCTGGGGCACGAGTATCTCGGAGCGATCGTCGAGGGCATCGGCGCCTTCCTCCTCGTCCTGGCCGTGTGTGCCGTGGCGCTCAATCCGCGCGCGCGTCGCGAATGGGCTCCGCTGGCCATCGGGCTCACCCTGGGCCTCGACGTGATGATCTTCGGCCCGCTCACGGGCTCCGCCGTCAACCCGGCGCGGTGGTTCGGCCCGGCGTTGATCGGCAACGAGTTCGGCGGCACCTGGCCCTATCTGGTCGGCCCGATCGTCGGCGCCGTGCTGGCGGCGGTCGTGTATCGCTTCGTGATCGCCGGCGGGCAGTACGCCCTCGGCCCGGAGCCGCCCACCGGCCCGGACGAGGTGATCGAGAACGTCGCGGACGACGTTTCGACCGCCGCGCGTCCACGCCGCAGGTAGTCCCGGGCTGCACACTCCGGTAGCGTGCGTGCGGTGCGGCGCGTCACCTTCTCGCGCAATTACACGCTCTCGCTGTCGCGCACCTGTCGCTGCTACTGCAAGTACTGCGCCTTCGCCACCCACCGGGCCCACCTGTACGAGCCAGAGCAGGTCGAGGCCCGCCTCGACGAGGCGGTTCGGCGACGCGCGAAGGAGCTGCTCGTGCTTACCGGCGAGCGGCCGGAGGTAAATCCCGAGGTTGCGGCGCGGCTGCGCGACCTCGGCCATGAGGACTTCGTCTCCTACGTCGTCTGGACCTGTGAGCGCGCGCTCGAGCGCGGGCTGCTGCCGCACACCAACCTCGGCGTCCTGAGCCGAGAGGATCTGGCACGCCTGCGCGAGGTCACCGCCTCGCAGGGCCTGATGCTCGAGTCGATCTCCGAACGCCTGATGGAGACGGTGCACGCGGGCTCGCCCACCAAGCATCCAGCCCGGCGCCTGGAGACGATCGAGGCCGCGGGCGAGCTGCGCATCCCGTTCACCAGCGGGATCCTGGTCGGCATCGGCGAGACGGTCGAAGAGCGGATCGCGTCGCTCGAGGCGCTCGCCGCGGTCGACGAGCGGCATGGACACGTCCAGGAGGTCATCCTCCAGAACTTCGTGCCGCATCCGCGGTACTACGGCAGGGAAGTGGCGGAGATAGCGGACGAGGCAGCGAGGGAGCGTTGGGCCGGCGACCCGGATTCTCGGGCTCCCGGAGCTGAGCTGTCGGTTCCCGCCTGGGCGACCGAAATCACGCTCGAGGACATGAAGCTCCTGGTGCGGGAGTGCCGGCGGCTCATGCCGGACGTCGGCATCCAGATTCCGCCCAACCTTTCGGACTGGTGGGTTGACCTCGTCGAGGAGGGCGCGACCGATCTCGGCGGGCTCTCGGCCAACGGCGATCACATCTCGCCCGAGGAGGCCTTCCCGAGCCCGCACCAGGTGAGAAAGGGGCTTCAGCCGCGCGGGTACGCGCTCAGCGAGCGGTTGTGCGCGTATCCGCAGTACCTCGAGCCCGAGTGGATGGAGCAGGGCGTGCTGGACGTGGTGAAGCTGAAGTACTGGAGCTTCATCCCGCGCAAGGGCTCCGGCCGGCGGGTCGACCGGTCGATCGATCCCGCCGTCGCGCCGCGGGCGGTCGCGAAGGGGCGGCGAGGAGAGGCCCTCTCCGAGGAGGAGCTGACGGCGCTGTTCGCCGAGACGCGCCCGGAGGTCATCGAGGAGATGCGCGCTGCCGCCGACGAGTTGCGCTCGGAGCTGGCCGGAGAGAGGGTGACGTTCGTCGTCAACCGCAACGTCAACTTCACGAACATCTGCGTCGTCGGGTGCGCGTTCTGCGGATTCGGGCAGGGGAAGCGCTCGCCCGATGCCTACCACGTGACCGAGGACGACTTCCAGGCGCGTGTCGCCGAGGCGGTCGAGTACGGCGCCACCGAGATCTGCATGCAGGGCGGTATCCACCCGGATTACACGCTCGAGCACTACGGGCGCTGGCTGCGGCTCGTCAAGGGTGTCGCGCCGCAAATCCACCTGCACGCCTACTCGCCGATGGCGATCCACTACATGTGCGAGCGGTCCGGGAAGGGCCCCGAGGCGGTGTTCGACTATCTGCTCGAGTGCGGGCTGGGCTCAACGCCCGGAACGGCGGCCGAGGTTCTCCACGATGGCGTTCGCACCAGGATCTCGCCTAACAAGCTGCCGGTCGCGCGCTGGGTGGAGATCATCGAGGCATGCCACCGCTCGGGGCTTCGCTCGACCTCGACGGTGATGTTCGGCCACATCGAGGAGCCGTGGGAGCTGGCGCGGCACATGCGCGTCGTGCGCGAGCTCCAGGAGCGGACGGGCGGAATCACGGAGTTCGTCCCACTGTCGTTCATCCCGTTCAACACGCTGCTAGGGCGGACGCACGGAGTGGAGGAAATCGAGCGCGACGAGAACCTCAAGCACACCGCCGCCTTCCGGCTGGCGCTGGGCAAGACGATCCCGAACCTTCAGGCGAGCTGGGTGAAGATGGGCCTGGACGCGGCGACGGAGAGCCTCAGGTGGGGCGTCAACGACCTGGGCGGCACGCTGATGGAGGAGAACATCTCGCGCATGGCGGGCTCCCACCACGGCGTCCGCCTGGATCCGCCGCAGCTGATCGCGGCGGCGCGCAAAGCGGGCCGCCAACCGGCCCAACGCACGACTCTGTACGAGATCGTCGAGACGTACTGAGCCAGGCGTTCCACCGACATGAGGGCGCTCCGAAGGGGGCAAGCGAATCGAGTGGAGGGTTCGAGACGTTACGCGTCCCTAATTCTCCAGTGGATACGCCGAGGGCATCATTGCCGCGCTCGCAGGCAAGCAGCACGGGGTGGTCGCGCGGTGGCAACTCCTGGACGCTGGCATCACCGCCCGGCAGATAAGGCTCCGACTCACAAGCGGGCGCTTGCATGAGATTCACCGCGGCGTCTACCTCGTGGGCCACACCGTGCGGCCTCCACTCGCCACGGAGCAAGCTGCGCTGCTCGCCTGTGGCAAGCAGGCAACGCTGAGTCACCGAAGCGCCGCGAATCTCTGGGACCTGCTGCCTTACCCAGCCGGACATGAGGTCGATCTGCTGTGGCGGGACGCCGGCGTGGTGGTTGAGCTCGACGGCTGGGACGGACACTCGGGCCGAATCGCATTCGAGCGCGACCCGCTCAAGGTTGCGCATCTGACGGCCCAAGGCTTGAGCGTCGTCCCAGTAACGGGTCGGCAGCTCCGAGAAGATGATCCGGCCGGAATCCTCGATCGACTCAGGCGAGCCCTTGCTGCGAGGACGCCAACGCCATCGACCGGAGAATTCGGGCCGCCATAGGTCCCAAAGTCTCCACTCCATTTCCGGATGGGGACGGTGTGCGGGATGATCGATTCGTATGCGCGCCATGGTGCTTCATGCGCAGCGGCAGCCGCTTCGGCTCGAGGAAGTGCCGGCGCCCGCGCCCGCGCCGGGCCAGGTGCTGCTTCGCGTTCATGCCTGTGGCGTCTGCCGCACCGACCTCCATATCGCCGATGGCGAGCTGGCGAAGCCGAAGCTGCCGCTCATCCCTGGGCACCAGATCGTCGGGACGGTCGAGGCGGTGGGGGAGGTGGCGGAGCGGTTCGCGATTGGAGATCGCGTCGGTGTTCCGTGGCTCGGCTGGACCGACGGCACATGTCGCTACTGCCAAACCGGCCGCGAGAATCTCTGTGTCAACGCCCGGTTCACCGGCTACGACATCGACGGCGGCTACGCCGATGCGGCGGTGGCCGACGAGCGCTTCTGCTTTCCGCTCCCGGAGGGTTACCCCGACCTTCAGGCGGCTCCGCTCCTTTGCGCAGGCTTGATCGGCTACCGGTCGCTGCGGCTGTGCGGCGAGCACGCCGAGCGGATCGGTTTCTACGGCTTCGGCGCGTCCGCGCACCTCATCTGTCAGGTCGCGGCTCATCAGGGCCGCGAGGTGTACGCGCTCACCCGGCCCGGTAACGAGGCCGGCCAGCGGTTCGCTCTCGAGGTCGGCGCCGCCTGGGCCGGCGACACGGAGGGTGGTTCCGAGGTCTCGGAGCCCGGCGACGGCGGCCCGCCCGAGCGGCTGCACGCCGCGATCATCTTCGCCCCGGTCGGTGATCTCGTCCCCAAGGCACTGCGGGCCGTCGAGCCGGGGGGTTCCGTGGTCTCGGCGGGAATCCACATGAGCGACATACCCTCGTTCCCCTACGAGATCCTCTGGGGAGAGCGGATCGTCCGCTCCGTCGCCAATCTCACGCGTCGCGACGGGGAGGAGTTCCTTCGCATCGCCCCCGAGGTCCCGGTCCGGACGCGGGTCACCCAGTATCCGCTCGAGCGCGCGAACGAAGCGCTCGGCGACCTGCGCTCCGGCGCGCTGGAGGGCGCCGCTGTGCTGACGCTCGGGTAGGGTGGCTGGGCGGACTGGTCAGGTTCCGGACATCCAGCCATGGCTGACATCACTATCAAGCAGGTCGAGGACTTCGAGGCGATCTTCGGCGGCGGTCTGCGCCGGGCCCGCTCCGGTCTCGGCGTCAGCTCGTTCGGGATGCAGGTGGAGGAATTCCCGCCGAACGCGACGGAGTATCCGGAGCACGACCACGCCGAGGACGGGATGGAGGAGGTCTACACGGTGCTCGAGGGCACGGTGATCCTCCAGGTCGGTGGCGAGGAGCATGTCCTCGAGCCAGGGATGTTCGCTCGCGTCGGTGCCGGCGAGCGCCGCAAGCTCATCACCCGCGACGAGGGCGCGCGCGTGCTCGCCATCGGTGCGATGCCCGGCAAGCTCTATGAACCCCCGGAGTTCACTGAGGAAGGCCAGCCGGACCCGATGACGCACTGACGGCGCCCGCGCCCACCTAGCGGAACAGATCCTCCTCCCGGGGTCGCCGCAGCGCGGCCGCCCCGGGCCCGTCGTCCGCGGTCACGAACCGCTCGACCCCCCGAAGCACCGCGACGGGCACGCCCTCATCCTTCGTGCGAACGAGATCGGCCGCGGCCGCAAGCTCATCCGCGATGGCGATCACGGTCGCGCTCAGCTCGTCGCCGTGGCGGTCGCGCCGACCGCGCCAATCGTCGATCGGAGCGACCCCGGCGCTCCCGATGACTACGTCCACCTGGCCCAGCCGCCACGGGCGCCCGAAGCTGTCGGAGACGACGACGCCCGGGGTTGCGCCGGTCGCGTCACGAATCTCGGCCCGTACGCGCCTCGCGGAAGCGTCGGCGTCCACGGGAAGCAGGGTGACGAGCCCTGTGCCCGGCACGTTCGAGGCATCGATTCCGGCATTCGCCGAGATCCAGCCCGTTCGGCCCTCGACGATGAGCACGTCGCGCTCGGCCCGCACCACTTCCACGCTCTCCCTGAGGATCAGCTCGACCAGACGCGGATCCTTGCCGAGCCGCTCCGCGAGCTCACTCGCGCGCTCGCCGGGCTCGACTTCCCCGAGGTCGGCGACCCTGCCCTCCGCCTTGGAGACGACCTTCTGCGAGACGACAACGACGTCGCCGGAGCGGATGTCCACGCCGGACGCGACCGCGATCAGCTCCCCAAGCCGATCGCCAGGCCCGATCTCCGGCAACCCTTCGACCGGAACGACCTCGACTCGGCCCGTCATTCGCGCGCTCCACTGGCGATGTGCCCGAGGCCGACGAGGGCGTCCGCTGTCGCGGGCGCCCGCTCCGGCTGCTCGCCGAGCACCGCCACCAGGGCCTCGAGATCGTCCGGCGTATCGACGTCGAGGGCTAGCGACTCCAGCGGCTCCACCGCGACCTCGAAGCCGGCCCGCTCCGCGCGGTCGGTGTGACGCTCGCGGCTGTCCGGTCCGAACCCGGGTGCGATCGCATCCGGCGGCGACATCACGAGGGCGTTCGTGCCGGCGCCGTGTCGATCGGGGACGACCGCCACCCGCCCGGCATGCATCCGTTCGAGGGCGGCGTCCAGCTCGGCGGCGTCGAGAAGCGGGCAATCGCCGGGCAGGAGCGCGACGCAGTCGGCATCGAGCGCCTTCGCGCGGACGATTCCAAGCGTGGCGGCCTCCGGATGCCCCCGGTCGCCGTGCTCCTGGAGTACCTCGATGGGTGTCTTTACCCGCTGTGCATGGGCGAGTGCGATCCGCTCCGCGCGCCTCTCCGCGGTGACGACGACCACGCGCTCGATCACATTCGCCGCGGTGGTCGCCTGGAGCACGTCCGTGAGCATCGCCTTCACGAGCGCCGCGCGCTGCGGACGATCAAGCGTCGTCAGCAGGCGCTGCTTGGCGTCGCCGAAGCGCTTCACCGGAATGATCGCTGTCGCGCGCATGCCGGCGCTCAACCCAGAACTTCGGCGAACTCCAGCACTCGCGCCGCGAGCTCCCGCCGTCCCTCGGGGCCCTCCATCAGCGTCGGACACGAGAGCAGCTGGATCCCCTCCGGTCCCGGGTCCGGATCGTCGGCATCGACGACCATCGCGGTGATCATCCCCTCGTAGAGCGATGCAACGCCGGCAGCCGTCGAGGGCCTTCTGACCGCCGCCATGAATTTCTCCGTCGGTCCCTTGATCGCCCGGCCCGCGACGAACGGGCTGACTGCAAGCACGGGCGAGCCGGATGCGGCGATGGCTTCCCGCATGCCCGGCACCGCCACGATCGGCCCGATCGAGATGACCGGGTTGGATGGGCCGATCAAGACGACGTCGACCGTCTCGAGTGCCTGCGAGACCTCCGGCGTGGGGCGGGCTTCGCCGATCCCCTGGACCTCCACGGCCTCGATCGCGGGCTCGGAGCCGTCGATGATCAGGAACTCCTGCAGTCCGCGCCACCCGCCAGGGGTGAGCACGCGCGTCGTTACCGCCTCTTCGGCCATGGGCAGGACCCGCGCGGTCGCGCCGAGGGAGCGCGCGATCTGGCCCTGGGCGGCGGTCAGCGTCCCACCCTCGGCCATGAAATGAGTGCGGTACAGGCAGGCCGCAAGGTCGCGGTCGGAGAGCTGAAACCAGCCCGGGGAGCCGAGGCGCTCAAGGCGCTCGTGGACGACAAAGGTGTCGCCGCGGATTCCCCAGCCACGCTCCTCGTCGATCTCGCCCGAGAGCCAGTACGTGATCAGATCGGGATCGGGCGAGACGTATAGACCGTGGATGCGCGTGTCGTCGCCCGTATTCGCGATCACGGTGAGGTCTGGGCCGATCAGTTCCTGCATACCGGCCGCGAGCTTCGCTCCGCCGGTGCCCCCCGCCAGCAGCGCGACTCTCACCAGTGATCGTCCTCACCGAGTCCGGTGATGCGGATCCCGGCGTGGGTCTTGTAGCGGGCGTTGATCGAGATCAGGAGCGATGTGACCTGCTCGGCGATACGCGCGGCCTCGAGCGGTCCGGCGTTCACGGCGCGGAGTCCCGGGATCAGCTCGATGATCCCCGCCACGCGCGACTTGTCCGCTTTCCGGTCGCCGCAGACGAGGATGTCCTCGCCCAAATCGGCGTCGGGGTCGCCGAGAGTGCGCGCGCTGATGGTGTGCAGCGTGGCGACGACCGTGACGCCCTCGGGAACCATCTCCTGGGCCTGCTGGCCCGCCGAGCCCTGCCACACGCCCAGCGTCCTCGTCGCCTTGCCGCCGACCGCGGCTGCGGTCGGCACGGTGCAGTCGACGAGGATCTGCCCCGCCTCCAGGACCTCACGCAGGTTGTTGAGATTCTCCGACTGCGCCCGAAAGGGCACGGTCAGGAAGACGATCGGCCCGCGCTTGGCCGCCTCCTCGTTCACCAGGCCCTCGACGCTTGCGTCCGCCACGACCTCACGCACACGGCCGGCCGCCTCGTCGGCGCGTTCGGCGCTCCGCGAGCCGATGACGACGGACTGGCCCGCCGCCGCCAGGCGCATCGCGAGTCCCCAGCCGAGCGCGCCCGTCGCGCCGATGATCGGAATTGGCTCCGCCACGGCGGGCAGCTTATGTATCCCGGGGGACCCGGCGAGACCCGGCATCCCCGGACGCGGGAGCACAAGCAGAAGCCCGAGCCGAAAGTGAGGGCAAGGCATTCGGGCGGGAGCGGAGGAGATGCCGGTGTTTATGCTGCCGTCCGCAATGCGACTCGAGGGACGCAAGGCGCTGGTAACGGGCGGAGCGAGCGGCATCGGCGCCGCCATCGCCAGGCGACTGGCCGCCGAGGGCGCAAACGTCGTCATCGGAGACGTGAACGAGGACGGGGCGAAGGGCGTCGCCGGGGAGATCGACGCGCAGGCGACGTTCCTGGACGTCACGGAGCTCGATTCTGCCGCGGATGCGGTCCGCGAGCACGGTCCATTCGGGATCCTCGTGAACAACGCGGGAACAGACGATTTCGCGTTCTTCACCGACATGACTCCCGAGCGCTGGCGGCGATTGCTGGCGATCAATCTCGAGGGAGTATTCGCGTGTACGCACGCCGTTCTGCCGGGGATGCAGGCCGGCGGGTACGGGCGGATCGTCAACATCGCGTCGGAGGCGGGCCGCGTCGGCTCGAAGGGCTCGGCCGTCTACTCGGCCGCCAAGGGCGGGGTGATCGCCTTCACCAAGACGATCGCCCGCGAGAACGCACGCTTCGGCGTCACTGCAAACGCAATTGCTCCCGGCCCCATCGAGACCCCGCTCCTGATGGCGGCCGCGCAGCTCGGTGACATCGGCGAGCGCATCATCGAGACGATGAAGGGACAGACCCAACTGCGCCGTTTGGGCCAGCCGGAGGAGGTCGCGGCCGCCGTAGCCTTCCTGGCCTCCGACGACGCCTCCTACGTCACGGGCGAGACGCTCGGCGTGTCGGGCGGATTGGGGATGGTGTGAGCGAGCGCCCCCGTGCGCTCAACGAGATCGTCGCCGACTCGGATCGCCCGGTCGAGGCGACCGTTGAGCCGGGCCTCGAGCGGGCCATGGAGTTCATCGTCGAGGACCGGCTCGTGACGGACGTGGGCGGCTCGATCGGCGTGCGCGTGCTCTCGACGCCGGGCATGATCGCGATGATGGAGCGGAACTCCGCGCTCCTTTCCTACGAGAACCTCCCGGAGGGCAAGGCCACAGTCGGCTTCGAGGTCTGCGTCAAGCACGTCGCGGCCGCGGCCGAGGGGGCGACATGCATCGCGAGCTCGAGGCTCAAAGAGGTCGCAGACGGGCGCAAGCTCCGCTTCGAGGTCGAGGTCCGCGAGGGCGAGCGGACGATCGGCGTCGGCACGCACGAGCGCCGCGTGATCGACGTCGGCGCCGTCAAGTCGAGCTAGCGTCAACGCGTAGCTTTGTGGTGTGAACGGGCTGCCGCAGAGGGTTCGCATCCGCGAGGTCGGGCCTCGCGACGGGTTCCAGAACGAGCCGGAGGTCATCCCGACGGAGGACAAGGTGCGGCTCATCGACATGCTCGCCGCCACCGGGCTCCCCCGGATCGAAGTGACGTCATTCGTCCGCCCTGACGTCATCCCGCAGCTCGCCGACGCGGACGAGGTTCTGGAGACGGTCCAGCGGCCGGGCGGGGTCGCCTATTCGGTGCTGATCCCGAACGAGCGGGGGCTGGAGCGCGCGCTTGCCCATCGCGACCGCTTCGACGAGATCAACGTCTTCCTCTCCGCAACGGAGAGCCACAACAAGCGCAACAAGAACCGCACGATCGCGGAGTCGATCGACGATCTCGGACGGACCGTCGCGGGGGCCAGGGAGGAGGGCCTGCGCTGCGAGGGCGTGATCTCGGTCGTGTTCGGCTGCCCCTACGAGGGCGAGGTGTCACCCGGTCGCGTGCTCGAGATCGCCGTGCGACTGATCGAGATGGGCTGCGAGGAGATCTCGTTCGGGGACACCACGGGGATGGCCAACCCCAGGCAGGTCGGCGAATTCTTCGCCGCGGCACGCGACCGGCTCGGGGATGTGGAGCTCACAGCCCACTTCCACAACACACGCGGGCAGGGCCTGGCGAACGTGCTGGCTGCACTCGAGCAGGGCATCGACTCCTTCGAGTCGGCGTTCGGCGAGCTCGGCGGGAGCCCGCTTACGCCGGGCGCCACGGGCAACATCTCCACCGAGGATCTCGTCTCGATGCTGCACGAGATGGAGATCGACACGGGCGTGGACCTCGAGCGGCTCCTGGACGTGTCACGCGCGATCCAGGAGCTGCTGGGCCGGCCGCTCGGTGCCCACGTGCTGCGCGCGGGCCCGATCGACTGGCAACGGTAGTCTCCGCCGCCATGCGGAGCGATGCATTCAGGGCCGCGGTCGAGGCCGAGGACCCGCAGGCCGTAACCGAAACCCTGGCCGATGACGTCGTGTTCCGCAGCCCGGTCGTGTTCAAGCCGTACGAGGGCAAGCCGCTGGTCGCGGCCATTCTGACCCAGGGGGCGATGCACGTCTTCGAGGACTTCCGCTACATCGACCAGCTCGAGGACGGCGACACCGCGACGCTCGTCTTCGAGGCGCGGGTCGGAGATCGCCGCCTCAACGGCCTCGACCTGCTGCGCCTCGACGGCGATGGCAAGGTCCGCGAGCTGATGGTGATGGTGCGACCGATGAGCGGGCTGAACGCCCTGGCCGAGGCGATGGCACAGCGCTTCGAGGAAGCGGGCATCGGAACATCCAAGGCGTGACGGTCGTCGTCCGCCCGGCGCGGCCGGAGGATGTCGAAGAGATCGTCGAAGTTGCAATCGAGGCCTGGCGCGAGGGGTATCGCGGCGTCGTTGCACCGAATCTGATGCCCGACCGTCACGCCCTGCGGGCCCGGATTCAGGAGCGCGTGGCCGAGCGCGGCCCGCCGATCGCGGTGGGCGGGCTCGATACGGGCGTTCGGGGATGGATCACGTTCGGCGCCAGTCGCGACACCGGAGTAGCGCCGTCCGTGGGGGAGATCTGGGCGATCAATGTGCATCCGAACTCCTGGCGGCGGGGGATCGGGCGCGAGCTCGTCGGCTACGCGGTGGACCGCTTGGCGACGGAGTCGTTCTCCGAGGTGACTCTCTGGACGTTCAGGGACACGCCACGGTCGCGCTCGTTCTACGAGGCGCTCGGCTTTCGCGCCGACGGCGCCATGCAGCGTCGGCACGCGAGTGGCGGTGCCGTTGAGGTGCGCTATCGCATGAGCTTGCCGATCGCCTAGGCCGGCGAAAAGCGCGCAATTTGCGCCCGTAGGAGCTAAAAAGCCTGTTAAGGAGGCCATCCGCCCTTTACATCGCCTGGGCTGTCGGGGATCGTCCGCCGCTCGGAGTTCATGCCGTGGCGCTCAGGCGACGCGGCTAACGACCACGGAGGAGGCCCCATGTCCACGTCGCGCCTGTCGGCGCTCGACGCGTCGTTTCTTGCGGTCGAGACCGCCAACGCTCACATGCACGTGGGATGGGCCACGGTGTTCGAACCGCCGGAGTATGAGTCGGCCCCGGCGTTCGCGGAATGCCGGGACCACATCGCCGCTCGCGTGGGGCGAGCGCCGCGGTTTCGACAGGTCCTGTCGCCCCTGCCGCTGGGTCTCGGGGCGCCGGCCTGGGTGGACGATCCGGGATTCGACGTCGCACGGCACGTAACGCGAAGCCGGGCGCGCGAGCTGACAGGAGCCATCGACTGGTTCATGTCCAAGCCCTTGCGGCGCGACCGGCCGCTGTGGCAGGTATGCGTCGCGGACCAGCTTGCCGACGGGCGCGTCGCAGTGATCGGAAAGGCGCACCACTGCATGGTCGATGGAATCGCCGCCGTGGAGCTGGCGAGCCTGCTCGTGGACCCGGAGCCCGACCCGCCGCCGCCGGGCCCGGACCCATGGACACCAGGACCGCGGCCGAGAGGCGTCGCACGGGTCGCCGACGCCCTCGTGGACACCGCTCGCCGGCAACTCGATCTGGCTGCGATTCCGGCACGTGTGGCGAGGTCACCCAGCCTGGCGATCGGCTTGGCCGAACGTTCGGGACGTGCGGCCCGCGCGCTGCTCGACGCCGCTCGGCCGGCGCGTGGCAGCTCTCTGAACCAGCCGATCTCGTCCGCGCGCCACCTCGCGCGCCTCAAGCGGCCGATCACGGACCTCGTCGAGATCAAGGACGCATTCGACGTGAAGCTGAACGATGTCGTCCTCGCCGCCTGCGCCGGTGGGGTCCGGAAGCTGCTGCGCGATCACGGCGAACGCCCGATCCGGCTCAAGGCCATGGTGCCGGTCAACGTTCGCGGGGCCGAGCAATCCGGTGAGCTCGGCAACCGGATCTCGTTCATGTTCGTCGACCTGCCGTGCGACGAGCCGGATGGCCTGCGCCGGCTGCGCGAGATTCACATGGCGACGAGCGAGCGAAAGCGCGCTCGGCAACCGGAGGGCGGTGCCGACGTCTTGCGCTGGCTCAGCTTGGTTCCGGTGCCAGTGCAGCGGCTGGCCTCGCGATTCATCGCGAGCCCACGGGCGTTCAACCTGACCGTCTCCAACATCCCTGGGCCGAGGGAGGCGCTGTACATGCGGGGATGCAGGTTGGTGGAGGCCTATCCCGTGGTGCCGATCGCGGATCGTCATGCGGTCTCGATCGGGGTGACGACAGTGGGGGACGGCGCCTACTTCGGCCTCTACGCCGACCCCAAGACCCTGCCTGACGCGGACGCCCTCGCCAAGGCGATCGATGCGTCGATCGACGAGCTCCTGGAGGCAGAGGCGTTCGCGACCGCAGTCGCGATCGAGTAGTCCGGGCCCCGCATCCCTGTAGGCTGCCGCCGCCTCGGACCAATCTCAGAACCGAAGGAGTGGCATCCCGCATGGAGATCAGCAAAGTTGGAGTCGTCGGCTGCGGTCTCATGGGCCACGGCATCACGCAGATCTGCGCGCAGGCGGGTTGGGACGTCGTCGTCCGCGAGCTGAACCAGGAGAAGCTCGACGGCGGCATCGGGAAGATCGAGAAGCAACTTGCCCGCGCCGTGGAGAAAGGCAAGGCGTCGCAGGAGGATGCCGACGCGACTCGCGCGCGGATCCAGGCCACCCTCGACTACGGCGATCTCGCCGATTGCGACCTGGTGATCGAAGCGATCACCGAGGACCTCGGCTTGAAGCTCGAGATGTGGAAGGAGGTGGACGGGATCGTCGAGGAGGGGGCCACGTTCGCGACCAACACCTCTTCCCTCGCCGTCATCGACCAGGCCGCCGCGACCTCCCGTCCAGATCGCTTCTGCGGCATGCACTTCTTCAACCCGGCGCAGGTGATGCCTCTGCTCGAGGTGGTCCAGACGGTGACGACGAGCGAGGAGACGCTCGAGCTCGCCTTCGACGTCGGCAAGCGCCTTGGCAAGACGACCGTTCACGCCAAGGACAAGACCGGGTTCATCGTCAACCGGCTGCTCGTCCCATACATGCTGGACGCGATCCGCGCATATGAGGAGGGCGTCGGAACCGTGGACCAGATCGACGCGGCGATGAAGGCGGGCGCCAACCACCCGATGGGGCCGTTCACGCTCCTCGACTTCGTCGGGCTCGACACCACGAAGTCGATCGCCGACATCATGTTCGACGAGTATCGGGAGCGCAGGTTCGCCGCGCCGCCCACCCTGCGCAAGATGGTCGCCGCCGGCTACTACGGGCGCAAGAGCGGCAAGGGTTTTTACGACTACTCGGGCGAGGAGCCGGTTCCCACCGAACTCGGTCTATAGTCGCTGCCCAGGTCGCGGCCATATTTGGCCGCGTTTGCTTCTTGCCGGCGACGACAGGAGGAGGCGTGGATCGAGACAGCATCGAGCGGATTCGCAGCGCGACGTTCCCGGTAGGCCGCCGCGGCTACGACAAGCGTGAGGTAGATCGGTTCCTGGAGAGCCTGGCCGAGTGGCTCGAGACGGGCGGATCGGATCAGAGTCGCAGCGACGTGATCCGGCGCGAGCTCGAGCGCGTGGGCGAGGAGACCGGCACGATCCTCACCGACGCGCATGACGTCGCCGAGAGGCTGCGCGTACAGGCAGAGCGCGAGGCGGAGGGCATGATCGAGGGCGCGCAGACGCAGGCGGAGCGCACCCGGGCCGAGGCCGCACGGATCCATGCCGAGGCGGAGGGTGTCGCCCAGACCGCGGCCGAGAAGCTGCGCACGGATGCCGACGCCTACGCGACGCAGAAGCGCACCGATGCCGACCGCGAGTCCGAGGAGGCGCTCCGCAGGGCGCGTGCCGAGGCAAAGCGGATAGTCGACGAGGCCAGCGCGCGAAAGCAGGACATGGAGGCCGTGATCGCGGACCTCGAGGCCCGTCGCGACGAGGTGCTCAGCAGCCTCGAACGGCTCTCGACGGAACTCGCCGGGACCGCGACCGAGCACGCGAAGAAGATCGCCGAGCGGGCCAAGGACACGGCCGCGAAGGTCCGCGAGGACGAGGACGAGGACGCGACCGGCCCCGTTGACGAGGACGTGGCCGCTGCCGAGGAGGAGCCCGCGGCCGACGAGGAGCAGACCCAGACGCTGCCGGCCGCGAAGGGCTCCGAGAACTAGGTGGATGGCTGAAACCCGGGCCGGAGGCCGGAATCCGCGACGGCACCAGCCAGTTTCGGGGGCTGAAGCCCCCTCATCCCGCACCCGCCGGGCATTGGAAGCGGCGCTCTCCGGTGGTCCGGAGCGCCACCACGAGAAGACCGCGGCGCAGGGAAAGCTGGCGGTCCGCGAGCGCGTCCGGCGCCTCGTCGACCCTGGGTCGTTCTCAGAGGAGGCCCTGCTCGCCAACTGGGAGAAGGAGGGCCTCGGCGCCGACGGCGTCGTGACCGGCCTTGCGGGCATCGGCGGCCGGACGGTGGCGCTGATGGCGAACGACCCGACGGTGAAGGCCGGATCGTGGGGCCCGAAGACCGTCGAGAAGATCCTGCGGATCCAGGAGCGCGCGCTCGCCCATCAGGTCCCGATCGTCTACCTGGTGGATTCAGCCGGCGCCCGGATCACCGATCAGGTGCGGATGTTCCCGGGCCGGCGCGGCGCCGGGCGGATCTTCCACAACGAGGTCCGGCTCTCGGGGCGCGTGCCACAGGTCTGCCTGCTCTTCGGTCCCTCGGCGGCCGGCGGCGCCTACATCCCCGCCTTCTGCGACGTACGTCGCAGAAG
>JBJMKM010000068.1:0-2769 GCA_045805825.1 Solirubrobacterales bacterium
AGGCCAAGATCCTGAACATCGACCACCATCACGACAACACACGCTTCGGGACGCTGAACCTGGTCGATACGGAGGCCTCCTGCACGGCCGAGATCCTGTTCGGCCTGGCGAAGCTGCTGGGCGCGGAGCTCACTCCCGAGATCGCCGGGGCCCTCTACGTGGCGCTGGTCACTGACACGGGCCGGTTCATGTACGAGAACACGGGGGCGGCCACGCACCGGGTGGCGGCGGAGCTGATCGAGGCCGGGGTTGACGTCCACGACACCTATCGGCGCCTGTACGAGCGAGTGCCGATCGAGAAGCTGCGCTTGGTCGCCCGCGCGATCGAGCGGATCGAGCGCTTCGCGGATTGCGATCTGGCCGTCACCTACATCTCGGCCGACGACTACAACGAGACGGGTGCGAGCGAGGTCCTCACCGAAGGGATCATCGACCACGTGCGCGCGCTCGAGGGCATCGAGGTTGCGGCGATGATCCGCGACAAGACCGACGGCGGCAATTCGGCGCGCAAGGTGAGTCTGCGCTCGACGATGGGCAGGGTGGATGTCTCCGCGATCGCCCGCAAGCGCGGCGGCGGCGGCCACCGGAGGGCGGCCGGCTTCTCGACCGACCTCGACTACCCCAAGCTGGTCGACTTCCTCTGTGACGAGGTCAGGGCGCAGCTCTAACGCCCCCCGGCGTGACCGCTGAGGCGCCGGCGGCCGCGGTGTCCGGGCCGGCGGCCGGGATAATGCTGGTCGACAAGCCTGCCGGCGACACCTCCCACGACGTGGTCGAGCGCATCCGCCGCGAGCGCGGCCAAAAGGCGGGCCATGCCGGAACCCTCGATCCCTTCGCGACCGGCCTGCTTCTCCTGCTGCTGGGTCGCGAGGCCACACGATGCCAGGCCCGCTTCATGGCACTCGCGAAGACATACCGCGTTACCGCCAGGTTCGGCGCCGTGTCGACGACCGGCGATCCCGACGGAGAGATCACCGAGACGGGCTTGATCCCGCCCGACCCGCTCGAGCTGCCGACCGGGGACATCACCCAGCGCCCACCGGCGTACTCCGCGGTCAAGGTGGGCGGCGTTCGCGCGTATAGGCGCGCCCGGCGTGGGGAGGAGGTCGAGCTGCCCGAGCGCCAGGTGACGGTTTACCGCTTCGACCAGATCCGGCGTCGCGGCGACCGCGCTGAATTCGAGATCGAGTGCTCCTCGGGAACCTACGTCCGAAGCCTGATCGCCGACCTCGGAGACGCCTACTGCGAGTCGCTGCGGCGCACCGCCGTCGGGCCATTCGGCGTCGAGGAGGCGGGGACCTTTCTGTCGCTCGCCGACGCCTTGACGCGTCTGGACGATTCGGCGTGAAAGGCTTCCGCGCCGAATGAGCATCAAGGTGACCTCGCTTCCCGACGCCGAGCGCCGGCCGCGGCATGTCGCCATCGGGACCTTCGACGGCGTGCACGTGGGGCATCGCCAGGTGATCGACCGTGCCGACACGGTCCTCACGTTCGAGCCGCACCCGCTGCGGATCCTCCATCCGGACGCCACCCCGAAGCTGATCATGCCCTTTGACATCAAGCGCGACGTGATCGAGGGCCTGCGCGTCCAGGAGCTGGTGGTGATCCCGTTCAACCGCGAGTTCTCGACCATTCCCGCAGAGCAGTTCTGCAGCGGCATCCTCGTCGAGACGCTGGGCGCGGAGAAGGTGTCGGTGGGGGAGAACTTCCGCTTCGGCGCCAAGGCCAAGGGCGATCCCAAGATGCTCGCCGCGCGCGATGAGTTCGACGCGCGGGTGGTGCCGCTGGTGGAGGTCGACGGCGAGATCGTCTCCTCGACGCGGATCCGGTCCCTCGCGGCGGCCGGCGAGATCGACGTCGCCAACCGATGCCTGGGCGCTCCGTTCCTGTTCGAGGGACCGGTCGTCGAGGGCGACGGACGCGGGCGGACGCTCGGGTTCCCGACCGCCAACCTCGTGCCGCCCGACGACCTGGTCACACCCGGCCATGGCGTCTATGCGGCATTCGCCGATGGACAGCCCGCGGCGGTCAACGTGGGCATCCGGCCAACCTTCGAGACGGGGCGCGGGCTGCTGATCGAGGCCTACCTGATCGACTTCGAGGGCGACCTCTACGGCAAGACGCTTCGCATCGCGTTCGTCGCCAGGCTGCGCGGCGAGCGGCGGTTTCCGGGGGTCGAGGAGCTGATCGCGCAGATGCATCGAGACGTCGAGGAGGCGCGCAAGCTCTGTGCTAGCTTCACTCCTCCCTGAATCACCAACGGCACCAGCCAGTTTCGGAGCTAAAGCTCCTCACCAACAGACTATGCCGCTCACCAAGGAAAAGAAGCAGGAGCTCATCGGCCAGTTCGGCCAAAAGGATGGCGACACCGGCTCCGCCGAGGTCCAGGTCGCGCTACTCACCGAGCGCATCAACCACCTGACCGAGCATCTGCGCGAGCACGGCAAGGACCATCACTCCCGCCGCGGTCTGCTGATGATGGTCGGCAAGCGCCGCCGCCTCCTGCGGTATCTCGAGCGCGCGGATCTCGACCGCTACCGCAAGGTCGTCTCGGACCTCGGCCTTCGCCGGTAGGTGTGGCGCGGAGCCGTAGGCGACGTGCCTGGGAGGTGCCGTTCCAGTGATTAGCGCGGGCGAGAAGGCGCCCGACTTCTCGCTCCCGAACCACCAGGGAAAGCCGGTCTCGCTGTCGGACTTTCGCGGGCGGCGCGTTCTGCTCGTCTTCTACCCGAACGACTTCAGCCCGGTGTGCTCGGACCAGCTCTCGAT
>JBJMKM010000069.1:0-45645 GCA_045805825.1 Solirubrobacterales bacterium
GGAGTGGGATCCCCGCCGTTCGGGCGCCCGTCGCAGACGAAATAGAGCCTGGCGCGTTCGAGCACGGCGAGTCGCTCAGCGCGGTTCATGCTTGAGGAGTCTCGCAGCCGTAAGCCTCACGCGAGTACCATGGACCCACAACGGGAGCCCATAGACGCGGGCTGAGAGGGCGGCTTCCGGCCGCCGACCGTCTGAACCTGATCCGGGTAATGCCGGCGCAGGGATTGGGTGGCGCGGAACGCCCGACGAGGCCGGCGCAATTCCCCCGGGAGCACCACCGTGCCGCACGACATCACCCCCATAGGCAGCAGACGCGACGTGGTCGTTCCGCTGCGTCGCGCGCAGGCGCGCGACGACGGCGGAGAGAAGCTCGACGCGGTCATCGTCGGCGGCGGGACGATCGGGCTCGCGTGCGCATGGCGCGCGGCGCGGCGCGGGCTACGCGTGCGGGTGCTGGAGCGCGATGTGCCCGGTGCGGGCGCGACTCACGTCGCCGCCGGAATGCTTGCGCCGGTTGGGGAGGCCAACTGGGGCGAGGACGCGCTCGTTCGCATCGCGCTCGCCTCCGCCCGCGACTGGTCCGGCTTCGCCGCCGAGCTCGAACGGGATAGCGGGCTCGCCTCCGGATACGAGCCGCGCGGAGCGCTGCACGTAGCGCTTGACCGCGACGAGGCCGAGGCGCTGCGCCGCCGGTTCGAGCTCATGGCGTCGGTCGACCTGGGAGTCGAATGGCTCCGGCCGAGGGGATGCCGCGCGCTCGAGCCGGGACTCTCGCCGAGCGTCGCCGCCGGAGTACACCTGCCCGGAGAGGCCGCGGTGGACCCGCGCCTGCTCGTACCCGCTCTGGTGGCCGCGCTGGAGGGCTCGGGGGGCCAGATCCTGGTGGAGGCGGAGGTTGTGGAAGCGCTGTTCGAGGGCGCGCGGATAGCCGGTGTCGTCACGGCCGACGGCCGTGAGCATCGCGCCGAGCGGGTCGTCCTGGCCAGCGGAGCCTGGTCGGGCGCGTCCGCGTGGCTTCCGGCATCGATGCGCCCGCCGGTGCGCCCGGTGAAGGGCCAGCTCCTCGTCCTACACGGGAATGCCGAGCAGATCGTCTCCGAGCGCATCGTCACGACCGAGCGCGTCTACCTGGTACCGCGCCCGGACGGGCGGTTGATCGTGGGGGCCACGGTGGAGGAGCGCGGATTCGACCTTCAGGTCACTGCCGGCGGGGTTCACGAGCTGCTGCGCGAGGCCTACCGCACGCTCCCGGACGTCGCCGAGCTCGAGCTCGCGGAAACGCTGGCCGGGCTACGTCCGGGAACTCCCGACAACGCCCCCCTCATCGGCCCTGGAGCGGTGGACGGGCTGCTGCTGGCGACCGGCCATTACCGGAACGGCATCCTGCTGACGCCGGTGACGGCGGAGATCATCGCCGCGACGCTCGCCGGTGAGCCCACACCGCCGGAGGCCCAGCTCGCGCACCCCGGGCGCCTCGGCGCCGACAGCGCGCCCGGGCTCGCCGCGGCCCCGGCGAGCGAGGAGGTGACGACGTGATCGTGGAGGTGAACGGGCGCACGGCCGAGCTTCCCGACGGCGCGACCGTGGCCGACGCCGTCAAGGTCGTCGGGCTCGACGGCGAACGCCGCGGGGTCGCCGTCGCCGTCGACGGCGAGGTCGTGCGGAACTCGGACTGGGACCGGACACAGCTCGCAGAGCGCCAGGCCGTGGAGGTCGTCAGGGCGGTGCAGGGTGGCTAGCGGACAGGCGACGAGCGGTACCGAGCCGGCCCAGGCGTCAACGACCGGCTTCGAGCTGGGCGGTCGCACCTGGGGCTCGCGCCTGATCGTCGGCACCGGTGGCTTTCAGTCGCTCCATGCGATGGAGCGCGCGCTCGAGGTATCCGGCGCCGAGATCGTGACCGTCGCCCTGCGACGGGTGGATCCGACCGCCAAGGGGTCGGCGCTCGAGCTGATCGATCGCCTGGGCAAATTCGCGCTGCCCAACACCGCCGGCTGCTACACGGCTCGCGATGCGGTGCGGACCGCGCGCCTCGCGCGCGAGGCATTCGAGACCGACTGGATCAAGCTCGAGGTGATCGGCGACGACCGCACGCTCTTCCCGGACGCCGTCGAGCTCATCGAGGCCGCCGAGACGCTGGTCGACGAGGGATTCGTCGTCCTTCCGTACACGAACGACGATCCGATCCTGGCCCGCAGGCTGGAGGACGCGGGCTGCGCCGCCGTGATGCCGCTGGGATCGCCAATCGGGTCCGGTATGGGGATCGCGAATCCCTACAACATCCAGATCATCGTCGAGCGAGCGTCGGTGCCGGTGATCCTGGACGCGGGGATCGGGACGGCCTCCGACGCCGCCATGGCGATGGAGCTTGGCTGCGCCGGCGTGCTGCTCTCGAGCTCGGTGGCCCGGGCGAAGGATCCGGAGGCGATGGCGAGGGCGATGCGGCAGGCTGTGGATGCCGGCTATGACGCTCGGCGCGCGGGGAGGATTCCGCGCAAGCTCCACGCGCAGGCCTCGACGCCGGACGAAGGGCTGGCGGAGCTCGGCTGAGTCCGCCTACTTCGACGGGCCGTCGCGAGCCTCGACGAGGAAGCCCGCGCCCCGCTTGACGACCCGCATTCGCTCGAACCCGGCGGCGCCGAACAGGAACCGCAGCTCGCGGATCGTGTAGTCGTAGATCGGGCAGTCGAGTACGACCTCGTAGCGCAGATGGCGGACCGGGCCCTTGATCCAGCTCCAGCGCGGGAAGGTGGCGACGACGCTGCCCGTGGAGAGCGCGGCGATTCGCCTCACCATGGGCTCGGGGTCGGCTACGTAGTCGAAGACGCCCAGTGCGAGCACGAGGTCGAAGTGGCCGGCGAGGTCGACGTCGAGAAAGTCCGCCTCGATCAGCGTCGCGCGTTCGCCGAACCGGGCAAGCCGATCTTGGGCGAGCGCGAGCATCGGCGCCGAAAAGTCGACGCCCACGTACTCGCCGGCGCCGTCCTCGAGCAGCGGCTCGGCGATCCGGGCCGAGCCGCAGCCGATGTCCAGAACGCGTGGGCGGTCGTAGCGTCGTGCCACCTCGAGAGCGATCCGATAGCGCTCGTACAACCCCGGGCGAACGAGGCGCCCCGAGAGGGCCCGCGACTCGTACAGGCGGTCAAACGATGACGCCGCTCGCTGAAAGTGCTCGCGTACGCGATCCGTTGTCGTTGGAGAGGCGCTCATAGGCGGAAGCGTAGGTGGCGAGATCGAAGTGGCGGGCCATCCCGCGCAGGCGGTCGGGAAGTGTGCCCCAGCCGGGCTTCGCCCGTGCCCAGTACGTGGCCGCAAGGGCCCGCTGGCGGAGCGAGGGCCGTTCGGGAAGGGGAAGGTTGAGCCGGCGATCGTCGCATTCGTAGGGGTGAAAGTAGAGGGGCAGCGATTCGCTCGCTGCCCCGCGGACGAGGCAGGCGCGAAGCGCGACCGGGGGCAGCACCCGCCAGTAGCTGCCGCCGCCTACGGGCAGGCGCAGACGGCCCCAGCGAGCGACGGCGATGGGGAACTCCCACAGGTGGCGCCCCGAGCTGAGCTCGATCCGGCAGGGCGCGTCCGGGATGCCCCCGAAGCGGTGGGGGTGACGCGGCGAGTCGTAGAGGCTCGAGTCGTATCGGATGCCGAGGTCGGCGAGGACGTCCAGCGCCCACGCGGTCTCGCGCGACAGCGAGAAGGCGGGCGCCCGGTAGCCGATGGGCCGACTCCCGGCCAGTGAGGAGATGAGCTCAAGTGAGCGCAGGACGTCGCGGTGGAACTCATCGCGTGACTGGGCGAATACGGGCTGATGACCGAATCCGTGCGCGGCGATGTCGTGCCCGCGCCGTGCGAGCTCACGGACGCTGTCGGGATGATTGCGGGCCGTCATCCCGAGAACGAAGAAGGTCGCCTTGGCGTCGAGCGAGTCGAGGAGGTCGAGCACACGGCCGAGCTGGCGCTCGAACGCGTCCCAAGGACGGTCCCAGTCCGGGTTGCCGAATCGCCGGGCGAGAAGCTGGTCGCAGTCCTCGAGGTCGAAGCTCAGAAGCAGGGCCCGGCGCGCCACGAGGTAACTATGAACGTGGCGGAGGCGAGGGCGCCACCGCTAGGTCCGCTGGCGGCGACGCGCGACCTGCCTGTCGGTCCATTCCCCGACGGTGCCGAACGCCCATGCGACGCGGTGTGCCGCGCGGCCGGCGGGACCCGCGTCGAGCGGCTCGATTGCGGCGTCCGGCCTCTCGCCGAGGCTGACGGCGGCCTTGCGGACGGTGCCGATCTGACGGCGCATTCGCCGCTCCCACGAGCGGCAGAACTCCGCGAGCTTCTCGTCTCCGCGCGCGCCGCTCACGCTCGCGAGGTAGGCGAGGAGGGTCGCAACGTGCTCCAGATCGTCGACCGCGAGGCGCAGGGCCTGATTTCGCTCCAGGAACCGGTCGAAGACGGCGCCACGCACCACCCCGAAGCTCGCGCCCCCGCCCTGCGCCGCCACCTCGCCGTAGAGATCGTGGCGGGCGGTCAGCGGGCCGAGCTCCTCGAGCAGCTTGCCGAGCGATTCGGCGGCCTTGTCGACCGGCTCACGGGCGTCGAGCCCGTCAAGCGAAAGACCCAACCGGGTGAGGCGCTTGACTGCATATCGACCGCTGACGTAGAGCTCGCGGTAGCCGCGGTTCTCGGCGGGGTGGAGCGGCATCGCCGAACCGTATTTGAAGCTGCGCCACCGCGTTCGGCACCCATGTACGCGGGCGAGCGCGAGACGATCAAGCTGCCGCGCGACTTCTTCACGCGAGTACGGATCCGCGCGGTGGACGAGGCCGGCACCGGGACCCCACCGCAAAGGTCGGCAGCCGCCGCTAGGGCGGCGGCTGCGGCTGCTCGAAGACCACTTCCCCCGGCTTCTTGTCCGGCCGCAGGCCCTTGTAGACGGGTGCCCGGAGCGTGCGGGCCCTGGTCCACTCGCGGAACGCGACCTCGGCGACGAGGGCGGGCTCTACGAAGACGGCCTCGCGGGGAGGCTGGCGGCCGGTGAAGGGACTCTTCTTCGTCCGCAGGGGCTCGAGCTTGGCGGCCAGACGGTCGAGCTCCTCGTCGGTGAATCCGGTGCCGACGCGCCCCGCGTAGCGCAGTTGTTGCGTCCCGTCCTCCTCCTCGTAGTAGCCGACGAGTAGGGCGCCCAGGGTTCCGGCGCGGCGGCCCTGCCCGGGGAGCCAGCCGCCGATGACGAGCTCCTGGCCCATGAGGTTCTTCACCTTGAGCCAGGCGCGGGTGCGGCGGCCGGGGAGGTAGCGGCTGTCCAGGCGCTTCGCAACGAGGCCTTCGAGACCGCGCTGCCTGGTCAGGTCGAGGAGGCTCTTTCCGTCGCCGCGGTGGTAGCTGGGCGTCTGCCAGCTGGGACCGTCGAGCTTCAGCGACTCAAGACGCTCGCGCCGCTCGGGGTATGGGAGGTCGATGAGCGTGCGGCCGTCGAGGTAGATGACGTCGAAGACCAGATAGGTGACCGGGCAGTCGCCCATACGGCGGCGGACGGCCGACTCCGATGCGAGGTTCATGCGGCCCTGGAGTCGCTCGAAGCTGGGCCTGCCGTCCTCGTCGAAGGCGACGATCTCGCCGTCCAGGATGGCGTCCCTCGATCCAAGCTCGGCGGCGATGGCGCGAAGCTCCGGATAGGTGGCGGTAATGTCGCGCAGCGTTCGGCTCTCCAGTCGCAGGCGTCCGGTCTCGCAGTAGGCGATGGCGCGAATGCCGTCCCATTTGATCTCGTAGGCCCAGTTCTCGTCGTCGGGTGGGACGCTCGTCGTCAGTGTCGCCGCCATCGGGCGCACGCCCTCGGGCATCGGCTCGCGATCGGGATCCGCAGGCGGATCCATCCGATGGATCATCCAGTTGTCGCCGTTGGTCTGGAAGAGGGCGTACTTGCCCTTGACGCGCCCGCCTTCGAAGACGGCGATCACCTCGTCATCTCGGAACTTCTCGGCCTCGTAGGTGCCGCGGTCCCAGATGCGCATCTTGCCGGCGCCGTACTGGCCCTTCGGGATGTCGCCCTCGAAGTCCAGGTACTCCAGCGGGTGGTCCTCGGTGTGGACGGCGAGTCGGTTCTGCTTCGGATCCTGGGGCACGCCGCGCGGCAGGGCAAACGACACGAGCGTGCCGTCGTGCTCCAGCCTTAGGTCCCAATGGAGCCGGCGGGCGTGGTGCTCCTGGATCACGAAGCGGTTGCCCGTGGCCGCCTTTCTGCGCCTTTGGCCCCGCGGCTCGGGCGTCTCCTCGAAGGAGCGCTTGCGCTCGTAATCGCTGAGCTTCTTGCGGCCTGCCATGTTCGCGCCCATGGTAGGCGCGAGGAGGGGGCTAGCCTTCGGCCTGGTCGCGCTCGGCGTCCCCGTCTACCTCGTCGGGTGCCGCAGTGGGCTCGGCGTCCTGATCACCGCCGTACTCCTCCTGGCCGCCCTCGCTCTGCTCGCCTTCCGCGTCTTCGAGCATCTCCGGATCGGCGGGCGGATTCGAGGACTGCGCCTCGCCGAGCGAAGCCTCGCCGAACCCCTCTTGGTCTGGTCGTGGATTCTCCATCTCCGCTGGCCTTACCCCCAGAGTGAACAGGGAAACGCGCGACCCGTCCTCGGCTCCAGAGGCATCGAGCTCAAGAGACAGCTGATCACTGTCCCATGGGCTTCGTCCGATTTGCAGACGGAGGCCGCCCGGTTCGCGAGAACGTTGGGCTGTGGGGTGAGCGCCGCACGCGTGGACGCTCGCAGGCCAGAGGTCACCCGTGTGTGGAACGTGTGTCAACTATGCCCCCGCCCGGACTCGAACCGGGATCTTCCGGCTTAAAAGGCCGACGCGTTAACCGATTACGCTACGGGGGCGCTGAGGATGTTAGGCGTCGCCGGTCGTAAGTTGCGCAACGGGCCGATTACCTGACGTCGCTCAGCGTTTGGTCGGGTCAGTCGTCGATGACTGACCGTGGATGATCGCCTTTGGGCAGACGCCGTAGACGATCGCCACCGTGTACCCCTTCGGCACCTTGGTGCCGGGCGGAGGGGATTGGTTCAGCACACGCTGACAGTGGCCGTTGTAGTGCGGGTTGCCGACGGTGCCGGTGAAGTGCGGTGCCTCCTGGTCGAGCCCCAGGCGCTCCACCTCCTTCACCGCCTGCCCGAACCGCTCGCCGACGATGTCCGGGACGCGGACCTCCTTGACGTGGCGTGCGGCGGGCGCGCTCAGCCTGACATGCGACGCCGATGCCGTGGCCGTCGTGCTCGATGAGCTCGATGAGCCGGAACCGCACCCGGCCATCACGCAGGCCGCCAGCGCCGCCACGCCAAGCCCGATCCGTACGGTCATGCCGCCTCCGCGTACTCGCGTACCTCGTCCAGCGCTACGCGCCCGGCGATCTCCACCATCCCATCCTCGAGCGGACGGGTGAGGATTCGCGAGCCGCGGCCCTGCCGGATGTCCAACGGGCGCCGGAGCCGCGCTGTCAGCGCGATCGCCGCGGCTCCAGTCGCCTCGTCCTCGGGAATCCCGAACGGCTCCGCGAACACACGCTCACGCAGCACTCCCGCCTCCTCGTCGATCCACGCCCACATGCCGGTCTCCACATCGCTCGTCGGCGAGCCCCCGAGGGCCTCGACCTCGGCCGGCGAATCGAGCCTGACGAACTCGAACGGCGGCGTCCAGTCCGGCCGCCCCGCTGCATAGGTCCACTCTTCGGTGACCCGCACCGGCACTTCGCCGGCGGGCGGGCGGAGCACTGAGACGCCACTGCGCTCCCGCTCGAGCAGCCAGGCCGTACCGACCATCGGGTGGCCGGCGAACGGAATCTCCACGGCCGGCGTGAACACCCGGATCTCACCGCTCTCGGGATCGTCCACGAACACCGTCTCGCTGAAACCGAGGTCCGTCGCCACCGCTTGGCGGTCAGCCGTGGGAACCGCCGAACCGTCGAGGAAGACCCCCAGCGGATTGCCCCAGCTCCCGTCATCCCCGCAGAAGACCCTCACCACGTGCAGCTCCGCCATGTCTTCAGTTCTACTGAAGCGCGATCGCGAACGATCCTCCGAGCAGCGCGACGCCGACCACAAGCCAGGCGACGTAGTCGCCGATGTGCCCGCTGTGGAGCATGCGCAGCGGCGCGACCGCCCGCCCCGCGACCCCGCTCACGCGCTGCGAAACCCCTCGAGGGACTCGATAGCCGAACAGCATCATCGTCGCGACCGCCACAGCTCCCACGAGCGTGATCGCCGAATAGATGTAGGCGCTCGTGGGCGCCGAGTACGCAGGCCCGGGCTCGATCGGCGGCGCGTTGCCGCCGTGCAGCACCGTCGCGGCATAAGAGGAGCCGTTCATGAATTGCACCGCCGCACCCTCGAAGGCCTCCACCAACCCCGGCACGAGCCCGACCGCCAGCGCGGCGATGGCCAGCAGCAGGGCCGGGACGAACAACACCGCCGGTGTCCGGTCCGGCGCCGCCGCCTCCTCCGAGACGGTCTCATCCTCGGTCGCCTCCCGCGGCCCCCCTTCGCCGAGCCCCAGGAAGACGGCCGCGCCGGCGCGCAGGGCCGCCCCCGCCGTAAGCGCCGAGGTGGCGACGAGCGCCGCGATCGCCCAGCCGTAGCCCTCCTTGGTCAGGCCGTCCTCCAGAAGCGACTTGGCGAAGAAGCTCCCGAATGGCGGCAGCGCCGCGAACGACAACGCACCGAGAACCCAGACGGCGCCGGTCAGCGGCAGCCCGCGCCCGAAGCATCGCAGCGCGCGCAGCGACACCCGCTGGCGCCGGTGCTGGACGATCCCCGCGGCGGCGAACAGCGCGGCCTTCCCGAACCCGTCCGCGACGATGTACACCGCCGCCCCGGCCACGCCGTCCGAGCTCAGCAGACCGAGTCCGATCAGGAAGACCCCGACGTAGGCAACCGTTGCAAACGCCAGCAGGCGTTTGATGTGGTCCTGGAGCACGGACATCACCGAGCCGACCAGCGCGGTGAGGGATCCCGCGACGATGAGCACAGTCCGCAGCCCGTCTCCATGAGCGATCAGCGCGTCCGCGAATCCGTCGAACCAGATGCGGCCCACGGCGTAGATCCCCAGCTCGCTCATCGCCCCGGCAAACAGCAGGCACACCGGCGTGGGCGCGACCGCGTAGGCATCGGCGAGCCAGAAGTGGAACGGCACCACCGCCGCCTTCACGAAGAAACCCGCAGCCAGCAGGCAGAACGCGACCACGACGAGCCCATCCGACGGCCCCGCGGCGAGCGCGTGCCCGATCTGCGCGAGGTTGAGCGCTCCGGTCCGCCCGTAGACGAGCGCGATGCCGGTCAGGATGAGGAACGAGCCGATCGTGTTGGTGATCGCGAAGTTCAGCGATCCCTCGACCGCCTCGTCCTCGTCGATCTTGTAGCCGGCGAGCGCGAACGCGGCCACGCTCATCAGCTCGAAGAAGACGAACATGTTGAACAGGTCGCCGGAGAGGCAGAACCCGACCATTCCGGCGAGGAAGAGCAGCATCAGAGTCTGGAAGTGCGGGGGGTCGGTATCCCGATAGCGCCACATCAGGACGAGTCCGGCCACCATCAACACCGAGCACAGAGTCGCGAGCCCCGCGCCGAACGCATCGACCACGAAGGCGACGCCGATGGCGATCCCGCGGTGCGTCTCCCAGCCGCCGAACCAGTACACCTCCGCGCCCGAGGTCGTTCGGGCCAGCAGGATCACGCAGAACGTGACCGTCGCCAGCGCCGCGGCGAGCGCGATCACCTCGGCGACGACCTTGTTGACGCGAACGGCCACCGCCGTCAGGACCCCGGCTGCCAGGAGCGGCACCGCGACCGCGAGGGGAGCGACGGCCATCGCGCTAGCCGCGCAGCGCGCCCATGTCGTTGGGATCGAGCGTCCCGAAGCGCCGGTGGGCCTGCACCGCGAGCGCCAGGAGCAGCGCGACCACCGTCGCCTCCACCACGACGTCGGTGAGGGTGAGCGTCGCGACGATCGGATCGACCACCTTCTTCGAGGGCGAGATGTCGGCGTAGATCGGCGCGGTCCCGCCGGAGCGATAGCCGACTGCCAGGAGCAGCACATATGTCGACGACTGCACGACCGACAGGCAGACCACGAGGTGCACGAGGTTGCGGCTCGTGACGATCCCGTAGAGCCCGATCACGAATAGCCACGCCGCGACCGCGTAGGGCAGGAAGCTCACAGCTTCCCCTTCCCCATCAGCAGGCGCTGGTCGAGGAACTCCGCCACGACGATCAAAAGCGCGCCCATGACCTCGAGACCTACCGCGATGTTGAGGAGCGGGATGTCGCCTCCGGAGGCCAGGTGGTTGCGAGCCCCAAACGGCAGGAAGTTCTCCAGATAGGAGCCGGCGATCACCAGGCCGGCGAGTCCGATGAGCGCGAAGCCGGCGGCGCCGACCCCCTCCGACGCCTCCATCGCGGCCATCGGGCGGAACCGCCCGAGCGCCAGATGCGAGCCCCCCAGGTAGACGAGGAACAGTGAGGTCATCAGGATCACTCCGCCCTGGAAGCCCCCGCCCGGTGTGAGGTGGCCGTGGAGGACGATGTTGATCCCGAGCACCAGCGTCGGTGCGACGACGGCGGTGATGAGGCTCCGCAACGCTCCGCTTTGCGCCGTTGGCCGCCTGATCGCCTCCGGCTCCGCCGCCACCTCCTCGCTGGCCCGCTGCACGCGCAGCAGGGCGACGACCCCGACCGCCGCCGTGAACAGGATGAACTCCTCCACGAGCGTGTCGGCGCCGCGGAAGTCGAACGTCGTCACCGCCACCGAGGACGTCGCGTGCCGCTCGGGCAGCGAGTGGTCCGCCAGGTACAGGCCGTAGCGCCCGGCGAAATCCCCGAAATCCGGCAGCCCGCCGAGGCCCCACAGGAGCACCGCCGCAAACCCGAGCACTCCGGCACCAAAGACCACCATCCGCGCCCGCTGGCTCATTGCTCGCCCCGGTCGACTTCCTCGCGGCGGATGATCTTGCGGAGCGCGTAGATGATCATCGCCGGCAACGCGACGGCTCCGACGACGATCTGAGACAGGGCGACGTCCGGCGCCTGGAACGCGAGGAACAGGATCGCCAGAGCGAATCCGTACACACTCGCGACCAGCGCCTGCCGTGCCGGCTCGCGTGCCAGCACCACCGCCGTGCCGCCCAGCGCGACCGCAACTAGCGCGGCAACCTGAACGACGGTCACGGTTCCTCCACCTCGAGTCCCTCATCGGGCTGGGGGCGCCAGTCGCCGTGCTCGCTTATCCGCGCCGCCCTTGCCGTCCCGTGCGCGAGGGCGGGCGAGACGATCAGCACGATGACGGCGAGAAGCGTCGCTTCGAGGGCGATCTGCGACGCCCCCTCATACACCCACACGGCGGCGGCTACGAACGGGGCGCCAAGCGTCGCCGGGCCGACGTAATGGAGGCGGTCGTATACGTCCCGCATGACCAGCAGGCCGAGCGCCGCGACGACCTCGAGCGAGACCCCGCAGCCGAGCAGCACGGACCCGATCATCGTTCGCGCGCTCACCGCATTCGCTCCAGGAATCGCAGGAAGATCAGCGCGCCCGCGAACGACAGCGCCACGAGGACGATGGCGAGTACTCCGAACGGCTCCCTGCCCTCGGCGCGCGCCAGCACGAGGAGCGCAAGGCCCCCGATCGTGCCCGAGAGCTGAACCGCGACGACGCCCTCGGCAAACCCGCGTCGCAGGCATACCCACCCACACGGAATCAACGCGGCGACCAGCACCGCCGCCGCCACAAACCATGCGGTCATCGCTCTCCGAGCGGGTCGAGCGGCTCGTCCGTGCGGACGAGCTCATGCACCATGAGGACGCCCTCCTCCTCGTCCGTCCCGATGACGTAGCGGTTGGGCGTCAGCGATCCCCAGATCTCGGTGAGGGCGCGGCCCGCGGCACTTCGCCGCGGCGGGTCCGGTGCGTACCGAACGACGCGAAACGATCCGCGCGGGCGCCGGCCCGTCAGCGTGCGCGCGAGTGCCACGATGAGGATCCCGGTGTCCGCAGCCATCCGGACGACCGGGCGGCTCAGCCGGCGAGGCCCGAGGCGCAGCAGGGCGGCCGATTTGACGAGCGTCTTCGGCTGACCGGTACGGACGATCAACCCCCCGATGGTGGCCCCGATCACGGCGGCCACCGCCCCGGCGGTCAGCTCCGGCCATTGCTGCGTGTCGACGAGCGCCAGCCAGAGCACCATCAGCAGCACCCAGCGCACCAGCCAGCGTCCCCCGGCGGGTAGGTGGGCGGACATGTCAGGGAAATACCCCCGCCCGGGAGCGGAAAACCGGACCGCTGCTAGTGCCGGAAGTGCCTGCGGCCGGTGACGACCATCGCTGCGCCGGCGGCATCGCAGGCGGCGATGACGTCGGAATCCCGCACCGATCCGCCGGGCTGAACGAACGCCGTCGCCCCGGCGTCCATCGCGAGCTGCGGCCCGTCGGGGAAGGGGAAGAAGGCATCCGAGGCGACCACCGATCTCGCCAGCACGGCCTCCGCCTCATCACCGCGCGCCTCCCGCGCCTTCTCGATCGCGATCCGCACCGAGTCCACCCTGCTCATCTGCCCGGCGCCGACGCCGATGGTGGCCCCGTTCTTGGCGAGCACGATCGCGTTCGACCGCACGTGCTTGCACACCTTCCATGCGAACCACAGGTCGTCCCACTGGGTGCCGTCGGGGCTCGCCTTCGTAACGACGTCCATCGACTCGCGGTCGGAGTCGATGCGATCCGCCTCCTGGACCAGGAGCCCACCGCGCACCCGCTTCAGGTCGCGCTCGCCCTCGCCCGCCTGGCGCTGCTCGGTCGCCTCGAGAATCCGGATGGCTTCCTTCTGGCGGAGCACGGCCAGCGCATCCTCGTCATAGCTCGGTGCGATCAATACCTCGATGAAGTGCTCGTGCAGCCGCTCGGCGAGCGGCTTGTCGACGTTACGGTTCAACGCGATCACGCCGCCGAAGGCGGACATCGGGTCGCAGGCCAGCGACCTCTCATAGGCGACCCCCAGGCCCTCGGCAACCGCCACGCCGCACGGGTTGTTGTGCTTGACGATGACGCACGCGGCCTGCTCGAACTCATCCAGCAGGCGCCGCGCCGCATCGAGGTCGAGGACGTTGTTGAACGAGAGCGCGCGCCCGTGGAGCTTCGCCACCCGCGACAGCACGTGCGAGCGGGTCCCGACCTCGACGTAGAGCGCCGCCTTCTGGTGCGGGTTCTCTCCGTAGGAGAGGTCGAGGAACTTCTCGTGGGCCATGACCCAGTGCTCGGGGAAGTCCTCGTAGCGGACCCCGAACCACCGGCTGATCGCCGCGTCGTAGCGCGCCGTGAACGCGAACGCCTCGTTGGCCAGCCAATGGCGGGTAGCCGCCGTCACGCCACCGCCCGTCTCCTGCATCTCCGCCAGGACCGCGTCGTAGCTCTCCGGCTGTACGACGACGACCAGGAAGCGGTGGTTCTTCGCGGCGGCGCGAATCATCGTCGGCCCACCGATGTCGATGTTCTCGATGGCGTCCGTCTCGCTCGTTCCCTGCCTCGCCACCGCCCGTTCGAACGGATAGAGGTTCACGCAGACAAGGTCGATCGGCTCGATCCCCTCCTCCTCGAGGACCTTCACGTGCTCCGGGTCGTCTCGCACCGCCAAAAGGCCGGCGTGGAGCCGCGGGTGAAGCGTCTTCACCCTGCCACCGAGGATCTCCGGCGACCCTGTGAGGTCCGAGACATCCCGGACCTCGACGCCCGCCTCACGCAGGGCAGCCGCGGTTCCGCCGGTGGACACGATCTCGACGCCCAGGTCCGCGAGCCCGCGCGCGAAGTCCACGACCCCCGTCTTGTCCGAGACCGAGATCAGTGCGCGCCGAACGCGAATCTCATCCCCGGAGCTTGCCGATGCCTCCGCGCCGGCCGAGGGCGCCACGGGGTCAGCCACCGGCGGTTTCCTTCGCCTCTTCGATTCGCACGAGGCGCGGATTCTCGGGATCCGTGCGGACGGCGCCGGACGCGATCAGGCGGATCGCCTCGGGGAGTAGCTGATGCTCGGCCTCGTGAATTGCGCTCTCCAGTTGCGAGCGGTCGCGAGTGTATGGCACCTCAATCGGCCGCTGCAGGATGATCGGCCCCGAGTCGACGCCCTCGTCCACGAAGTGGACGGTCACACCCGTCACACGGACCCCGTGCCGCAGCGCCTGCCCGACGGCATCGAGGCCGGGGAACGACGGCAGGAGGGCGGGATGGACGTTCACGATCCGGTTGGGGTACCGTCGCACGAACTCGGGCGAGAGAAGCTCCATGTAGCCGGCGAGCACGACCAGGTCGACCTCGCGCTCCGCCAGCCAGTCCGCCAGAGCCGCGTCGCGCTGCGTCCTGTCGCCGTGGTCCGACCGCGGGAACACGCCCGTCTCCACCCCCGCTTCCGAGGCGCGGCCCAGGGCCCGGGCATCGGTCTTGTTGGAGGCCACGCAGACGACCTCGACGCCCTCGCTGCCGTGCACGTCGTCCAGGATCGCCTGGAGATTCGTTCCCGTCCCGGAGGCGAGAACCGCGATGCGGAATGCTTCCAACTGGGCCGGCTCAGCGGCTGGCCGGAACTACGGCCAGCTCCTCGAGCGCGAACTTGCCATTTCCGGCGCCGTCGTCGCCGAGGGGATAGGTGCCCGTGAAGCACGCATCGCAGTGGGCCGACGCCGGTACGCCGATCGCCTCGTAGACGCCCTCGAGGGACAGGTAGGCGAGCGAGTCCGCGCCGAGCTCGGTCGCGATCTCCTCGACGGTCCGCTCGTGAGCGATCATCTCCTCGCGCGTCGACATGTCGACGCCGTAGTGGCAGGGGTGCCGGATCGGAGGAGCCGAGATCCGCAGGTGGATTTCCTTGCAGCCGGCGTCGCGAAGCATCGCGACGATCTGGCGGGTGGTATTGCCGCGGACGATCGAGTCGTCCACGACCACGACGCGCTTGCCGGAGACGATTTCCGGCAGCGGGTTGAACTTCATCCGCAGGCCGCGCTTGCGCAGCTCCTGGCCGGGCTGGATGAACGTCCGCGCCACATAACGATTCTTGATCAGCCCGTCGTCCTGCGGAATCCCGGACGCGCGAGCGAACCCACTCGCCGCCGGATTGCCCGAATCCGGCACCGAGATCACCAGGTCGGCCTCGACCGGCGCCTCGCGCCACAGGATCTCGCCCATCCGCCCGCGGGCGCGCTGGACAACCACGCCCTCGAGGCGGCTGTCCGGACGCGAGAAGTAGATGTGCTCGAAGACGCAGTGCGCCTTGCGGCCGGTCGGGATGACCTGCCGCGACTCGAGGCCGTTCTCGGTCAGCGAGATCAGCTCGCCCGGGTTGACCTCGCGGAGGAGCTCGGCGCCGATGATGTCGAACGCGCAGCTCTCGGAGGCGATGACGTAGCGTTCGCCGAGCTTGCCGAGGGCCAGCGGGCGCACACCGTGCGGATCGCGGAACGCCACCACGGCGCGCTTGGTCATGACGACGGTCGAGTAGGCACCCTCGAGCCTTGGCATCACCGCCTCCACGGCGTTCTCGATCGGGCGGGCCTCCTCCACCGAGAGCAGAGCCGCCATGATCTCGGAGTCGGACGTGCCACGGAAGCTCAGGCCCCGCTCGTGCAGGTCGTTGTAGAGCTCGACGGCATTGGTCAGGTTGCCGTTGTGGGCGAGTGCGACCTCACGCCCGTCATCGCGCCACACAGGCTGGGTGTTCTCCCATGACCCGCCGCCCGTGGTCGAGTAGCGGACGTGGCCTATCGCCATGTCGCCCTCGAGCGCGCGCAGCTTCTCCTCGTCGAAGACCTGGGAAACGAGCCCTGTCTCGCGAAGGGTCGTGATGTGGCCGCCCTCGCAGGTGGCGATCCCGGCCGACTCCTGGCCGCGGTGCTGGAGGGCGTATAGGCCGAAGTACGCGAGTCGCGCAACGTCGTGCCCGGGCGCGTACACGCCGAAAACGCCGCACTCATCGCGCGGCCCTTCGCGATCAGGAATGGGGCAGTCGGTGGCGTCCATCCACGTGCCTGGAAGAGAGATTCGCAAGCGGGGTCGCCTGCAACGCAAGGCTAGCAGCGGACCCGGACCACGCCGACCGCGAGATCACGCGGTTTGCGGGGAACTATTTGGCCAGCGATGGTCGAAAAGCGGCGCCTATACCGCCGGAAGTCGACCATCGTGAGCTAAGCGCTTCCGAGGGAGCGCCAAGCGGACTCGGCGTCCGCCAGGTCGATCCGGGCTTCCGCCTCGGCCGCCACGAGCTCGATCCCGTCGCCGCCGACATTCCCGATCCTCAGAACCGCGACGCCCTGGCGCTCTCCCTGAGCTTCGAGGTCGCGCAGAACCTCTTCAGGCCCGGCCACGACGAACCCGCCCGGCCCCTCTCCAAAGAGCGCGGTCTCGCCGGAGGCGCCGCGTAGCTCCACCAGCGGATCCAGGTCGGCGCGAATCCCGGTGCCCGCGGCGAGCGCGCACTCGGCGAGCGCGCAGGAGACGCCTCCGTCGCTGACGTCGTGGGCGGCGGTTATCCGCCCCGAGCGCGCGGCGTCGCGAACCAACTCGATCGCGGCCCGGACCTCATCGACATCGACCCCCGGCAATCCGTCCGACAGCTCCCCACGAAGCTTCGCTAGCTCCGACCCGGCGAGCGAGGGCGCAAACGGCCCCACGAGCACGATCGAATCCCCCTCCTTCGGCGCCAGTCCCGGGACCACCCCGGGGTCCGGCAGCTCGCCCACCATCCCGACGACCGGAGTGGGATAGATGGGGCCCGCGTCGGTCTCGTTGTACAGGGAGACGTTGCCGCCGACGACGGGGACCCGGAGTGCCACGCACGCGTCTGCCAGAGCCTGGACGGCCTGGTCCAGCTGCCAGGCAACATGCGGCTTCTCCGGGTTGCCGAAGTTCAAGCAGTTGGTGAGCCCTAGGGGCTCGGCGCCGACACAGGCCAGGTTCTGGGAGCACTCCAGCACCGCCTCGACGGTGCCACGGTAGGGATCGCAGGCCACTCGCCGTCCGTTGCCGTCGATCGCAATCCCGATGGCCCGACCGGATTCGGGCACGGCGAGCACCGCGGCATCCGCCGACTCGGGGCGGCGAACGGTTCGCGACCCGACGATCGAGTCGTATTGCTCGAAGGCCGAGCGCTTGGACGCGATGTCCGGCGCGGCGAGAAGTGAGCGCAGAATCTCCGCTCCTCCGGCGCCGTCCTCAATTGTCTTCCCGTTGCCGTAGATCCACCCCCCTGGCTCCTCGTACTCCAGGTCGTAGAGCGGGCAGGCATCAACCAGGGCTGTCACCGGCGCATCGCCGACGATCTCACCGCCGGCGAAGACGCGGACGCGGCCGGTGTCGGTGACCTCGCCGATCCGCGCGGCGCCGGTCTGCCAGCGCTCGCAGACCTCCATGACCGCCGCAAGGTCCGCCGGCGCCACGATCGCAAGCATGCGCTCCTGCGACTCCGAGACCATGATCTCGAAGGGCTCCATGCCGGGCTCGCGAAGCGGCACGCGGTCGGTGTCGATGTCCATTCCCACGCCTCCCCCGGACGCCATCTCGGCCGATGAGGAGGTGAGGCCGGCGGCACCCAGGTCCTGAAGTGAGACCAGCAGATCGCGATCGAGGAGCTCCAGGCAGCACTCCAAGAGCTTCTTCTCCTCGAACGGGTCGCCGATCTGCACGCTCGGACGCATCTCGGCACCCTCCTCGAGCTCGGCCGAGGCGAGCACCGATGCCCCGCCGATGCCGTCGCGGCCCGTGGACGCCCCCATCAGGACCACGGCGTTTCCCGGCCCGGCGGCGGCCGAGCGGATCATCGCGTCCGTGCGGGCGAGCCCGACGCACATCGCATTCACGAGGCAGTTCTGCTCGTAGGGCGGCTCGAAGTAGATCTCGCCGCCCACGGTGGGGACGCCGATCGAGTTCCCGTAATGGCCGATGCCGGCCACGACGTGCTCGAACAGGTATCGCGAGCGTTCGGAGCCGAGCTCACCGAACCGCAGCGAGTCGAGCACCGCGATCGGCCTGGCACCGAGGGCGAAGACGTCGCGCAGGATCCCGCCTACTCCGGTGGCCGCGCCCTGGAATGGCTCGACCGCGCTTGGGTGGTTGTGGGACTCCACCTTGAACGCCACCGCGTACCCGTCGCCGATGTCGACGGCGCCCGCGTTCTCGCCCGGGCCCATCAGGACCCGCTCACCCTCGGTCGGCAGCCGCCGTAGGAGCTTGCGCGAGTGCTTGTAAGCGCAGTGCTCCGACCACAGCAGCGAGAACATCGCGAGCTCGACCTCGTTTGGCTCCCGCTCCAGGAGCTGCGTGATCCGCTCGTACTCGAAGTCGGTGAGGCCGAGCTCGCGGTGCCTCGATTTGCTCGAGACGCTCATCTGGAAACCAGTATCGCGAGCGCTGCGGCGCTCATCGGCGACGGAGCCGGCGTCGAAGCCGCCGAAGCCGGCGCCGCAGCGACCGACGGGTGCGCAGAACCGCACGCGGAAGGCGCGGTCTCATCCTCCACCACTTGCTGGACTCGACTCGTCGGAGCCTGTTGGTTCGCTTGCGGAGAGATTGGTTTCGCTGCTTGAGGCGCTGCCTGAACTCGCGCAGCAGGGCGTCCTTGCGCCGGAGCCTTCCCGCCCGCTCGGCTTGGGTCTGGAGGTAGCGGCTGATCGCGTACATCGAGTCGTCACGCAGCTCGTCGGCCGTTGGGCTCCCTCCAGCGACGGGCGCGGCAGGACCCGTTGCCTCACCGTCTTTCAGGGGATCCGGACAGGCGGCCAGGTAGTCGCGAAAGCTGGTCTGCTCGACGAGCCAGCCTTCCGTGATCCCCTTGGCAACGGCGTCGTCGTCGAGGATCAGGCGCTCGTAGACCTGCTGGAGCCGTCCCTCCTCGAGCGCCTTGCGGACCTCGCGCCCCGCTTCGTTCCGCCGGAGCTGGCCGTTGTCGCGGGCGATCTCCACCCGGCGCCGGTACTGCTGGAACGTACGGAACGGGAAGTGAAGGACGCCGACGGGGAAGGCGGGAGCGATAACGAGCTCGAGCGGATCCTCCTCGCGATGCTCGGGCTCGATTCGGAGCACCGGCTTGCCGACGAGGCCGCGGTAGGCAGTGTCCCCGGACCAGATCTCGACCGGGTGGGGGCCACGCAGCCTGATCCGCTCGCTGGGCCGGTGCGCCGACTTCGCCGGTCGCCGAAAGCGTGCCTCGCGGACGGTCATCCGGTCGGCAAAGGGGCCGTCGCCCGGCCGCATCACGAACTCCGTCCTCGGTGCCAGCACCATCCCGAATTCCTCCGGGATCGCTTCGAACGTCTCCTTCAGGTTCCCGGCGGCCGGCCACCAGAACTCGTCGGCGTCGTTGTGGATGACCCAATCGGCGCCCATCTCGCCCGCGATGCGCGCGATCCCCTCCTCGCCGCCGGCCTTCATCTCGCGGATTCCGCCAACGGTGCGCTCGAGCCGTACCAGCCCGGCGCGCTCGTAGCGCTCGAGAATCTCGAGCGTCCCGTCCTCCGACCCCGTGTCGACGACGACGAAGAAGTCGACTCCCTGCGCGAGATGAAATCGCAGGTTGTCCTCCATGATGTCCGCCTCGTCGCGAACCTTGTAGACCATTCCCAGGCGCACGGGGCGGCGAGGCTAACAGGGGCCTGGCAGGAAGCCGCTCAGCGTGTCGGCGCCAGGCGGCCGAGCAGCTCGGCGACCTCGCCTGCCGGCTCCGCGTCGCGCTCCGGCTCCAGCAGGCTGTAGCCAAACCGGTTGGCGCCCTCTTCGAAGCGCCGGGCGAGGTCCGCGTGCTCGCGTCGTTGCCGTGGGCGCAGGCGCGCGTTCCAGCGCTTGAAGTAGTCGTCGTTTATCCCGGTGCGCGCCTTGAATGCGGCGCCGGAGGGACTGAGGCCCAGCTGTCCCTGGATCGGCCCGACGATTCCGGCGGGATCGGCGACGAGGTCCTCGTAGCGAACGAGCACCAGCCGCCGGATGTGGGGCGCGTCCTCGAGGAAGATCTCGTGGCAGACGAGCCAGTGCTCGATGAGCGACTCCAGCGACGTCTCGCTCCACTTCTGCGTCGCGTAGGAAACCGCGATCGGATGGCGCATGATCACGACAAACGCGGCATCGGGGAAAAGGGCTTGAAGGAAGCGGAGCTTGAGCAGGTTCGGCGGCGACTTCTCCACAAGCACCCGCCGCTCGAGATTCCAGTACTCGCCCCATTCCGAGATGAGTTTGTCCCGGTTGGCCTCCGTGGCGAGCGGGTGATCCTCGGTCATGTGGCTTCGCTCGTCGAAGCCGAAGCGGCCGGTGCCACCGAACTCCCGGGCGATCGGATAGACGCTCTGCAGGAACTGGCCCTCGTTTGCAAGCGCCTCGGTCTTGCGAAATCCGCTCACCTCGCCGTGCTTGGCGATCGCGCGCGCGAGCAGCGTGGTCCCGCTGCGATGCAAGCCGCCGACGAAGACGAAGTCGTGGTCGGTCACGGTGCGGCGATCCTAGCCGCGCTCCTCGGCGTGCAGGGTCGCTAATTCTCCGCGAGCGCGCTCAATGCATCCCAGACCTCCAGCGCCTCGGGGCTCTCGGCCTCGTCGCGCCAGTCCGCGTCGCTCGTCTCACCCACCAGGTTCCGGTCGAAGAACTCGGACTCGTCCCCCACCGGCAGTCCCCAGAAGCGAAGCGCGTCGGCCACCGCCCGGTTGAGGTCGGGGGGCCGGTCGAAGTCGATTACCGGAAACGCCGAGCGGCCGTGCTCGTCGAGGAGCGCTCGGTTGTACCGAGCCCACAGGTCCTCCCACTGGCGGGCCGAGAACCGCGGATGTCGCTTCGGGCGTTCGGCGGCGCGCCGCGCGAGCGACATGCGCACGGAGACCGGGTTGCGGATCACGCCGATCCGCATGAGCTCGAGATCGCTCCACAGCTCGGCGCAGACGAGCATTCGGGGATCCTTCACTCCCGCCGGCTCGCCGGTGATCGCGGCCAGTATCTCGTCGCGGCGCCGGAGGTCGTCCGCCCTGACCGGGGGCGAGGACGGCGGATCCCACCAGGACCCTCCCGCCCGCTGGAGGATCTCCTCGTGCAGCCTGTTCAACTCGGGCAGCTCGCGGTTTCCCCGCTTGTTGAACCGATTGCGGGTCCTGACCGCGCCGAAGTCGATGCCATGGTCCTCGAGCATGCCTGCGACGGCGGAAGTGCCGCTGCGATGCATGCCGAGAATTCCGACCAGTGCCACCGATCAGCTGCCGGGGGCGCCGCTGGTCTCGAGCACGTCCTCCGCGCGGCGCAGCCAGGTGGTGGCTGGGTTCCCGAAGCGCGCTGAGAGCTCCTGCAGCTGGGGCAGGTACAGCTCGGCCAGATGGACGCGAACGTTCTCCGGGATCGCGGTCGAGTACTCCTGCGAGGAATTGAGCTTGCGACCGACTCCCGCCGGGATGTGCTCCTCGCTGTCGGAGACGCCAAGGAACCGATACAGCCGCACCAGTAGGTCGCGTGGGTTCTCCTGGATCTCGTCGAGAAAGCCGACGAAGATCTGGTCGCGACCGAAGACGCTCTCCCAAATCTGAAAGGTGCGCAAGTAATTGGTGCGCAGCACATGCCTCTGTCGCTCGAAATGGCGGAGGAGCTGTTTGTCGGTGATGTCGGCCGGGGATCGACCGCGGCGGCGAATGAGATGGCTGATCGCCGATGACCAACTCCGCTCGATTGGATCGCGCATCAGGTAGATCACCCGCAGGTCGGGATTGATTCCCCGGACGTCCTCGACGGCCTCGGGCTTCAGGACCGAGTAGGCCGGAGTGATCTCGCCCGCGATCTGCCCCGGCCCCGGCCGGAAGATGCGCTGATACCAGCGGTTGGTCCGGGGCGGGATGAAGAAATGAAGATCCCAGGCCAACTCGGAGAACAGCGCCCCCTCGCGCCGCCGGTCTCGATAGGTCTCTCGGCTCAGGTAGAGGCGCGCGCGCTTGGCCAGGTGCCGCTTGTAGAAGTTGCCGCGCAGGTCGTCGCGCTGGCGCGTATCGAAGTAATGGATCTCCTTGACCGGCGTCAACCAGATCTCGGGGTGCTTCCTGAGACTCACGTGAAGCCAGGTCGTGCCCGCCCGCGGGGCTCCGATCCCGAGGAACGTGGGGAGATTTGCATCGCTTCGCCGGCTCATGGTCTGCGCGCGAGCATCGTAGCCCCGGCGCAGGGCCAGGGACCTATCCCGATGGGGGATAGCACCCGTGGCTGAGCGCGTGGACGCTTCGCGAACACGGGCCCGGCCCGGCTCCCACATAGCCACCACTATGCGGAATCCGTGCCGACCCCGTCTCGCTCGGTCCACGCACTCCCCACGGGCAAGCCCCCTACCGGAATAGGCCCTAAGCTGCTCCGTCCGATGATCCACATCGCGACCGTTCACTGGGCGTACGACCACTGGATCGACGTCCAGCTCGCCTACTTCGAGCGCAACATCGACGAGCCCTACCGCGTCTACGCGTGGCTGGATGGCGGCATGATGGATCACGCCTCGAAGTACTTCTACGCGACCGACGTTCAGATGAAGGAACACGAGCGCAAGCTGACGCTGCTGGGCGACCTCATGGCCCACGCCGCCGAGCCCGACGACATGCTCGTCTTCATCGATGGCGATGCGTTCCCGATCGCCCCGATGGTGCCGTTCCTGCGGAAGAAGCTCGATCAGCACCCGCTGCTCGCGGTGCGTCGCGACGAGAACAACGGCGATCCGCAGCCGCATCCCTCTTTCTGCGCCACCACGGCGCGGTTCTGGCTCGACCTGCCCGGTGACTGGCGCCGCGGCTACAAGTGGGAGAACAGGCAGGGCGCGAGGGTCACGGACGTCGGCGGGAACATGCTGGGGCTGCTGCGCGCGAACGACATCGATTGGTACCCGCTCCTGCGAACCAACAAGGTCAACCCGCATCCGCTCCAGTTCGGCGTCTACGGCGACCTGATCTACCACCACGGCGGCGGCTTTCGAAAGACCGCGGGCGGCCGCGTCTCGTGGATGCCGCATCGCGATGCGCTGCGCAAAGGAAGCCTCCGGGGCTGGCTCGCGGGGCGCCTACCGCGCAAGGGCCGGCTGGGGAAGCTGCGGAAGCGCATCGACCCCGTCGTCCGCTACCGCGAGGCGCTCGCCGAGCAGCTGGCCGAGATCAACGAGCAGGTCTTCGAGCTGATCAAGCGCGACGACGAGTTCTACCGGCAGCTGCTGGAGCCCGAGCAGGGCGGCGAGCTGGCCGAGCTTCGCATGCCGTCACCGGACGGGATCCCAGGGAACGTCCCGGCCAAGCGGTGACAGGCTCGCCCGTGTTATTGCAGGCGACGCCGAACTGATCGCCTCGCTCGCCGGTACAGGCGCTTGACTTGTGAGATCCGAGGCTTAGAGGCCACGACGAAGTCCTTGGCTCCGAAGCCGGGTGCGCTCTCTTCACGTCCCGACCAGGCGCCGTAGCGGATCGGCTCTTCGATCTCGAGGCCTGCCCCGTCGTGAAGCTCTCGCATGAAGGTCTCCTCGAATGCCATCCAGGCTTCTGGGTTCTCGATGGACTTCACGCGGGCGATTCCGCCGGCGAATTCAGAAAGTGATCGCCGGGCTCGTCACCCGGGCGGTCCCGCGCGTAGGCCGGCAGAACGTCCTGGGGAGGACCAGCTCCCGCACGCTGATCCCCTCCGATGCGACAGCTCTTGCCGCGGCATTTCGCAAGGCGGCCCGCAGGCTAAGCGGTGACCGGCTCGCGCGCGGCGCCGGTGACGTATGCGACAGCCGACTCGAACAGTCGCAGCCCATCGTCGGAGCCGGTCAGGCGATCGACCGCGTGCTCGGGGTGGGGCATGAGGCCGACGACGTTGCCGCGCTCGTTGGCGATGCCGGCGATGTCACGCACCGAGCCGTTGGGGTTGTGGCCGGGCGCGTAGCGCAGCACGACGCCGCCGCGCGCCTCGAGCGCGTCGAGATCCTCGTGCGGAGCGAAGTAGCGCCCGGTCTGGTGCTTCACCGGGATGGACAGCCGGTCCCCGGGCCCGCACTCGCGCGTGAAGGCGGTGTTGCCGCCTTCGACGACGACGTCGACCTGGCGGCAGGCGAACCGAAGCGACTCGTTGGTGAGCAGCGCCCCCGGCAGCAGATGCGATTCGCACAGCACCTGAAAGCCGTTGCAGATGCCCAGCACCGGCCCGCCGGCCTCGGCATGTCGCGCGACTGCCTGCATCGCTGGGGCGAAGCGCGCGATCGCCCCGGCGCGAAGGTAGTCGCCATAGGAAAACCCTCCGGGGACGACCACGACGTCGATTCCGTCGAGATCGCTCTCCTCGTGCCAGATCATCCGGGCATCGCCCACTCGGCTGCAAGCAGCGAGCGCGTCGCGGTCGTCGCACGAGCCCGGGAACTGCAGCACGCCGAACCTCACTTGCTGACCTCGATCTCGTAGTCCTCGATCAACGGGTTGGCGAGGAGCTTCTCGCACAGCTCCTCGAGCCGATCGGGATCGTCGGTGTCGAGCTCGACGAGACGCCCCACCCGCACGTGGGACACGCGGTCGAAGCCGAGCGCCGGCAGCGCGCCCTCGACCGCCTTGCCCTGCGGATCGAGGATGCCCTCCTTGGGCCTGATCAGCACCCGCGCTCTCACGTCTTGAGCGTAGTGGTCGAAGCGGCGATTCCTCAGCCGGTTGACGGCGCTAGTGCGCCTGCCGCATCGAGCTGCGCCGCGAGGCCCGCCCGCAGATCCGTCTGCGGCTGCCAACCGAGTGCGGTGCGGATCCTGTTGGTATCGGCCAGCGTTCGCTTGACGTCCCCGGGTGCCCGTTCGCCGTACCGGATGTTGAGCGATCGCCCGGCGAGCTCCTCGACAAGGGCGACGACGTCGCGAAGCGCCGCCTCGCTCCCGCCGCCGACGTTGTAGGTGGCGCCGGCGGGCGCCTCTCGCATCGCGGTGATCGTCGCGGCGACCGCGTCGGCGACGAACGTGAAGTCGCGCGACTGGCTGCCGTCGCCGTAGATCTCGAACTCGCTGCCGCTGACGACCGCGGCGACGATCCGGGTGAACGCCATGTCCGGGCGCTGACGGGGCCCGTAGACGGTGAAGTAGCGCAGCGCGACGTGCGCGAGGCCGGAGTCGCGGGCGTGGGCGTTGAGCAGGTGCTCGCAGGCGAGCTTGGTCACTCCGTAGGGCGAGATCGGGGACGGCGGGGTGTCCTCGAGGGTGGGGTAGGCGAGGGCGTCGCCGTAGATCGAGGATGAGGAGGCGAACACCAATCGCAGCCCGCGGGCTCCGGCGGCGTCGGCGACCGTGTGGGTGGCGAGGATATTGTCCGACACGTACGCCTCGAAGCCGGCGCCCCAGCTCGCGCGGACGCCGGGCCTGGCCGCGAGGTGAAAGATGCCGTCGAGCCCGTCTAGGACCTCCTCCGCGAGGGGACCCGCGGCCAGGTCGTGCTCGAGGAGGGTGAATGCGGGGTGGTCCCGCGCGCCCGCCAGCGCCGCCTCCTTCGCCGAGCGGTCGTAGTAGTCGGTGAACGCGTCGACGCCCACGACCTCGCAGCCGTCGGCCAGCAGTGCGTCCGTGAGCGTCGAGCCGATGAATCCGGCGCAGCCGGTGACGAGGTATCGCGGCACCCGGGGAACTTAGCGAGTGGCTAGCGACCGAGCCCGGCGCCGATTCGCTTCCGAATCCGGCGCAGCCGGTGGCGCATCCGGCTCCACGGGCGGTTGCGCTCCACTGTGAGCTCGGCGCGGAGCTCCTTTCGCTTAGCGATGTTTCGCTCCAGCCGCTTGTTCTTCTGCTCGATTCGCGCCCTGGCGCGCTTCAGGAGCTTGCGGGCCTCGTCGCGCTGGGTCGTGGCGTCGTCGAGCCTCTCGCGCAGCGACTCGATCCGGTCGCGGTTCCGATCCCGCTGGATTCCCGTCCAGCGCGAGGTGCGGCCAAGCAGCTGCATCGCGTCGAACTCGAGCTGCGCTCGCTCGCTCGCGGCGTCCTCGGCGCTTGCCTCGACCCGGACGCTCCCCGGCGCTCCTCCCTCGAGTGGGTCGGGGCAATCGGGCAGCAGCCTCGCGAGGCGATCGTCGCGGACGAGCCGGCCCTCGCTGACGCCCTCCTCCACCGCCGTGTCGCCGAGGGCGAGATCCGCGTAGACCTCGTCGAGCTTGCCCTGCTCATAAAGCTCGCGGAGGCGCTTGAACCGCCCCCAGTCCGGATAGTGCCCCTCGAAGATCGCGACCTCGGTTCGGCGCTTGAACTGGTCGAACGAGCGCACGGGGAAATGCAGGATCCGTAGCGGCCACGTGGGTGCCCAGACGAGCTTGGTCTCGTCGTCGAGCTGCTCCTTCCCGGACGGGCCCTCCTCGGACGGGCCCTCCTCGTCGCGCACCGTGCGATGGACCGCGCGGCCGGGCGGGCGAAGCGTGGAGGCGACCTCCCCGTCGGGTCCCTCGAGGGCGACGTCGTGGGCGCCGCGGTCGAGGCTTACGACGTTCTCCAGAGCGCGGTGGGCGACCTTGGGTTGCAGCCGTGAGCGGGCTTCGCGAACCGTCAGGCGCTCAGCGAAGGTGCCCGGGCCGTCCGGGCGCCCCACGAACTCGACCCGTGGCGCGACGACGACCCCATAGCGGTCCGGGATCGCGCCGAGCGTTTCGATGAGCGAGCCCTCGGCCGGCCACCAGAACTCGTCCGCGTCGGTGTGGATCACCCAATCGGCACCCAGCTCCGTCGCCGCCATGCGCGCCATGCGGGTGAGCCAGCCGGCGCCCGCGATTCGATAGTCGGTGCCTGGCTCCTCGATGACGGTCGCAAGCCCGGCCTCCGAGTAGCGGCCGAGGATCTCGGCGGTCTCATCCGTGGACCCGTTGTCGGTGACGACGAAGTGCGCGACGCCGAGCGCATGGTGAAAGCGCAGGTTCGCCTCCAGCACGTCGCCTTCGTCCCGCACCTTGAGCGCCATCACGAGCTTCGGGCCCCGATCTGGGGATTGCGCGTCGGCCAAGGGACCGGGCATTCTAGGTCAGCCCCCGATGTGAACTGCTAGGAATGGCCGCCATGAAGCTGGTAATGACCCTGCTGATCCGCGACGAGCAGGACATCGTCGCGGAGAACCTCGACTTCCACCTCGCGCAGGGGGTGGACGAGGTGATCGTCACCGACAACGGGTCCGAGGACGCGACCCTCGAGATCCTGAGCGAGTACGAGGCCCGCGGCGTCGTGCGGGTCATCCACGAGCCGAGCGACGACTACGCCCAGGGCAAGTGGGTGACGCGAATGGCGCGCATGGCGGCTGCCGAACTTGGCGCCGACTGGGTCATCAACGGCGACGCGGACGAGTTCTGGTGGCCCCGAACGGGCACGCTTGCCTCGACGTTCGAGGCGCTGGAAGACGGCGTCGGGGTCGTCGTCGCACGCAGGACGAACTTCGTGCCGCAGCCGGAGGACGGCCGGCCGTTCTGGGAGCGGATGACGGTCCGCGAGCGCGAGTCGCTCAATCCGGTCGGGAAGCCGCTGCCGCCGAAGCTCGCTCACCGGGCCCACCCCGAGATCGAGGTCGTGCAGGGCAACCACCGGGTGCGCGGCCCGCAGCTCGGCGAGCGCCTGGACGACGGCACGGTGGAGATCCTGCACTTCCCCATGCGCTCATACGCCCAGTTCGAGAACAAGATCGTCAAGGGCGGCGCGGCCTACGCGCGAAACCGCGAGCTGCCCGAGAACGTCGGGCGGACTTGGCGGCGCCTGTACGAGGTGTGGCAGCGCGGCGAGCTGCCGCAGCACTACGCCGAGAGCGTCGTGTCGGATCCGGCTGGCGAGGACCTCGTCACGGACACCCGGCTGCGGGACTACCTGCGCGAGTTGCGGCTCAACATCGCCGCCGGCGAGTAGCGCCTACTCGGAGACGTCTTCCGGCGGCGCGGACGCCGGCGCCGCGAGCTCATCCGTGCGCTTCCGCTGCCGCAACCGCCGCGTCAGCTTGAGCAGCCGCCGGCCCAGGGTCCGGTTCAGCTTGCCGCGAACCTCGTCGAGCGTGGTGCGCAGCTCGTCGAGCCGTGACCGCGAGCGGTCGAGCTGGAGCATCGTGAAGCGCTGGGTACGGCTCATGAGCCGCATCGCGTCGTAGTCCACCTCGGCCTGCTCTCGCTCCAGGTCCTCGGCGCTGGGTGCGACCCGCACCGACCCCGCCGGCGCTCCGCTGAACGGGTCCGGGCATTGCGGGAGGAGCTTCGCGAAGCGATCGTCGCGCACGAGCTCGGCGTCTCCCAGACCCTCCTCGATTCGCGAGTCGTCCCAGACGAGCTCGGCGTAGAGCTCCTCGAGGCGACCCTGCTCATACGCATAGCGCAGGCGGCGGAACCTCCCGGTGTCGCGCCAGCCGCCGTGGCGGAGGAAGATCTCGGTGCGCTTGCGGAACTGCTCGAACGAGCGCAGCGGGAAGTGGAAGATCCGAAGCGGATGGGTTGGGGCCCAAACCAACCGGACCTCGGGACGATCGCCGTTCTCCTCCTGCTCGTCGCTCGTCGCGCGGGTCCCCCGGTGGAGCATCCGGCCCGGCGGCCGCATCGCATGCCAGAGGTCGCGGTCGGGCCCGGCCGACACCACCTCGTGGGTCTGACTGATGACGACGGCGTCCGGGTCGGCGCGGTGGGCCGCCTTGGGCTGCAGGCTCCCGAGCGCCTCGCGGTAGACCATGCGCTCGAACCAAGGGCCGGGAGCATCCGGGCGGGCCACGTACTCTCCGCGCGGCGCGACCACCGAGCCGTATTGCTCCGGAATCGCCTCGAACGCCTGCTTCAGCGTCCCCTGCACCGGCCACCACAGCTCATCGGCGTCGTCGTGGAAGACCCAGTCGGCCTCGAACTCGGTCGCCGCAAGGCGGGCCATCCGCGTCGTCCAGTGCTCCTCGTCGTTGCGGAGGGTCCCGGTCTCGACGCGCAGCACATGGGCGAGACCCGCGTTCACATATCGCTCCAGGATCTCGGAGGTGCCGTCCACGGAGCCGTTGTCGGTGACGACGAAGAAGTCGACCCCGAGCGCCCGGTGATAGCGCAGGTTGTCCTCGAGGATGTCGGCCTCGTCGCGCACCTTCAGGGTCATCACGAGCTGCATCGCGCCTCTCAGCCGGCCATCCCGCAGCCGGTGGGCTCAGCCGGTTCCAACGGGGGCGGCGGCTCCGCCGCGACGCACCGGGGTGCTCGCGCTCGGCCACAGCGACAGGTCGATCTCGGGGCACAGCTCGGCGAGTTGCAGCGAATCTTCGCGGTAGCGCGTGGCGAGCTCCTCGCTGATCTCCTGCGTGAGGCCTGGCGTCTGGCGACCCGCCTGCTTGTGCTCCATCAGGCGCTCCGGGAACTCCTCGGGCGGATCCATCCCCAGGAAGCGGCAGGTGCGCTCCATCTCCGTGACCGGATCGGCGACGCAGCGCTCGTACTGGAGCACCAGCACCTGCTCGCGGGGGAAGAGGTCGAACACGTGACGGAGCTGCTCGAAGTAATAGCCGCGCCACAGCGCGTCGTTCACCTGCGGTAGGAGGACTCGCGATCCGCGTTCCTCCGCCTTGCGCTGCAGGCGCGCCACGGCCGAGCGGTACCGCGCGACCGGATCGCGAAGCATGACCAGGAGACGTGCGTTGGGGGCCGCCTTACGCAATAGGCGGATCGCCCAGTGGTCCGCCAGATAGCGAGGCGTCCACTCACCGACTATGTGCCCGGGCCGGCGAGGAAACAGCGACCCATACTCGGCGGCGATGTCATCGGGCTCCTCACCGTGCCAGAAACGGTCGAAGTAGTGGACCTCCTTGCCCAGGGGAGAGCGCTGGATGCCGGGGTTTCGCCGCACGGAGTCGTACCACCAGCTGGTCCCGCAGCGCTGCGCGCCGATGCCCACATAGTCGGGCGGCCCCGTCGTCCAGCCCTCGGGGCAGTCGGGGACCTGAAGAGGTGCGTCCCAGGGTTGGTACATCGGCTTCGCCAAGGCGGGGAAAGGGTAGTGGTCGCCGTCCGATGCGCGCGGATCCCCGGGATCAGCCTGCTTGAATACTCCGCCGCATGGCGCTCGAAGCGGTCAAGCGAACGCTTCGCCGACGCCGGCGGTCGACCGATCGCCCGCCGGCGCCGTTCGTCGTGGGCGTATCCCGGTCGGGAACGACGCTCCTGCGGCTGATGCTGGATGCGCATCCGGACCTGACGATCCCCGCTGAGACCCACTTCGTCCCGATGGTCGCCAACGTGTGCGACGAGCTCATCAAGGAGGGGGCCGCCAGCGAGGTCGTCCGCGAGCGCGCGCTCGCGACCATGACCGGGCACCCCCGCTGGGGGGACTTCCTTCTCGATCCCGAGGAGGTCCGCGAGCGCATGGAACGCCACGATCCCATCACGACGGGTGACGCGATCCGTGCCTTCTATGAGGCCGCCGCGGCCCAGCAGGGCAAGCCGCGCTGGGGGGATAAGTCGCCTCCCTACACCTATAAGGCGCCGCGCATCCAGAACGCTCTGCCGGAGGCGCACTTCATCCACATCATCCGCGACGGGCGCGACGTGGCGCTCTCGCTGGGCGAGGTGAGCTGGGGAACCGACGACGTCACCGAGGCGGCGAAGAAGTGGGTGCAGGAGCTCCGCAAGGCGCGAAAGCGCGCGAAGCTCCTCGCGAAGGGCACCTACATGGAGTGCCACTACGAGGACCTCGTCACCGACCCCGAGCCGGTGCTGCGGCGGATTGTCAAGCACGTGGACCTGCCATGGAGCGACGAGATGCTCGACTACCCGAAGCACGCGCAGGAGCGGATGCGCGGCGAGATGGAGCGCACGTTGAAGCCTTTGGGCGGCGGGACGATCACGGCCGAGGAGCGCACGAAGCAGCATCAGCTCCTGTTCGAGCCGCCCAGCCCCAGCCGCGCGAGCCGCTGGCGCACGGACATGCCGGAGGAGAACCGCAAGGCGTTCGAGGCGGTCGCCGGGCCGCTGCTGAAGAAGCTGGGCTACGAGGTAGAGAGCTAGGCGCCTAGTCGAGGGTGCGGCCGGTGATCCGCTCGTACGCCTCGAGGTACTTCGCACGGGTGTTGGCAACGACCTCGTCGGGCAGCTCGGGCGCCGGAGGCTTATGGTCCCAGCCGATCTCGTCCAGCCAGTCGCGCAGGTACTGCTTGTCGAAGGAGCCCTGTGAGCGGCCGGGCTCATAATCGTCCGCGGGCCAAAAGCGCGAGGAGTCCGGAGTGAACACCTCGTCGCCCAGCACGACCTCGGCTCCGGACGAGGAGCCGAACTCGAACTTCGTGTCCGCGAGGATGATTCCCCGGGACTCCGCGTGCGCGGCGGCGTGCGAATAGAGCTCGATCGAGATCCGACGCAGCTCCTCCATCAGGGGCCGGTCACCGATGATCTCAGCGGCGCGATCGAAGTCGATGTTCTCGTCGTGTTCGCCGATCTCGGCCTTGGTCGCGGGAGTGAAGATGGGCTCGGGAAGCTGCTCGGACTCGCGCAGCCCCTCGGGCAGCTCGATGCCACACACCGCTCCCGACTGCCGGTACTCCCTCCACCCGGAGCCCGACAGATATCCGCGGACGACGCACTCCACGGGGTACATGCTCAGCCGCCGCACGCGGATCGCTCGCCCCTTGACCTCCTCCGGAACGTCCTCGGAGATGAAGTGATTCGGGCAGATGTCCGCGGTCGAGTCGAACCAGAACAGCGACATCTGCGTCAGCACGCGCCCCTTGTCGGGGATCAGCGTCGGCATGATCACGTCGTACGCCGAGATGCGGTCGGAGGCCACCATCAGGAGGTCGCCGTCGACCTCGTACATCTCGCGGACCTTGCCGGTTGAGTGAAGTTTCAGGTCGGAGAGCGTCGCGGTGGTCACGAGGCGCGATGCTAACAACAGCACCAGCGAGGGAAGGAGAAGGCGATGAAAGAAATCGGACCGGGAGTCCACCACTGGAAAGCTCGCCACCCGCGGATCCAGGTCGAGGTCAGCTCCTATTACGTGGAGCCCGCCGCGACGCTCCTCGATCCGCTCGAGCCGCCCGAGGGACTCGAGTGGTTCGAGTCGCGCACGAAACCAGAGCGGGTCATCCTGACGAACCGCCACCACTACCGTCACAGCGACCGCTTCGCCGAGGCCTTCGGGTGCTCTGTCCTCTGCAACGAGAACGGGCTCCACGAGTTCGACGACGGACGCGAGGTTGAGGGGTTCGCGTTCGGCGACGAGATCACGCCGGGGATCACGACCCACGAGGTGGGCGTGCTTTGCCCGGAGGAGACGGCGCTCCACATCGAGGTCGGCGATGGATTCGTCTCGCTCGCCGACTCGCTCACCAACTACGAGGAGCTCGGGTTCGTCTCGGACGGCCTGCTGGGCGACGACCCGGAGGCGATCAAGTCAGGCCTCACCGCCTCGTTCCGCCGGCTCTTGGACCTCGACTTCGACGGCCTCCTTCTTGCCCACGGGAATCCGGTCGTGCCGGGCGGAAAGGAGCAGCTCGCACGGTTCGTGAACTAGCAGTCGGCCCTTAGCCCATACCCCTGGTGGGTATAGTTCGTTTCGTGGATTCGAACGCTCCGGGCTACATCGACGACAAGGCCTCGCTCGAGCGACGGCTTGCGCGCATCGAGGGACAGGTTCGTGGACTGCGGCGGATGGTCGACGAGGAGGCCTACTGCATCGATCTGCTCACCCAGATCTCAGCGGTCGAGCGGGCCCTCGATGGCGTCGCGCTGAAGCTGCTCTCCGATCACACCGATCACTGCGTTCGCGAGGCGGTGACCGCCGGCGGGGCTGAGGCCGACGAGAAGGTCGACGAGCTGAAGGCGGCCCTCGAGCGCTTCGCCCGCACTCGTTGAGGTGACCGATGTGGCGACAGCCACTCCAGGTGCCGCCGGCCGACGGTCCACTTCGGGACGCGGCCTTCCGGCCGGCCCGCGCAGTCCGGCCCCGGCCCAGACATTCGGGATCGTGGCGCGGCCGGTGCAGTTCCTCGAGTCGTGTCGGCGGCGCTTCGGCCAGACCTTCACGCTTCGCATCCTCAGGGCCGGCGAGATGGTGTTCATCTCCGACCCGCCGTCGCTGAAGCGTCTGTTCGCGGCGGACCGGCAGAACACGATCGCGCCCGGGCGCAATGCCGTCCTGGAGCCCGTCCTCGGGTCGCGCTCGGTGCTACTGCTCGAGGGCGAGGATCATCTGCGCCGGCGCAAGCTCATGCTGCCGCCGTTCCACGGCGAGCGCATGCGCGCCTACGAGAACGTGATGGTCAACGCCGCGGAGCGCGCCGTGGACGGGTGGACCGTGGGCCGACCCTTCCGGATTCACGCCAGCATGCAGGCGATCACATTCGAGGTCATCCTCGCGGCAGTCTTCGGTGTGGAGGACGATGCGCGCCGCGAAGCGTTGAGTGAGCGGCTCACGGAGGTCCTCGCAACCACCAGGTCCCCGTTCGCCTTGGGAATGACGCTCGATCGCGCGCGAAGGCTGCCTCACTTCCGCCGGATCGCGCGCATGCTCGATGAGTCGGACGAGATCATGTTCACGGAGATCGCCGGGCGCCGGGCGGACGCCACGCTCGAGTCGCGTGAGGACATCCTCTCGATGCTCGTCGCCGCTCGTTTCGATGATGGCTCGGCGATGAGCGACGCAGAGGTCCGCGACCAGCTGATGACCCTGCTGCTGGCCGGGCACGAGACGACGGCGACGGCTCTGGCGTGGGCATTCGACCTCCTGTTCCGTTCGCCGGACAAGGAGGCGCGGCTCCGCGAGGAGCTTGCCGCGAGTGATGGCCACGACTACCTCGACGCGGTCATCAAGGAGACCTTGCGCGTGCGGCCCGTGGTCCCGTTCGTGGGCCGTCAGCTCAACCAGCCGATGGAGCTTGGCGGCTACGAGCTGCCGACTGGGACCGATGTAATGCCGGCGATCCTCCTCGCCCACACCCGTCAGGACGTCTATCCGGACCCGTACGCCTTCCGCCCCGAGCGCTTCCTCGAGGAAGACCAGGAGACATTCGGCTGGATCCCGTTTGGCGGCGGGACCAGACGCTGCATCGGCGCTGCTTTCGCCGAGCTCGAGATGCGCGTGGTTCTCTCGACGATCCTGCGCCGCGCGAGGCTTCGGCCCGCCACCGATCGGCCAGAACGAATCGTGCGCCGCAACGTGACGCTCTCACCGCGCGGCGGCACCCCGGCCATCCTGGTCGACCGGCGCTGACGAACAACTTTTGGTGGATTGGGGACGCTATAGCGTCCCCAAAATCCCAAAAGCTCCTGGGTTAGGTGTCGCGAAGGGCCTGTAGCCGTTCGAAGATCGTCGGCAGGTGCTGGAGGTACGCGGTCGGGTCGAACACGGCGTCCAGATCCAGATCGGGGGCCTTCTCGGCGAGCAGGTCCCTGAAGCTCGTCCCCTCATCCCAGGCCGTCTGCGCCGCCTCCTGCACGATCCGGTAGGCCGCGTCCCGCCCCATCCCTGATTCCACCAGTGCGGTCAGCGCGCGCTGGCTGTAGAGCGCGCCGTAGGTGAGCTCCATGTTCGCGCGCATCCGTTCCGTGTGGACGGTCATGCCGGAGGCGAGCCGACTGCCGAGATGCTGCATGTAGTTGATGAGGATCGTCGCGTCGGGCAGGATCACCCGCTCCGCGCCGGAGTGCGAAATGTCGCGCTCGTGCCACAGGGCGACGTTCTCGTAGCCCGCCTGCGCGTATCCGCGGAGCACCCGGGCGAGCCCGGTGACCCGCTCGGCGAGGATCGGATTGCGCTTGTGAGGCATCGCGGAAGAGCCCTTCTGCCCAGCGCCGAAAGGCTCCTCGACCTCTCGTACCTCCGTCCGCTGGAGGTTACGCACCTCGGTGGCGAAGCGCTCGAGGCCGGCTCCGGCCAGGGCGATGGCGCCGACCAGCTCGGCGTGGCGATCCCGCGGCACGACCTGGGTCGAGACGTCCTCGGCGCGCAGTCCGAGGGCCTCCATCACTCGCGCCTCGATCCCGGGTGGCACCGATGCGTAGGTCCCGACGGCGCCGGAGAGCTTGCCCACACGGATCCCCTCGAAGGCGCGCTCGAGGCGCCGGAGGTTGCGCTCGGCCTCGAAGGCGAACCCCGCGAGGCGCAGCCCGAAGGTCGTCGGCTCCGCATGCACACCGTGTGTGCGTCCCACGGTCATGGTCTCGCGGTGCTCGAGCGCTCGCTCGATCAGAGCATCGCGGTATGCCCGCGCACCCGGCACGACGATCTCGCCCGCGTCGCGCAGCTGAAGGGCAAGCGCGGTGTCGAGGACGTCGGAGGAGGTCAGGCCGTAGTGGATCCACCGCCCGGCCGGGCCGACCGATGACGACACCACGTCGACGAACGCCGCGACGTCGTGGCCCGTGGTCCGCTCGCGCTCGTTGACCGCGTCGACGGTGAACGACGCTCGCTCCCTGCACTCGCGCGCCGCTTCCTCAGGGACCACACCCTCAGCCGCCAGCGCCTCGGTGGCCGCCAGCTCGACCTCGAGCCAGCGTTGCATGCGGCGCTCGGCCGTCCAGACCGCGCCGATCTCAGGGCGCGTATAGCGCTCGATCACGCCTTGAGTATGCGGACCGCGAGCAGGCCGGCGTTCTTGGCGCCGTCGATCGCAACCGAGCCGACGGGGACGCCGGGCGGCATCTGGACGGCCGATAGCAGCGCGTCAAGCCCGCCTAGATTCTTGCCCGAAAGCGGTACGCCGATGACCGGCAGGTCCGTGTGGGCCGCGGCGACGCCCGGGAGCGCGGCGGACATGCCAGCCCCGGCGATGATGACCCGGAGCCCCCGCATCCGAGCCGCGTGGCAGTACTCGCGGACCTTCTCGGGATCGCGATGCGCGCTCATCACCCGAACCTCGTAGCGCACCCCATTCTGCTGAAGCGCCTCGCCGGCGGGCCGCATCTTCGGCTTGTCGTTCTTGGAGCCCATGATGATTCCGACTCGCGGGGCATCGACCTCGATTTCCTCGAAGGCGGCTTCCACGCCGGGCATCGGCTCGGCCGCGGTGGCCTTCGTCTCCGTCTCGGTGCTCTGCGTGCCCTCGGGCTCGGCGATCTCCATTGTCCGTTTCTCCTTTGGCTAGGTCCCGGCTGCGTCGCGGACCGGCGAGACGGCTCGGTCGGCGATGTCCGTGCGCAACTGCATCCCCTCGAACGAAATCATGTTCGCCGCCTCGTAGGCGCGGTCCCTTGCTTCGCCGGGCGAGGCCCCGAGAGCAGTCACGTTCAGGACGCGCCCTCCGGCTGTGACGACATCGCCATCCCGGCGCGCCGTTCCCGCGTGCAGGACCTCAACGTCGGGCACCCGAGCCGCCTCCTCGAGACCATCGATGACGTCGCCCTTCGAGGAGGACTCCGGATAGCCGGCTGACGCCAGCACCACGGTCACCGCCCAGCGCTCGTCGAACTCGGCGACCGCTCCGGCGAGGCCGCCCGGCTCGCGGGCCGCCCGGCACAGATCAAGCAAGCTCGAGTGGAGGCGGGGGAGGACCGCCTGCGTCTCGGGGTCGCCGAAGCGGCAGTTGAATTCGAGGACCTTCGGGCCTGCCTCGGTGATCATCAGCCCGGCGTAGAGCACGCCGGCATAGGGCGTTCCGCGCCGGCGCATGAGGTCCACGACGGGCCGGTGGACCGCCGCGACAATCTCGTCGGTCCGCTTGCGGTCGAAGCCGGGCACCGGCGAGTAGCTCCCCATCCCGCCCGTGTTGGGTCCGCGGTCGCCATTGAAGATCCGCTTGTAGTCCTGGGCCGGAGCGAGCGGGACCACGTTCTCGCCGTCGCAGAGGGCGAGCAGCGAGAGCTCCTCGCCCTCCAGGTGCTCCTCGAGCACCACCTCGGTCGCGCCGAATCGCTCCTCGACGAAGAACACGTCGGTCGCCTCGCGGGCCTCGGCCTCGGAGGCCGCGATGATCACGCCCTTGCCCGCGGCGAGCCCGTCGGCCTTCAGCACGGCTGGATACGAGGCACACGCGAGGTGGTCCCGTGCCTCCTCCAGCGAGCGCAGAACGGTGTGCGACGCCGTGGGGACCCCGGCCGCCGTCATCAGCTCCTTGGCGTGGATCTTTGAGCCCTCGATCCGGGCCGCCTCGGCGCTGGGCCCAAACGCGGCGACGCCGCTGGCCTCGAGAGCATCGACCACTCCGGCGACGAGCGGTGCCTCCGGGCCGACGACCACGAAATCGACGTTCTCGGCGACCGCGGCGTCGACGATTCCGCGGACGTCATCCGCGCCGACCTCGAGGCAGCGTGCGTCGGCGGCGACGCCGGCGTTGCCCGGCGCGCAGAGCAGCTCGATCCCGGCGGCCGCGCGGGCCAGGGCACGGACGATCGCGTGCTCGCGCCCGCCGCCGCCGACGACCAGGACGCGCATCCGGGTGCTCCGCGCCGCCTAGAGGCTCTTGGTGAAGTCCTCCGCGGGAATCGCGGCCATGGTCTCGTTCGACGTCGTCCCACGAGAGCCGAGCTCGACCGAAACCTTCGCCATCGTCCGCTCGTCGGGCGCCTCGACAACGCTCACGAAGTCGTACTCGCCCAGGGTCGCCCACTGGTTCAGGACCTTCACACCGAGCTGCTCGACCTCCCGGTTGACCTCATGAACGCGCCCGGGGTTGTCCTTGATGGTCCTGACCCCGTTAGACGTGAGCTTCGTCAGCATGATGAAAACGGCCATTTCTCCTCCTCGTCTTGGTCGCGCGGCCCGGGCCGCCGGCCAGCCTGTCGCGTGGCCGGAGCCTACCTTCGTTTACCCTCCGAACGAGGGGAAAGGGGACTCGCGTGAGGAGACTGGAGCCCGTCAGGCTGAGGGCCTGGATGCTGCCGCTGATCGTCCTCGCGATCGCGGTCCCGATCGTCGTCGCCTTCAGGTTCGGCGGACCGCCCGGCGGCCTGGCAGTGGGCGCCATCGCCGTCGCCGTCATCCTCGTGATGGCCGCCAGAGCGCGGTTCGACGAGCCCATCGAGGTCGCCGCCGCCCCGCCGGACCGCTTCGCGATGCTGGTCGTCCTCGAGACTCCGCTCGAGGACCCGAAGCTGGCGGGAGTGCTCGAGGAGATCGCGAGCGCCGGCGCAAGAGCCACCAGGTCCGGCGGCGGCCGGCGGCCGGAGCTCCTCCTGCTGGCACCCGCGAGGAACAGCGCGGTGGCGCACTGGCTGTCGGACCTGCGAAAGGCCCGGTTCGACGCCCAACACCGGCTCACCCTCTCACTCGCGACATTGGCATCGGCCGACGTCGACGCCCGGGGCGCCGTCGGAGATTCGGACCCGGTTCAGGCCGTGGAGGACACCCTGCGCACCTTCGGCGCCCAGGAGGTCGTGTTCGTCACGCCGCCGGGTGACGGCAAGGACATCGAGCAGGTGAGGCGACGCCTCGACCGCCCGGTTCGGGTGCTGGAGGCGAAGGAGCCCGCCGCCGCTTAGGCCGCGGCCTTGACCGGCGCGCCGGCCTTCTCGAAGACCAGTTCACCCTCCGATGCCTCCACCCGCACCACGTCGCCGTCGGCGAACTCGTTCTCCAGCAGCTTCAATGCCAGCTTGTCGATGAGCTGCTTCTGGATCACCCGCTTCAGCGGGCGGGCGCCGTAGGTGGGGTCGTAGCCGAGGTTGCCGAGGAGCGTCCTCGCCTCGTCGGTCAGGTCGATCTCGATTCCCTTCTCGCGCAGGCGACCGGCGAGCTGATCGACCTGGAGGTCGACGATACGGCCGAGATCGGCGCGGCTGAGGCGGTGGAAGATCACGGTGTCGTCGATGCGGTTCAGGAACTCCGGCTTGAAGGTCGTCTGAAGGATCTCCTCGATGCGCTCCCGAATCCGCTCGTCGATGGCCTCGCCCGCGATCTCCTGCGACCCGACGTTCGAGGTCATGATCAGGATCGTGTTCGTGAAGCCGACCGTGCGGCCCTGGCCGTCGGTCAACCGGCCCTCGTCCATGATCTGAAGGAGGACGTTGAAGACGTCGGGGTGGGCCTTCTCGATCTCGTCGAGGAGCACGACGGCATAAGGGCGACGCCGGACCGCCTCGGTGAGCTGACCGCCCTCCTCGTAGCCGATGTAGCCCGGCGGCGCACCGATGAGGCGCGCGATCGTGTGCTTCTCCATGTACTCCGACATGTCAAGGCGGACGATGGCCTGCTCGGAGTCGAACATGAACTCCGCGAGCGCCCGGGCGAGCTCGGTCTTGCCCACTCCGGTCGGGCCGAGGAAGAGGAAGGTGCCGATGGGACGATTGGGGTCCGAAAGGCCGGCGCGTGAGCGCCGCAGCGCGTTCGAGACCGCTTCGACGGCCTCGTCTTGGCCCACGACGCGCTCGTGCAGCCGCTCCTCCATGTGGATGAGCTTCTCGACCTCGCCCTCCATCAGGCGCGAGACCGGAATGCCGGTCCACTTGGAGACGACCTGCGCGACGTCCTCCTCGGTGACCTCGTCGGCCAGCATCGAGCCGCCGTCACGGTGGAGCTCAGCGAGCCGGGCCTCCTGCTCGGCCACCGTCTTCTCGAGCTCGGGGATCTCGCCGTAGCGAAGCTGCGCGGCGCGCTCGAGGTCGGCACCGCGCTCGGCCCGCTCGGCCTCGCGGTTTGCCTCCTCGAGCTGGGCCTTCGCCTCCTCGATCGCCTCGATCGCGCCCTTCTCGTTCTGCCAGCGCGCCTTCATCTCATTGGCTCGCTCACCGAGCTCCGCCAGCTCGGCCTCGAGCGCCTCACGCCGCGACACCGACGCGTCGTCGGTCTCCTTCTTCAGCGCCTCGCGCTCAATCTCGAGTTGGGTCATGCGCCGCTGGACCTCGTCGATCTCGGTCGGGACGGAGTCGATCTCGATCTTCAGGCGCGACGCGGCCTCGTCGATGAGGTCGATCGCCTTGTCCGGAAGGAATCGATCGGCGATGTAGCGCTCCGAGAGCGTTGCCGCAGCCACCAGCGCGGCGTCGGTGATCCGGACGCTGTGATGCCTCTCGTAGCGCTCCTTGAGGCCGCGCAGGATTGCGACGGCGTCGGCAACGTCGGGCTCGTCGACCAGCACCGGCTGGAAACGCCGCTCGAGCGCCGCGTCCTTCTCGATGTGCTTGCGGTACTCGTCGAGTGTCGTCGCGCCGACGGCGCGCAGCTCGCCGCGCGCGAGCATCGGCTTCAGCAGGTTCGCGGCGTCGACGGCACCCTCGGCGGCGCCCGCGCCCACGATGGTGTGGAGCTCGTCCATGAAGAGGACGATCTGGCCCTGCGCCTGCTTGATCTCGTTGAGCACGGCCTTCAGCCGCTCCTCGAACTCACCGCGGTACTTCGACCCGGCGAGGAGGGCGCCGATGTCGAGCGCGATGACGCGTCGATCGCGAAGACTCTCGGGAACGTCGCCGTCATAGATGCGCTGCGCCAGTCCCTCGACGATCGCGGTCTTGCCGACCCCGGGATCCCCGATCAGCACAGGGTTGTTTTTGGTGCGGCGCGAGAGCACCTGGATGACGCGACGGATCTCCTCGTCGCGACCGATGACGGGGTCCAGCTTGCCCTGCTCGGCCTCGGCGGTGAGATCGCGGCCGAACTTCTCAAGCGCCTGGACCGTGTCCTCCGGGTTCGGGCTGGTAATGGGGCTCGGGCGAACCTCCTTGATCGCCTCGATCAGCTGACCGCGGTCGGGAAGGATGCCGGCGACCGGGGAGGACTTGTCGTTGAGGGCGAGCAGCAGGTGCTCGGAGGAGATGTAGGAATCGCCCATCGCCGATGCCTCGCGCTCCGCGCGCTGGATTGCCCGGACGAACGCCTGCGACGGACGAACCTCGGGCTCGGCGTCGCCGCCAAGGTGCGGGAGGCCGTCGACCGCCTCGGCCGTCCGGGCGCGAACCGTCGCGATGTCAGTTCCAAGCTTCTGCAGGACGGGGACCACGAGGCCCTCCTCCTGGTCGAGCAGCGCCATCAGGAGATGCGCGGGCGCGACCTCCGGATTACGGCGCTCGGATGCGAGCCGCTGCGCGGCCGCGACGGCCTCCTGGGACTTGACGGTGAATCTGTCTGGCTGCATTGCCAGTAGTTTAGCGCCTCAGTTGAGAAAATCTAAGTGCGTTCGACTAAAGGGAAGACGGGGCCCTAGTGACGCTTCCTGCGTGCGCGTCTGACCGGGATCCGGATCGGCCGGTCCTGATCGGCGGGCACCAGGTCGCGCTCGTACGCACCGTAGGGGACGAGCTCTGCCTTCAGCGAGCGGCGGACGCGCTCGACCTCCGCATTCATCTCGCGTTCGAGCTCCTTGGTGCGCTCGCGCATTCGCGATAACTCCTTACGCATGCGGACGACCTGGTCCTCCATCTCGAGGACCGCCTCCACCCCGGCGAGGTTCAGGCCCTCCTCGCTGGTCATCTGCTGAATCCGCCGCAGGCGCTCGACGTCGCTCTGCGAGTAGAGCCGCGTCTTCTTTGGCGAGCGTTTCGGCGTGATCAGCCCGCGCGCTTCGTACATGCGCAGGGTCTGCGGATGCATCTCGGCGAGCTCGGCAGCCACCGAGATCATGAAGACGCCACGTTCGGAGTCGATGCCACCGTCATCCGGGCTCCGCCGGCGACCGCGCCCGGTATCCCCTCGACTAGCCATGCTGACCTCCTAGCTCCCCACCTTGCCGGACGACGCGGACGCCTCCCGGAGCAGGCGCTCGCGGGGGTTGTGGTCGTTCATCGCCTTCGAAAACTCCTTGACCGCCTGCTGTTGGTTGCGGTCGAGATCGCGCGGCACCTCGATCTCGAGCCGGTAAAGGACATCCCCGCGGCCTCTGGCTCCGGGCCGTGGCGGACCTTCACCGCGCAGTCGTTGGATCGTGCCGTGCTGCGTCCCGGCGGGGATGCGGATGCGCTTCGTGCCGTTCAGGGTCGGGACCTCGATGGTCGCGCCCTGGATCGCCTCGGCCACCGTGATGGGCATCATGACCTCGAGATTGCCGTCGGGACGCTGCTTGAAGACCGGGGAGGGCGTCACTCGCGTGATCACGTACAGATCGCCGGGTGCACCGCCCCGGGGACCGTCCTCGCCTTTGCCGGCGACGCGGATCCGGCTGCCGTCGCGGACGCCGGCCGGGACGTTCACCCGGTAGCGCTTGCGCTGCACGGTCAGCCCCGAGCCGCCGCACGTCGGGCACGGGTCCTCGATCACCTGGCCGCTTCCGCCGCAGCGCGGGCAGGGCCGGCTGATGGAGAAGAACCCCTGGCTCTCCGCGTCGACCCCGCTGCCCCCACAGCGCGGACAGGTGATCGGCGCGGTCCCGGGCTTGGCCCCGGATCCGTGGCAGGTTGCGCACGCCGCCTGCTTGGCGACCGTGACCGGGATCTCGGCCCCGTGCATCGCCTGGTCGAACGACAGGTGCACCTCGGTCTCGAGGTCGCGTCCACGCGCTGACGCCGCCTGAGCACCGCCGCCGCGGCGACCGAAGAAGCTCGAGAAGATGTCGCCGAGGTCGGCCGAGAACCCGCCGCCTGGGCCTGCCCCCGGCCCGAAGCCGCGACCGCCGAAGCCGGAGAACATCCCACCCGCGTCGTAGGTGCGCCGCTTCTCGGGATCGGACAGGGTGTCGTAGGCCGCCTGGACCTCCTTGAAGCGCTCCTCTGCCTCCTTGTCGCCCGGATTGCGGTCCGGGTGGTACTGGCGGGCAAGCTTGCGATACGCCTTCTTGATCTCGTCCGCGCTCGCCTTGCGGTCTACACCGAGGACCGAATAGAGATCGCGATCGGGCATGGCGGCCGCCCCCTATTCGCTCACCACGACGCGCGCCGGCCGCAGCACGTGACCGTCGAGGCGGTAGCCCCGTTCGAGCGTTTCAATCACGCGGCCGGACTCAGCCCCGTCCCCAGCGGAACGGGTGGCAAGAGCCTCCGAGGTCGTTGGATCGAACGGCTCGCCCGCGGGGTCGTAGGTCTCCACGCCCGCGCGCTCGAGTGCGCTGCGGAGCTCGCCGTAGACCAGCGCGACTCCCCGCGCCAGGGCCTCCTGAGCGGAGACCTCCTCGCTTGGGGTGTCGTACGCCTCCGCGTCCTGCTCCTCGGACGTGGGCTCGGAATCAGCGGCAGGCCGTCCGGTGGCCGGATCGAGGCCGGTCGACTTCAGGGCCCGCTCGAGGTTGTCGAGCGCGGGCAGCAGCTCGCGGGCAACCGAGGCCTTGCCGCGGCGCTCGGCGTCCTGGGTCTCGCGGGCCGCGCGCTTACGGTAGTTCTCGAAGTCCGCCCGGGCGCGCTGCGCCAGCTGGAGGTACTCGTCGCGCTCCCGCTTCACGTCCGCGAGCAGCGCGTCGAGGTCATGCTCGACCTCAGCCGCGCCCGTTCCAGACGGGCGCTGTGGGCTGATGTCTCGCGCGCTCGCCGTCCCGGCTCGCTCGACCTCGGCCGCGCCGGCGGCCCGCTCACGCTCGTCGGCGTCAGCGGGCCGCGCGTCGGTGGCGCGCTCGTCCTGTGTCGTGTCGTCCTTCATCGGCTAGGAGCGGTCCTCGTCGACCACCTCGGCGTCGACGACTTCCTCCTCGTCTCCCGTGCCCGCGCCGTTGGCGCCGGTGCCGTCCGTGCTGGCCGCCCCGGCGGCCTGCTGCTCGGCGGCCGCCTGGTAGATCTGCTCGGAGACCTTGTGGAAGGCCTGCTGGAGCGCGTCGGTCTTCGCCTTGATCTCCTCTGCGTTGTCGGAGTCGAGCGATGCCCGTACGTCGGCAATCGCCTTGTTGATCTCCTCCTTGGCGGACGAGTCGACCTGCTCGCCCATGTCGGCGAGCTGCTTCTCGGCCGGCTACGCGGCGGTCTCGGCCACGTTCCGGGCCTCGGCCAGCTCGCGCTGGCGCCGGTCCTCGTCGGCGTGCGCCTCGGCGTCCTTGACCATCTGCTCGACCTCGCCCTCGGCGAGCCCGGAACCGCCCTTGATCTCGATCTTCTGCTCCTTTCCGGTCCCAAGATCCTTCGCCGAGACGTTCAGGATGCCGTCGGCGTCGATGTCGAACGTGACCTCGATCTGCGGGATGCCACGAGGCGCCGGCGGGATGCCCGTCAGCTGGAACTTGCCCAGCGACTTGTTGTAGGCGGCCATCTCGCGCTCGCCCTGGAGGACGTGGACCTCCACCGACGGCTGATTGTCGTCGGCGGTCGAGAAGATCTCCGACTTGCGGGTCGGGATCGTGGTGTTGCGCTCGATCAGCTTCGTGAACACGCCGCCCTTGGTCTCGATGCCGAGCGACAGCGGGGTCACGTCGAGGAGCAGCACGTCCTTGACGTCGCCGGCCAGGACACCCGCCTGGATCGCGGCGCCGATGGCCACGACCTCGTCCGGGTTGACGCCCTTGTGAGGCTCCTTGCCCGTGAGCTCGGAGACCTTCTCCTGTACTGCCGGCATGCGGGTCATCCCACCCACCAAGACCACATGGTCCACAGCGGTATTTGCGTCGGCGAGCGCCTGCTTGACCGGCGAGACGATGCGGTCGAGGAGATCCGAGGTCAGCTCGTTGAGCTTCGCCCGGGTCAGCTTCATCTCGAGATGCTTCGGCCCGCTGGCGTCGGCGGTGATGAACGGCAGGTTGATCTGCGTCTCCTGCGTCGTCGAGAGTTCGATCTTGGCCTTCTCGGCCGCCTCGTACAGGCGCTGGAGAGAGTTCTTGTCGGCCGAGAGGTCGATGCCCTGATCGCGCTTGTACTCGGCGACCATCCACTCGACGATGGCCTTGTCCCAGTTGTCGCCGCCCAGGTGGTTGTCACCGGACGTGGACTTCACCTCGAACACGCCGTCGCCGATCTCGAGGACCGAGACGTCGAACGTCCCGCCGCCGAGGTCGAACACGAGGATCGTCTGGTCGGACTCCTTGTCGAGCCCGTACGCGAGCGACGCCGCGGTCGGCTCGTTGATGATGCGCTTGACCTCGAGCCCGGCGATCTTGCCGGCGTCCTTGGTCGCCTGGCGCTGATCGTCGTTGAAGTAGGCGGGGACCGTGATCACCGCCGAGTCGACGGTCTCGCCGAGCTTGGCCTCGGCGTCCGTCTTCAGCTTCTGGAGGATCATCGCCGAGATCTCCGGCGGCGAGTACTGCTTGCCGCGCACGTCGACGCGGACGTCGCCGTTGGGTCCGGCGACGACCTTGTACGGCACGATCGTCTCCTCCTCCTTGACCTCGGCCTCCTTGCGGCCCATGAACCGCTTGATCGAGAACACGGTGTTCTCGGGGTTCATCACCGCCTGGCGCTTGGCGACCGTGCCCACGAGCCGATCGGCCGAGTCGGTGAACGCGACGACGGACGGGGTCGTGCGCCCGCCCTCGGCATTCTCCAGAACCGTCGCGTCGCCGCCCTCCATCACGGCTACGCAAGAGTTCGTCGTGCCCAAGTCGATTCCGATTGTCTTTGCCACTTCGCTCTCCTTCTAAGTCTTTGCCTAAGAAATCTAAGTGCGAGGCTAGCAGATCAATGCGGGTGCATCCCCGGCCATGGCGGGAATGCTCGGGGCACTGGCAGGACCCGAATGGACACCCGGGGGCGGTTTTTCGGCGCCAGGATTCGGGCGGGCTACGGGGACGTCGATGTCGCGGTGGTCTGGGGCACGTACGCGAGATTGTCGGCCACGAACCGGGCCACCTGCTCCGCCTGCTCACCCTGCACCAGCCCCTTCGGCATGCGCCCCTGGATGCCGTTCTCGATGGTGGTCTCGACGAGCTTGTAGTTCGCGTTGACCGTGTCTTCCGACTTGTTCCCGGTAACCAGGTCCTGATCGAGGTTGGGGCC
>JBJMKM010000070.1:0-35952 GCA_045805825.1 Solirubrobacterales bacterium
GCCGATGAGCGACAAAGACGACCCGGCGGCGCTGCAGGACGCGATCGAGCGCTACAACGCCGCCTGGAACACCCACGACCTCGACGCGATCGCCGTCATGCACGCGCCCGACATGGTCTTCGCCAACCACACCGCCGGCGAGTCGGCCAGCGGCGAGGATGTCCGCGGCCACATCGCCTCGATCTTCGCGTCCTGGCCCGACCTCAAGTTCGAGGCCCGCCGCCTCTACGTTCGCGAGGGACTGGTGGTGCAGGAGTGGACGGCGAGCGCGACCCACACCGAGACGATGCGGCGGGGAGACATCGAGGCGCCGCCCAGCGGCCGCGTGATCAGCTGGGACGGGATCGACTCGATTCCCTTCGAGAACGGCTTGATCAAGCGCAAGGACGTCTACTCGGACTCGGTCTCGATCCTGCGCCAGCTCGGCCTGCTGTAGCCCAACCGGCGCGCGGCGCGCCGGACGATGGCATCATGCTCGCCGCGATGAGGAGGCTCCTTTCCGCGCCGAGGGTATTGGCGCGAGTTGCAACCATCCCGCTGGTCGCTCTGTGCTGCTGGGTCGCAACGCCGGAGGCGGCAGTCGCGTCGAAGGTGCCGAACCCGGCCGTCGAGGGACCGATTCACGGCGGCCTTCGCGGCTATCCGTGGAATCACTCGCTGTTCCCGCTCAAGGGCCGCGGCTACGACTACACGGAGAACGAGTACTTCTTCAGCGGCAACGCGACGGACCTCGCCACCGGAGCCAAGGCGCCGTACGAGAGCCGGATGCTCGTGCGGCTACCCCGCCACCGGCGCGACTTCAGCGGTGCGGTCCTCGTCGAGTGGCTGAACGTCACCGGCCAGTCCGACTACGAGACTGCGTGGCCGGTTGAGGCGAAGTACCTGATGCGCCATGGCATCGGCTATATCGGGGTGTCGGCACAGGAGGCGGGCGTCTGCTGCGGGCCGACGACGCTCAAGGGATGGGATCCGGTCCGCTACGCCCCGCTCGTCCACCCCGAGGACGTCTTCTCATACGACATCTTCTCGCAGGCGATCAGGGCCCTCCGCAGGCCGAGCGGCAACCGAACCGCCGCGGCATCGGCGAAGCCGGTCAACCCCATGCGGGGAATGCGCGTTCGCAAGCTCATCGCGACCGGTGCCTCGCAATCGGCGAGCTTCTTGACGACCTTCGTCAACGACCGTTACAACCGCGGCCAGATCGACGCGTACGTGATCACTCGCGGGGGCGGTCCGTTCGACGACTTCTCGACCCCGATCTTTCAGCTGAACGAGGAGAACAACCTCGCCGAGCAGCCGAACAACCGCCACTACGTGGTCTGGGAGGAGGCCGGCACCGCGCACGCTCCATCGGTCTGGTGGAACGACTACATCTGGCCCGAGCAGCAGCGAGACCTGTTCACGGACGACACGCCCAACGCGATCGACGAGGCCTGCTCCGTGAACCACGGCGCGACGGACTTCTCAAGCCGGGCGTTGAGCCACTGGGTGACGCGATACCTGCGGACGGGAAGGCTGCCGCCGAGCGCGCCCCGGATCAGAACCGACTCGAACGGCAACGTCGTACGCGACGCCGACGGGCTGGCGAAGGGCGGCCTACGCCACGTGTTCGTTCAGGTTCCCGTCTCCTACAACAGCAGTGAGGGCTGCCCCCTCTACGGGACCTTCACGCCTTGGAGCGCGGCCAAGATCCGATCCCGCTACCGCACCCATCGCGCCTACGTGCGCAAGGTCCGCGCGTGGAGCGCGCACGAGGTGCGCCGCGGCTGGCTGCTGCGGCCGGATCGCAAGCGGGTCATGCGCGAGGCGCGTCACTTCGCCGGACCTTGGAGCGGCGGGAGCACGATGCCGCCCCAGGGGCTCTGAATCGAGCTGAAGACCTAGAGCTCCGGCACGTCGGCGCCCAGCGGAGTGAAGCGGGCGCGGCGGATCTCGACGTCCTCGCCAGCTTCGGTCGTCAGCGCGTCAACGACCTTGCCGGTGTCCTGCCAAAAGCACCAGAAGAGCACCGCCGGCCCGGCGCCTGAGATGGTGGCACCGATGGCTCCGATGTCGCCCGCCAGCGACAGCAGCGCCATCGACCGCGGGTAGACCCCAGCCCGCCGCTGTTGATGGAGCCGGTCGCGCAGGCCCTGGGAGATCAGGGCGAGATCGGAGCGCTCGATTCCCAGCACCAGGTGCGATGCCGCCGCGATGTTCGCGACCGCGTCCTCCATCGGCACCTCGGCGGGCAGGGCCGCCCGTGCGGCCTCGGTCGCCACCTCGTCCGCGGGTATCGCCAGGACACCCTCGATGCCCTCCGGCGGCTCGAGGCGAACGGGTGACTCGGTGTCGGGGGACGCCGGTGAGACGGCGAAGCCGCCGAACAGCGCCGCCGCGACATTGTCGGGGTGGCCTTCGAGCTCGACCGCGTGGCGGTAGACGTCCGCGGGGTCGAGCGCGAGCTCGTACATGTGGTCCGCGGCCAAAAGGCCCGCGACGATGGCGGCAGCGCTCGAGCCCAGTCCGCGTGCGACCGGGATGTCGCTGCGGATCTCGAACCGCAGGCCGTCGGCGGCATGGAGGCGCTCGAATGCCCTGACGCAGAGGTTCTCGCGGTCGGCCGGCAGGCCGTCGTCGCCGGCGTCGACCTCGAAGTTGCCGGACTCCGTCACCTCGAGCTCCAGGTGGATGTCGAGCGCGGCGGCGAGAACGTCGAAGCCGGGGCCGAGGTTCGCCGAGGACGCCGGCACCTTGACGAGGCGCCTGCGATCGGTCATCGGCTCATTGCTTCCACTTGATCGAGCATCCGACCGGGTCGCTCGCCGGGTTTGCCGGCTCGGAGCCAGCGAGCACCGCATCCAGCGCCTCGCGCACCCAGGCCGCGTTCTGATCGGGATCCATGTGGTCCGCGTCGGGGGCTCCCTCGTAGCGGACGCGAAGCTCGGGATCGAGGACGTAGAGATGCGGCGTGACCTGCGCCGCCCACGCCCGCGCCGCTTCCTGGCTTTCGTCGTGGAGATACGGAAACGGCCAGTCCTCGGATTCGACTCGGTCGCGCATGGCCTCCAGCGAGTCGTGCGGATAGCGCTCGGCGTCGTTCGAGTTCACCGCGAGAAAGCGCACGCCGCGATCCCCGTAGTCGCGCGCGACCTGCACGATTCGGTCGTGCCAGGCGAGGGCGTACGGGCAGTGGTTGCAGGTCCACACGACCACGGTTGCCGGCGCCGCCTCGCGCGCCGGCAGCGTGTGGGTCGCCCCCGTCGTGTCGGGCAGCTCCAGGTGCGGGGCGCGCTCGCCAACCTTCGTCGCGGATGCCTGTGCCATCAGCCGCCTCCTTTCATGGCCTCCGTGAGAGTCTGCCGCACCTCGGCCCGATCAGGCACCGGTGAGACGCGCCCATCGGCGGTCCGGTAGACGCGGCAAGCGAGCCCGGTCGGCTCGTCGGGCAGCGGCTGGAGGTCACGACCGTCGACGCGAATCGTCGGCGAGCCGACGAATTTCTCGCGCTGCGCGTCCGTCTCGCTCGACACCTCGCGGACGTCGATCGCTTCCGGATCGAGGCCAACCGCGGTCATCTCCTCGCGCAGCATCGCGATCGCCTCATCGGTGCTCGGGCATCCCTCCCACCACAGGAGCTCGACGCGGGGCTCGCGCACGGCGCGGCTCAGGCCAGGGCGCCGGCGCGCCCGTAGATGGCCCCGGCGAGCATCGCTCCGTCCGGAACCTCGGATCCGGGCAGGAGCACGGAGTGCTTCACGCGAGCCCCCGCCCCGATGACGCACCCGTCACCGATCACCAGCGGGCCATCCAGCCGGGCCGACGGATCGAGCTGGAGACCCTCGCCGACGAGCACCGGCCCGCTCACGCCCGGGTCACCCGTCTCGATCGCCTCCTCCGCGCCAACCGAGTCGAGCAGCTCGCCGCCCGTCCTCACGCCCACCGCTCCCTCCAGCGCATCGAGATTGCCCTGCAGATATTCCGGCAGCGATCCGACGTCGTTCCAGTACTCGTCGATCACATGGACACCGAAAGGGACGTCATTCTCGAGCAGGGCAGGAAAGACGTCCAGCGCGAAGTCCGCCACCGGCCGGTCCGGGAAGTAGTCGAAGATCTCCCGTTCCAGCATGTAGATCATGCAGCTGGCGAGATCGGACAGCGCCTCGGCCGGGTCCGGCTTCTCCTGGAAGCCCTGAACGCGGCCGTCGGAGCCGGTGATGACGACACCGTAATCGCTCACGTTCGCCACGCTCTTGACGGCGAGAGTCGCGATTCGCCCGTTACGCGCGTGGGCCTCGCGCAGTGCCGTCAGGTCGATGTCTGTGAGCGCGTCGCCCGCCATGACGAGAAATGGCCCGTCGCCGAAGAAGTCGGCGATGTTGCGGACCCCGCCAGCCGTGCCGAGCAGCTCCTCCTCGTAGCTGTAGGTCAGGTCGATGCCGAGCGCCGTGCCGTCGCCGATCCGGTTGCGAATCGCGTCCGGAAACCAGTGGAGGTTGGAGATGATCTCCGTGAAGCCGTGTCCCGGCAGGAGCTCGAGGATGTGCTCCATGACCGGACGGTTCACCACCGGCACGACGGGCTTGGGCACCTCGTACGTGAGCGGCCGCAGGCGGGTACCAAGCCCGGCGGCCATGACCATCGCCCTCATCGGAGAATGGTCAGGTTCCCTGGTCCCAGCTGGCCAGGTACTCCTGCTGCTTCTCGCTCAGCGTGTCGATCTCCACGCCGCGTGAGGCGAGCTTGAGCCGGGCGATCTCCTTGTCGATCTCCTCCGGGACGGGATAGACCTTCTTCTCGAGATAGGTGTGGTCGCGCGCCACATGCTCGGCGGCGAGCGCCTGATTCGCGAAGCTCATGTCCATCACCGCCGCGGGATGACCCTCGGCCGCGGCCAGGTTCACGAGCCGGCCGTCGGCGAGCAGGAAGATCTCCCGCCCGTCGTTGGTCCGGTGTCCCTCCACGAACGGACGAGCCTCGAACTTCTCGGCCGTGATCGCATCGAGGTCACCCTTGTTGATCTCGACGTCGAAGTGGCCGGAGTTGCAGACGATCGCGCCCGACTTCATGACGTCGAACATCTCGCCGGCGATCGCGTCGCGGTCCCCCGTGACCGAGATGAAGACGTCGCCCACCTTCGCCGCCTCGACCGCAGGCATGACCTCGAAGCCGTCCATCAGCGCCTCCAATGCGCGCAGCGGATCGACCTCGCAGACGATCACGTGGGCGCCGTGGCCCTTGGCGCGCATCGCGACGCCGCGGCCGCACCAGCCGTACCCGATTACGACCACTCGCAGGCCGGCGATCAGCACGTTGGTGGCGCGGATTACGCCGTCGAGCGTCGACTGGCCGGTGCCGTAACGGTTGTCGAAGAAGTGCTTGGTCTTGGCGTCGTTCACGGCGATGATCGGGTAGCCGAGCTTGCCCTCCCGCTCGAGCGCCTTCAGCCGGATCACTCCGGTCGTGGTCTCCTCGGTCCCGCCCAGGACGCCCGAGAGCTTGTCCGAGCGCTCGCCGTGGAGCACGCCCACGACGTCGGCGCCGTCGTCCATGGTGATCTGCGGTCCCCTGTCGACGATGGCATGGATGTGCCGGTAGTAGCTGTCGTTGTCCTCCGCGTTGATCGCGTACACCTCGGCGCCGTAGCGATCCACGAGCGCCGCCGCGACTTCGTCCTGTGTCGACAGCGGATTGGAGGCGCACAGAGCGACGTTCGCGCCGCCCGCGATCAGGGTTCGCGCGAGATTGGCGGTCTCGGTCGTCACGTGAAGGCAGCACCCGAGCGTGATTCCGTCGAGCGGCCGCTCCTTCTCGAATCGCTCCCGGATCGACTCCAGCACGGGCATGTGCCGGTCCGCCCACTCGATCCGCCGCTGGCCCTCGTCGGCCAGCGCGATGTCCGCGATGTCGTAGCCCTTCTCCGCCGTCGCCAAACCGATCCTTTCGTCGCTGTCGAGCCGCGAAGCATACGTACCGTGCGATGGCCCGCGTGGCTACGGTGGTCCTGTGGAAGACCCGATGATCGTCAACCCCGAGCTTGCCCTGCCACTGTCGGAGGTCGAGCTGCGCACGAGCCGCTCCTCGGGGCCCGGCGGACAACATGCGAACGTCACCGCTTCGCGCGTGGAGGCGGTGTTCGACGTGGACGAGTCCACTTCCCTCACCGATTCGCAACGGGAGCGGCTGCGCACCCGATACGGCGACCGGGTCACAGCCGTGGCTCAGGACGCCCGCAGTCAGGCGCGAAACCGCGAGCTGGCCCTCGAGCGCCTGCGCGAGAAGCTCGCGGCTGGCTTGGTGGTCCCAAAGCGGCGACGGCCAACCAGGCCGGGTAAGGCAGCGAAGGAGAGACGACTCGACACAAAGCGGCGGAGGTCCGAGCGCAAGGCCGCGCGCCGGCGGCCGAGCATCGAGGAATAGACGGCGCTACGGGCGGCCCAGCGCGTGCTTCAGGCCGTCCAGCAGGTCGGTCGGCCCGGGGTCCACGCCGCGCTTTTCCGCCAGACGCAGCGACAGCAGGTCGCCCAGCATCACGGCCCATAATAGGCGTCCGGTCCGGCTCTCCCCATCCGTCTCGATCCGGGTCATGTAGTCGGCCGCCGGCTCGATCGCCTCGGCGGTCAGCTCGAATCGCTGGCGCACTCGAGGATGCTGATCGCGGTCCTCCAGGAAGATCGCGCTCATCCGTCCTGCCTCCTGCCCCGCATTCCAGCCCTCGATCTCGTTGTGGTCCGCCTCAGGCAGCGAAGCGGTGAACGCCGGCAGTTTCGCGTTCTCGTTGATCTGGGTCTTCCACCGCAGCGCAACGGGAACCGTGAGGTCGGCGCCGTAGATCACCGGGATCGAGCCGGTGATCTGCTCCGCAAGCTCGTCCGCTTGAGCGGCCAGGGCGGCGCTCGCGTCGCGCAGATGCGGGCCGGCGCTGTCGATCTCCGTTCGGATTCCCGGGGCGGCGCCGGTGAGGGCGGCCACCTCGGCGGCGACCGTGAAGAGGTAGCCGACCGCGGCGCGCGGCCGCAGGCCGGCCGGCAGCCCGATCACAGGCACCCCGTCGGCCCGTGCCAGCTTCGCCAGCTCGCCGTTGGTGGTGGCGACGATCCGGCGTGCGCCGAGGGCCTCGGCGGCCGCGTAGCAGGCGATCGTCTCCTCGGTGTCGCCGGAATAGCTCGAGCACAGCACCGCGCGATCGGGGAGCATCGCGAACGGAAGCTCGTATCCGCGCTCCGTCGTCAGCGGGCGGCTCAACCGATTCCCGAGTGCGGCCGCCGCGAGATCGCCGCCGATCGCCGAGCCGCCCATCCCGCAGACCACCAGCCCGCCGGGTGCGTCGAAAGGCTCGATTCGAGCGGACTCGACGCGCCACAGCGCGTCGGACAGGTGGTCGGGGATCGCAAGGACGTCTTCGAGCTGGTTGGAGCGGTCGTTGGCGCTCATGAGGCGTGGCCCCCAGGCGGAATCCTCGCGCCGGCATCGATCCGCGCGCCGGGCTCCACCTGCGAGCCCTCGCCGAGAACAACACCCGGGCCCACCTTGGCTCCGTCGCCGATCCGTGCGCCGGGCGCGAGGATCGACTCGGTCACGTGAGCCGCGGCTCCGATGCGGCCATTGGGCAGCACTACGGAGCTCGAGACGCTGGCTCCCTCCCCCACCTGCGTCCCTCGAGCGATCACGGCCCGGGGCCCAATCGAGGCATCGGCCGCGAGCGCCACCTCCGTCTCGACCAACACCCCCGCCCGATCCACGCGGACATCGGTCTTCACTCGTCCCTCGAGAATGTCCCAGCTTGCCTGGAGGTAGCGCTCCGGCGTCCCGATGTCCATCCAATAGCCCCTCAGGCCGTGACCGTATAACCCGTGGCCCACCAAGCGCGGGAAGACCTCGCGCTCGATCGAGACGTTGCGCCCGCCCGGGATCAGGTCGATCACCTGCCGCTCCAGAACGTAGGCGCCGGCGGAGATCTCGTCGGTGTCGATCGCGTCCGGCTCGGGCTTCTCGAGGAACTCGAGGACCTCGCCGCTGGGGATCGCGGCCGGCGCGCCCGGCATCTCAGGGCCGCCGGTGCGGCGAACGAGTCCGTACGCGGTGGGGTCGTCCACGCGATGGAGCGCGAGCGTCGCGACGGCACCGCACTCCTCGTGAGCGCGAATCAGCTCTCCCAGATCGAGATCCGTGAGGACGTCGCCGTTCAGCACCAGGAACCGCTCGGCCAACGCACCCTGATCGGCCGCCAGCCGCAGCGGGCCGCCGGTGCCCAGAGGCTCATGCTCCGTGATGTAGGCAATGCTCGGGCCTCCGGAGCCACCTTCGCCGAGCGCCGCGCGCAACTCATCCGCGCCGAATCCCGAGGCGACGATCACTTCGTCGACGCCGTGGCTCGCGAGCCAATCGATCACGAAGCGCAGGAACGGGCGATCCACGAGCTGGATCGCCGGCTTCGGAATCGTCTGCGTCAGCGGCCGCAGGCGCGTCCCCTCGCCGCCCGCGAGGATGAGCGCCTGCATCAGCGCTGCGCAGCTTCGGCCGATTCGGCCGGTGCGGCTTCGCCCGCTCGCGTGCCGCCGTTCGCGAGCCCGATGCCCTCGTACGCAAAGCCTGCGCTACGAAGCGTCTGCGCGTCCAGGAAGTTGCGGCCGTCCACCACCACCGGTTTCGCCATCCGCTCCCTCACGGCGCTCCAGTCGAGCTCGGCGAACTCCGGCCACTCGGTGACGATGACGGCGGCGTCGGCGTCCGCGAGCGCCTCCTCGGCCGACTGGGTGAGCTCAACCCCGGGCAGAAGCTTCTGGGCCGCGTCGCCGGCGACCGGGTCATACCCGCGGACGCTGGCGCCCTCGCCCTGAAGCCGTGATGCAAGCACCAGGCTGGACGCCTCGCGCATGTCGTCGGTGTCCGGCTTGAACGCCAGTCCCAGCAGCGCGATCGTCTTGCCGGCGAGCGAGCCCAGGTGCTTTTGGAGCTTTCCGATCACGCGCCGCTTCTGGAGCTCGTTGACCTCGATCACCGCGGTGAGGAGCTGGAAGTGGTACCCGGTGTTCCCCGCGAGCTGCTTGAGCGCGGAGACGTCCTTCGGGAAGCAGGAGCCGCCGTAGCCGACGCCCGCTCGCAGGAACGACGGGCCGATGCGCTGGTCCAGCCCCATCCCCCGCGCCACCTCGGTCACGTCGGCGCCCACCTCCTCGCAGACGTTTGCGATCTCGTTGATGAACGAGATCTTCGTCGCCAAGAACGCGTTCGCGGCCAGCTTGATCATCTCGGCGGAGGCGACGTCCGTCCGCACGATCTCGCCGCCGAGCGGACGGTACAGGGCCTCGACCTCGTCGGCCGCCCACTCGGCCCCCGCATCGGCGCCAATGACAACGCGGTCGGGATGCAGAAAGTCGTGAACCGCGGTTCCCTCCTTCAGGAACTCCGGGCACGAGACGTAGGCGACGCTTGGCGCGTCGCGACGGATAGCGCGTCCCGTGCCGGAAGGGACTGTGCTCTTCATGACCAGCGCGTACTCGCCGTCCTCGGGTAGCTGCGAGACCACCGCCTGGACACGCGAGAGGTCGGCGTCGCCGGAGTAGGTCGGCGGCGTGTCCACGCAGCAGAAGAGCAGGCGAGAGGACTCGAGGACGTCATCCATCTCCGTCGTGAACACGAGGCGCTCGCCGTTTCGATCCAAAAGCTTCTCGATCCCCGGCTCGTGGATGGGAACGCGGCCGCGTGAGAGCGCGCGGACCTTCTGCGCGTCGATGTCCATCGCGACCACTCGGTGGCCCTTCTCCGCGAAGCAGGCAGCGGTGACGAGGCCGACCCAGCCCACACCGATGACTCCGATTGGTCGTTCGTCGTTCATTGGCTCGGCATCATGGCGGCTGCGCGCGCTCGCGGGTCAGCCGGTGTACTTCTGCATCGACTCCGCGATCGCGAACATCTGGCCGGGGGTCAACGCGTTCAGGAGCGTGTTGTCCACCCAGTAGGAGCCCTCGTCGGTCTTCCAGCCGATGAGCCGCAGCTCCGGGCCGTCCCACGAAAGCAGGTAATCGCGCCCGTTGAGGGTTCTCGTCTCGTCGGGATGGTCCAGGATCGGCGGGTCCTTCCAGTCGGTGCCCGAGACGCCGTAGTACGCGGTGTATCCGTCGGTCGGCATCGAGGCCACGAACTTATATCCGTGGTAGACCTCGTCGCCTGGCCCGTCGATCAGGAACGCGCGGGACTCGTCAATGCCGGTTTCGTCGAGAAGAAGCGTCGAGTCGGGCGCGAGCCTCGTCGGGTAATAGAGCGGGAAGTGGAGGATCTTGGAGCCGCCCTCGGTCTTGGCAGTCTCGAGGGTCGCGGCGATCTGCTGGGCGGTGCTCGAGACGTCGATCAAAGTTGGGGCGGGCTCAGGCGCGCTTGAACCACCTGACTTCGAGCCGCTGCCGGAGCCAGAGCCCCCGCCCGAGCCGCCGTTCGGCGTCGACGTCGTCGTCTCGCCAGGAACGGGCGTGGGCGTGGTGCCCTCGAACTTCGCGACCGCCTCCTTGATCGACGACTCGGAGGCCGTCACGTAGGACGCCGTCGGCCCACCCAGGTTGGCCGGGAAATGGACCTGCACTACAGGCGCGCCGTTCGCAGCAAGGATCAGCTGGGTGAGCGCCAGGAGGTCGCCGGCATTGTGGACATCCAGGGTGACGTACTTCGCCAGGATGTCCTTCAGCTGGTCGTACTGGGAGGCGATACGCGACGCCGGGAGCTCCTGCCGCAGCTCGCGCAGGAACTCCTGCTGACGCGCCGCGCGCACGAGGTCGTTGTCGTCGTGGCGGTAGCGCACGTACTGGAGGGCGTTGTTACCGCACAGGCGCTGGTAGCCGGCCGAGATGTCGATCTCGGCGTATTGCTGGCTTGGATCCAGAATGCCGGCGTTGGAGTGGTAGTAGTGGTGATCCACGTCGACGTAGACGCAGCCGATTGCGTTCACGGCATCCGCGAAGCCGTTGAAGTCGACGTTCACGACGTGGTTGATGTTCGTGATTCCAGTGAGCTGCTTGACGACCTTCAGCGTGAGCCTCGCTCCGCCGTAGGTGTAGGCGGCGTTGAACTTGTCGATGCCGTGACCGGGGATGTTCACCTTGAGGTCACGTGGAATCGACAGCACGCTGATCTGGTCGGACGCGATCCGTAGCAGGATCGCGGTGTCCGAGTGCGCAATCTCCCCACTGGTCGGTCGCTCGTCGGACCCCAGGACCAGGATCGTCTGGGGCTGACCCGGATGAGCGACGGTCAGCGCGTTCTCAACACCTGGAACGCCGTGGAAGTCGGCGAGGACGCCATTGATGAAGAAGAAAAGGCTGACCGACGTGGCCGTCGCCATCGCCACGATGATCAGCAGCGAGCCGGCGACGAACCGCGGCCACAGCCCGCGCCGCGCCGGCTCTTCCTGAGCGGCCGCGATAGCGGCGGCGGGCGGCGGCGTCACTGGAGGCGTCTGCCCTGTGGGCTCCTTCTTGTCCGGCTTGCCGTCCTCGGCCGCCGCCGTCTTCGGCGGTGGAGCGGTGATCGACTCGGTGCCGTGCTTGGTCTTGTTCTCGGCCGCCCGCGCGCGCAATCCGGCGAGAGCAGCCTCACGCGCTGCCTCCCGGTCGGCGAGCGCGAGCGTGTCGGCCTCGACGGTGTCCTGGGCAACGCGCTCGGCCGTATCGGGCTCCGCGTCCTCGGCCTCTTCCCCGCCTGGTTCGGACCCACCGTCCTCTTCTGCGGGCTCCTCATCCGCGGCGTCGTCTGGCTTCGCCTCCTCGGCGGGAATCTCTTCGGGCTCGCCGGCGTCCTCGCCGGGGCTGCGCTGGCGGCCCGCCCACGTCGCCGGCTTGGGCGTGGCGTCGGGCGCCTCCTGCCCCTCGTCCGCGGTGGGCTCCTCCGGCGTCGCCTCGCCGGGTGAATCGCGATGCTCGTCGTGGTCTCTGTCGGTCATCGCGTCTCTTCCTCGGCGGCCATCCGCTGAACCGTCAGTGGCAGCTGGCTCACGAATTCGGTGATCGAGCGCCGGTACCTCTCGAGCGAGGGTATGGAGACCCATTCGTCAGGTCCGTGGTGCCCGCCGCCAACGGGGCCGAACTCGACCGCGGGCACACCGGCGCGCAGGAACGAGACCGCGTCGGAGGCGCCGTCGCGTCCCACGATGCCGCGTGCCGTCCCGTCACCCTGGGAGCCCGCCGCCTCGCGCAGCGCGACTACGTACGGCAGCTCCGGATCGACGACCGCGGGCGGGCGTGAGAACGTCGAGATCACGCGTGTCTCGGGAAGGTCGCGTACCTCCGCGAGGATCTCACCGGGATCCTGCTCGGGGAGGTAGCGCACGTCCACATCGATGACACAGGAATCAGGCACCTTGTTCAGAGCGTCGCCGCCCAGGATGCGGCCGAGATTGATGGATGGCCGATCGAAGAGCTCCGAGCTTTGGCTCGCAAACGGTAGCGATTCGAGCTCCCGAAACACCTCGTAGGCACGCAGAATCGCGTTTTCGCCCTCCCACGGCGTCGCGCCGTGCGCCGCCCGGCCGCTCACCAGGAGCCGCATGGCCAGCACGCCCTTCGCCGCGACCCCGACGTGGAGGTCCGTCGGCTCGCCCGTAATCGCAAAATCGCCGACGAAGCCCTCCTCGACGAGCCGGTCCCCCCCGCGGTCGGTCTCCTCCTCCGATTCCTCGTCGGGGACGATGCCCAGGCGCACCCGTACCTTGTCCTGATCGCGCAGGTCGGCCAGTGCGAGCAATAGGCACGCGAGTGCCCCCTTCATGTCGTAGGCGCCGCGGCCGTAGAGGCGATCGCCGTCGACCCGCGGCATGAACTGCTCCTGGCGGCCGGGCACGACGTCGATGTGGCCGTGCAGGAGCACCACCGGCTGGCCGTCACCGGGCCCCACCTCGGCCATGGTCACCGGAAGTCCGCGCACCCCCAGCTGCTCGGACACGATGTCGCGAGCGTCGAGCCAGCCCTTGACGAAACCGGCGCACAGCTTGATGCCCTCCACCGTCGACGTGTCATAGGCGATCAGCTCCTCTGTGAGCGCGCGGGCTTCCATTGTCAGCACGCAGTATGCAGTTCGCCGCTGGCGGGGCGGGCCACGCAGGGCCTGCCTCCGCCTGACCGCCAACCGCCTACTGCCCGCCGCCTTCCGCGATCTCGAGGAACGTCTCGAACCTGCGCTTCTGCCGCTCGGCCATCTCGTGCGCGGCGGACCCCTCCTCCGCCTCACTCAGCTCCTGCTCCGCTTCCTCGAGGCGCGTACGCAGGTCGCCGGCGTCGAGCTGGTCGGGTGGAATCGCCTCTGCGATGAGAACGCGCGCACGGTTCGCGAACACCTCGAGCCAGCCCTCGCCCTGCGCGTAGCGCTGCACCTCGCCATCCGGCGGATGCAGGCGCAGCTCGGCGGGGACCAGGCGCGCGACCATCGGCGCATGCCTGGCGAGGATGCCGACCTCGCCCACCGTGGTCCTGGTGGAGAGCTGTCTCAGCTCGCCGCTGAAGACCTGGCCCTCGGGGGTGAGGACCTCCGCCTCAAGGGTGTGGCGGTCATCGGCCACGCGCTAGCTACTGCCCGGCCTGGCGCGCCGCCTGGCCTTCGCCCTCCGGCTCGCCGGGCCCGGCCTCCTCGGGTACATCGTCATCGCCACCGTCGCGCTCGCCGGACGCCTCGGAGTCGCCGGACGAGTCATCGCCGGAATCCCCGGAAGACTCAGCGCCGGAATCCTCGGAGCCCTCGCCCTCGCCCTCATCGTCCTCCCGCTCCTCGTCGTCGCCTTCGGACTCCTCGTCCTTCGGCTTGTCCTGTCGGCCCTCGGAGCGGGCGTCCTCGACCACCTGGTCGATCGTGCCCTTCATGTAGAAGGCGGACTCGGGCAGGTCGTCGTGCTTGCCGTCGAGGATCTCGCGGAAGCCGCGGACCGTCTCTTCGACCGGGACGTAGACGCCGTCGCGCCCGGTGAACTGCTCGGCGACGAAGAACGGCTGGGACAGGAAGCGCTCGATCTTTCGCGCGCGGTTCACCGTCAGCCGGTCCTCGTCGGACAATTCCTCGATCCCGAGGATGGCGATGATGTCCTGGAGCTCGCGGTAGCGCTGCAGCACCTCCTGGACGTCCGTGGCCGTGCGGTAGTGGTCCTCACCCAGGATCTCGGGCTTGAGGATGGTGGAGGTCGAGTCGAGCGGGTCCACAGCCGGATAGATCCCCTTCTCCGAGATCTGCCGCGAGAGCGTCGTCGTAGCGTTCAGGTGCGCGAAGACCGACGCCGGCGCGGGGTCCGTGAGGTCGTCCGCGGGGACGTAGATCGCCTGGATGGACGTCACCGATCCCTGCTGGGTCGAGGTGATCCGCTCCTGGAGCTCGCCCATCTCGGTCTCGAGCGTGGGCTGGTAGCCGACCGCCGACGGCATGCGGCCGAGCAGCGCCGACACCTCCGAGCCCGCCTGCACGAACCGGAAGATGTTGTCGATGAAGAGAAGCACGTCCTGGCCGCCCTCCTCGCGGAAGTACTCGGCCATCGTCAGGCCGGAGAGGGCCACGCGCAGGCGGGCGCCTGGCGGCTCGTTCATCTGGCCGAAGACGAGCATGGTGCGGTCCAGCACGCCGGACTCCTTCATCTCGAGCCACAGGTCGTTGCCCTCGCGCGTGCGCTCGCCGACGCCGCAGAACGCCGAGCGACCCTCGTGCTCCTCGGCGATGTTGCGGATCAGCTCCTGGATCAGGACGGTCTTGCCGACTCCGGCGCCGCCGAACAGGCCGACCTTGCCGCCCTTCGCGTACGGCGCGAGCAGATCCACGACCTTGATGCCCGTCTCCAGGATCTCCTGGGTGGGCGTAAGGTCCTCGACCTCGGGCGCCGGGCGGTGGATCGGCCAGCGGGTGTCTCCCTCGATCGCATCGCCCTCGTCGATCGGCTCGCCCAGCAGGTTGAAGAGGCGACCGAGCGTCTGCTCGCCCACGGGCACGGTAATCGGTCCGCCGGTGTCGACCACCTCGTCGCCGCGGCGAAGGCCGTCGGTCGAGTCCATCGCGACCGCCTTGATGCGATCGTCGCCGAGGTGCTGCTCGACCTCCAGGACCAGGTCGAGCCCGTCGCGACCGTCGCCCTCGGGCACGTCGATCTTCAGCGCGTGGTAGATCTCGGGAAGGTCCTCGTCGGGGAACACCACGTCGACGACGACGCCCGTCACCTCCTCGACTCGTCCTACGCGCTGACCGTTTCCGTTGTTCTCAGCCATTCGTCTCCTTATCCCAGCGCTTCCGCGCCGGCTACGACTTCCAAGATCTCCTGCGTGATCTCCGCCTGACGGACCCGGTTCATCTCGAGCGTCAGATTCTGGATCATGTCCTGCGCGTTCTCCGCCGCGTTTCGCATCGCGGTCATCCGCGCGCCGTGCTCCGAGGCCGCCGACTCGAGCAGCGCCCTGTACACCGACAGCGACGCGTATTCCTCGAACAGCATCGGCAGGAGCTCCTCCGGCTCCGGCTCATAAAACCAGGATCCGTGCCTGTGGGCCTCCGCGAGGTCCTCATCCGCGGGCTTCTCGGGCTCCGGCACGCCCTCGCCGTACACCTCGGCCTCCTCGAGGGGCAAAAGCGTCTGCCTTCGCACGTACTGGGTCAGGGGCGATACATAGCGGTTGTAGACGAGGTCGACCCGGTCGACCTCGCCGTCGACGTAAGCCTGGATCAGGTCGTGGGAGATCTCGCGGGCGTTCGCGAAGCCCGGCCGGTCGGTGAAGCCGACATAGGAGTTCGCCACGTCCTCGCCGCGGAACTGCATGGTCGAGTTTCCGCGCCGTCCCACCACGGAGAACACGACGTTCGGTGCCTCGTCGCGAATCTCCCGCTTCAGCCGCAGGCCCTCGCGGATGATCTGGGTGTTGAAGGAGCCGGCGAGGCCGCGGTCGCCCGTGACCAGCAGGACGCCGACGGTCTCCATGCGCTCCCGCTTCTCCAGTAGCGGGATACGCGGGATCGTCCCCAGGGAGGCCTCCGACACCTGGCGGGCCATCTTGCGAATCGCCTGTGCGTAGGGGCGCAGCGCATCGATCCGCTGCTCGGCTCGCCGCAGGCGCGCAGCCGCCACCATCTCCATCGCCCGCGTGATCTTGTGGATGTTCTTGACGGAGGAGATCCGGTTCTTGACTTCTTTTTGCGTGGCTATGCCGGAACCTCCTCGCGCTCCGACGCCTCCTGCTCCTCGGTCTCCTCGTCGCCGCCGGACTCACCCTCGTCGGATTCCTGCTTTTCCTCGTCACCGTCATCAGGACGTTCGCGGACGCGATCGGACTCGCCCTCCTCGAGTGGCTTGCCGTCCTCGTCGAAGTCTGGCCCGAAGTCGTCGATCGCCTCGGCGATCGCGTCGCCCAGGGCCTTCTCGTTCTCGTCGGAGAGCTCGCCGGACTCGTTGACTCCCTTCATCAAGTCCCCCTGCTCCGAGTGCAGGCCCGACAGCAACCGGTCGAGGAACTCCTGCACCCGATCGGTCTTGATGCGGTCCAGATAGCCGCCGGTGCCGGCATAGATCGAGGCGACCTCGTCCGCCACAGACAGCGGGTGGCGCTCCGTTTGGTTGAGCATCTCCACCAGCCGCTCGCCACGCGCCAGCGCGCGCTGAGTCTCGGGATCGAGCTCGGAGCCGAACTGGGCGAAGGCCTCGAGGTCACGGTACTGCGAGAGGTCCAGGCGGAGCTTCCCGGCGACCTTCTTCATGGCCTTGGTCTGAGCGTTGCCACCGACCCGCGAGACCGAGATCCCGACGTTGATCGCCGGCCGCGTCCCCTTGTAGAAGAGGTCGGCCTCCAGGAAGATCTGGCCGTCGGTGATCGAGATGACGTTCGTCGGGATGTATGCCGACACGTCGTTGGCCTGCGTCTCGATGATGGGCAGTGCGGTCAGCGACCCGCCGCCCTGGTCGTCGTTCAGCCGCACCGCGCGCTCGAGCAGGCGCGAGTGCAGGTAGAAGACGTCGCCGGGATAAGCCTCGCGGCCTGGCGGACGCCGCAGGAGAAGCGACATCTGCCGGTATGCATAGGCGTGCTTGGTGAGGTCGTCATACACGCACAGGGCGTCCTTGCCGTTGTAGAGGAAGTACTCGGCCATCGCACAACCGGCGTACGGCGCCATGTACTTGATCGGCGCCGCCTCGTCGGCGGCCGCGGCCACGATGATCGTGTTCTCCATCGCGCCGTTCTCCTCGAGCATGTTGGCCACCTGGACGACGGTGGACATCCGCTGACCGATCGCAACGTAGACGCAGACGAGGTCCTTGTCCTTGTTGTTGATGATCGTGTCGATCGCGACCGAGGTCTTCCCGGTCTGACGGTCCCCGATGATGAGCTCCCGCTGACCGCGGCCAATCGGGATCATGCCGTCGATCGACTTGAGCCCGGTCTGGACCGGGGTGTTCACCGGCTGGCGCTGCACGACTCCGGGCGCCTTGAACTCGGCCGGGCGGCTCTCTGAGGCGTTGACGTCGCCCTTGTCGTCGAGCGGGCGCCCCAGCGGATCCACCATCCGGCCGAGGAGCTCCTCGCCGACGGGGATCTGAAGCAGGTTGCCGGTGCGCTTGACGGTGTCGCCCTCGACGACCTGGTCCCAGTCGCCGAAGAGCACCACGCCGACGTTGTCCTCCTCGAGGTTTAGGGCGAGGCCCGTCACGTCGTGCGGCAACTCGAGCATCTCGAGCGACATGCAGTTGTCCAGGCCGTGGACGCGCGCGATTCCGTCGGCCACTGACAGCACCGTTCCCACCTCCGCGAGGTCGGCGCCCTCGGTCTCCAGGCCCTCGATCCTCTCTTTGAGGATGCTCGCAATCTCGTCCGGCTTGATCTCCACGTTTTCTTAGCTCCTTGAATCTCTCGCGGCCGCCTGCGGCGGCCTTATGCCGCTTTCGCGACTTCCTTTCTCAATCTCTCGAGCTTGTTGCGCACGCTCGCGTCCAGGACCATGTTGCCAACCTGAAGCACCAGGCCGCCGAGGATGTCCTCGTCGACCTCGCGGGTGAGCTCAATCGTCTGGCCCGTCTGCTTCTCGATCTCCTTACCCAGCTGATCGACCGTCTTCGAGGGCAGCTCCACGGCACTCGTCAGTCTCACCGTGAGCCGCCGCTCCTCCTTGGCCCACATCTCGTCGAACCGCCGCCGAATTCGGAAGATGACCGGCATCCGGTGCTTCTCGCCCAGGAGCTTCAGAAAGTTCACGAGCTCCGGCTCCGCGCCCGAGATCAAGCGGTCGATCCCGTCGCGCTTCTCGGACGAGGAGAAGTAGGGGCTGAACAGGAACACCTGAAGATCGCGGTTCTCGGCGATGGCGTCCGCCACCTGGCCAAGCTGGTCGTGGATCTCGTCCAGCTTGTCCTTGTCGGTGGCGACCTCGAAGAGCGCCTCTGCGTATACGCGAGCGATTTCCTCCATCGGGGCCTCTACTCGCCCTTCCCTTCCTCGGCTCCGGCCGGCGACAACGCCGAGAAGTCGACCTCTTTCAGCGCCTCGTCGATCAGGCGCCTGTGGTCGTCGTCGTCGAGCGACTTTCGGGTGACCTTCTCGGTCGCCAGCACCGTGAGGTCGGCGACCTCCTTGCGGATCCGCTCGAGCGAGCGGCGAGTCTCCATCTCGATGTCGCGCCGGGCCGCGCCCACGAGCTCCTCGCGCTTCTCGCGGCCGGCCGCCGTGGCCTCCGCCTCGGCAGCCTCCGCGGCCTTGCGGGCGCGGGCGACGATGTCGTCCGCCTGCTCGCGCGCCTCCTTGAGGCGCTCGCGGTACTCGGAGAGGAGCCTGTCCGCCTCCTGGCGCTGCCTCTCGGCGGCGTCGATCGAGTCGCGGATCGCGTTCGCCCGCTTCTCGAGCGCCTCGCCGATGCGCGGCAGGGCCACCTTCGACAGGACGTACAGCGTCAGGCCGAACAGGAGCAGCGTCCAGATCATCAGCCCGAGGCCGGGCGAGACGAGGAAGCTCGACGCTGCGAGCGGTAGCTGTGCCATCTGACCGATCGGCTCCACGCGGCCTAGAGGAAGAACGCGATCAGACCGAAGATGAACGTGTAGAAGGCGACGGCCTCGGTCAGTGCGAAGCCAAGCCAGCGAATCGCCTGCAGCTCGTCCTTCATCTCGGGCTGGCGGGCGACGGACTCGATCTCCTTGCCGAAGATGATTCCGATTCCCACGCCGGCGCCGATCGAGCCGAGCCCGGCACCGACGCCGAGCGCGATCGACTTGCCGGCATCGGTGATCCCGGTGTCGGTGATGCCACTCGATTGGGCAATGAGGTCAACCATGGTCACTCCTTCGTTTCCTTTCGTGTCTCAATGACTCGCGGAGGTCGCGCCTCCGATGTAGATGGCGGTGAGGATCGAGAAGATGAACGCCTGCAGGGTGGCGATCAGCACGACCTCGAAGATGAAGAAGGCGAACGCCATCGGGAACGTGAGCGCCCCGAGCGCCGCCAGCCCCAGCAGGACCGCCAGCCCGCCGCCCATGAACAGAATCAGCAGATGGCCGGCCAGGATGTTCGCGAACAGTCGCACGGACAGCGAGATCAGCCGCACGAAGTGCGAGATGGCCTCGATGCAGAAGATCGCGGCCTTGCCGATCGGATTCATGTCCTCCAGGCCCGGCGGCAGCCACGTCTTCAGATAGCCGAAGAATCCGTGCCTGCGAACCCCCTCGAGGTTGTAGGAGACCCACACGATCAGCGTGAGCATCAGGGGCACGGAGATGTTCGCTGTCGCCGCGTAGATGGCGAACGTGGGTACGGCGATCCCGAAGATTTCCACGGTCTCCTGGGTGTTGGTCGGCAGCGGGACGTAGCCCAGCAGGTTCGAGAACCAGATGAAGAAGAAGAGGGTGGCGCAGAACGGGAACCACTTGACGGCGAAGTTGCCCTCCAGGTTCTGTCCGGCGATCTGGTTGCGCGTCAGGTCATACGCCGTCTCGATCGCCATCTGGATCTTGTTGGGCTTTGCCTGCATCCGGCGGGAGATCCAGACCATCGTGCCGATCGTCAGGCCAGATGCCAGTGCCAGATAGAGAACCGCCTTGTTGATCGACAGATCGAGCGGACCGAGGTGGATCGGGATCCAGGACTCGAGCTTGAACTCGTTCTGGGGCTGGAACTCGTCGTTCTTGCCGGAGCTCCCGAAGATGACCCCGAGCAGGATCACGACGAGCAGGTAGACGCCCGCGCCGATGAGGACCTTGGTGCGCGTCTTCATCGCCCACCGCCCTCGGGGTGCAGGAGCCGGTCCAGGACCTGGCTCCCGAAGTAGAGCGTGAACAGCGCGGCGCTGAGCAGCGCTGCCGCCAGCCCGGCCTCGCGATCGGCGAGCCCCACGACCAGGACGGCGAGCGCGATCAGCCATACCCGGCCGAGCGTGCTCGCGCCCATGATGCCGAGCGCTGCCCTGCGGTTACCACTTGCCATCGAGCTCTTCACGCGTCTACTCGCGATGAGGTGGATCCCGCGCTGCGTGAGCCAGGCGGCCGCGGCAACCACGTATCCGAGGAGGGGCCAGCCGGCGAGGAGAAACGCCGGCAGCGCCAGCGCCAGTAGCACCAGATCGCCGTATCGCAGCGTCAGTCCGGCCACGCCACCACTGCCGAGACCTCTAGAGCCGTCTAAAGCGAGCGTAGACAAGGGCAACCCCCACGACGAGCCCCACGAAGAGACCCGCGAGGCCAAGCGGAACCTCCAGGCCGGCCAGCAAGCCGAGCCCGTACCCCGCTGCAGCGCAGCCCAGCATGGCCGCGATCAGGAGCGCTCCAGCGGCTGCCGCATCTGCCCTCCCAGGGGGCATCTGGCTCATCAGGGGTCTCGTAGTCGGGACGAAACAATCGAACTGGTCCAAAGGAAGAGATAGCCGCGCTGTCCCGGCGAGCCCGGTTCCAGGCGGCCGGGCGAATATATCCAAAACGGTAGTGGCCCGAGACGGGCCACTAGTGGCGTTCGGCGCAAGCCAGAGCCGTTTTCGCCGCGCTCAGGTGTCTTTCTCTATGGCCGCGAACTCGCCCGTCTCCGCGTCCACGGCCGGAAATGTCCCGGTCTCGAGCTCGGTCGCCACGCCTGCGTCGATCTCCTCCTGTCCCGATACGGGGACCCCGAGCCCGACGAGCTCGCGGAATCGCGACAGGCGCAGCTTCAGGATCTCGAGCGCCAGCAGGAGGTAGACGCTCGCCGCCACGGCGGCCACGCCGCAGGCGACGACCACCGCGGTCCAGAATGCATCGAAATGCCCGTGGTTGTCGCTGTACGGAAGGAAGCGAAGCGCGAGCGCAAGTCCGGCGAGGACGAGCGCCCAGCCGTACAGGTAGGCGAGCGTGCGTCGCTGCGAGAAGCCGATGTTGGCCATCCGATGGTGGAAGTGCGAGCGGTCGGCGGCGTAGATCGGGCGCCGGTGCTTGATCCGCTTGGCGATCACGAACCCCGAGTCCAAGATCGGGACCGCGAGCACGCACAGCGGGAAGAACAAGGCCACGACGGCATTGGTCTTCAGCGAGCCGAGCACCGCGACCGCCGCGAGCAGGTAGCCGAGGAGGTTCGATCCGGTGTCCCCCATGAAGCTGGATGCGGGGGGAAAGCCGTGCCGGAGGAAGCCCAGTGAGGCGCCACCCGTGAACGCGGCGAGGACGCCGGCGCCCGGTCGGTCGAGCGAGAGCGCGATGACCGAGAGCGTCAGCGCCGAGATGACGCATACGCCCGCGGCAAGCCCATCCACCCCGTCGATGAAGTTGATCACGTTCATCACGGCCACGAAGCCGACCACCGTCACGATCTGGCCGACAGTCACCTTGCCGAGTATCGGGACGTTGTGAAGCAGCACGTGGGTGAGGTCGACGGTTCCGACGAACGGCAGGGTGAAGGTCGCGACGTTCACGCCGTTGAAGACCGGAATCATCGCCGCCGCGATCTGGCCGATGAGCTTGACCCCCGGCGGCAGGTCGAAGACGTCGTCGGCGACGCCAACCGCGGCGATCAGCGCCGCTCCGGCGAGGATCGCCCGGGTCACCGGGGCCCAGGGCAAAAACAGCGCGCCCGCCACGAGTACTCCCGCCAGCATCGCGAGGCCGCCGAGCTTGGGCGTCGCGACTGAATGGAGGCTGCGCTCGTTCGGGATGTCGATCGCCTTGATGCGGCGCGCGAGCCTCTCGGTCAGCGGTACGAGCGCCCACGCGATGACCGCGGCGACTCCGAACGCATAGAGCGCAAAGATCTCGGGCGGTCTTCCGTCAACGAGCAATTCGGAGCTCTCCCGCGGCCGAGCCTAGCGCTGCGTGCGGGCGCCCAGGACGGCGTCGACGAGCAGGTCCGGGTCGCGCGGCTCCCGCACGCCTGCCGGCGCCTCGCGCTTGGTCAGCTTCAGCTCGCTCGAATCATGCAGCGGGATCAGTCTTCCGGCGTCGATCAGACGCTCGTCCACCGCTCCCATCTGGCCGCTGAAGATCGTGTAGGCCGGTGTGCCCAGCGCCACTGCCTCCCGGTTCATCGTGCCGCCGGCGCTCACCACGAGGTCCGCAAGGGCGATCAGGCTCTGCGCGTCGATCGCCCGCTCGGGGACGATGATCCCGGCTGCCGCCCTGGCGCGCGCGCTGAACGCCTGGGCTTCCGTGCGGGGGATGACGACGCAGGTCACGCCTGGGGCGTTCGCGAGCCGGTCGAGCAGGCCGTCCTCGAGGGGGTTTTCCGCGTGGTACGCCGAGGTCTCCGGCGACGGCCGAAACACAACCAGCACGGTGGAGCGATCGACGCCCAGCTCCTCGAGGACCCCTTCGTTCGGCTCGAAGTCGGCCAGGTAGTAGTCCTCCTTCAGCCCCGGGTAGCGAAAGAGCTTGGCTTCGCTCGCACCGGCGCGGCGCATCGCCTCCACCGGGATGGCATCGGGAGCCAGAACCCGCCGCGCCACGCGGAACGCGAGCTGGCGCTGAAGCCCGGCGTGCTCGTAGTCCTGCATCTGCGCCGACGGAACCCTCAAAAGCGCGGCAACCACACCCAGGTCGACCGACCCGTGGCCGACCGCGAGGTCGAACCGCTGCGGCCGCGCCCACCGAGCCAGCGCGAGACTTCGGATCGCAACCGCCCCCACCTTCCTCACGCTCGACGCGCCCGCGTGCCTGCCCACGGTCTCGTACGGGATGCCGAGCCGCTCCAGGACGCCCAGCGTCTGGCCGTACTCGCGTGCCGTGACACTGACATCGTGCCCGCGTGCCTGCAGGCGCTCGATGATCGGCCGCAGGACGAGGGGGTGTGCCGCAGCGGTGCAATCGACCCAAACGTTCACGGCGCCACCGGCGGGCTGTACGTGTGCCAGTAGAGGACGGGGCCCGTGCCGAACGCGCCGCGGCGGTTCAGCTCGAGCAGGGCCGCGACCGTCTTCGCCGTGTAGACCGGCTCCAGCTCCACGCCGGCGCGCTCGCCGAAGAGCCGCATCGCCCGTTGGCCTGCTTCGGTCGAGTGTCCGTAGCCGGGGCCCAGCCAGCCCGTCTCGACCGTCAGATCGCCGGATGATGGGGAAGCGCCTCCGACGTCGACACCGTGGCGGCTAAGCATCGCGAGCGTATGCCGGGCGCGAGCAGCGACCCGCCGCGCGTCCATCCGGATGACGTCGCTCACGAGGACGCAGACCAGTCGCGAGCGCAACCCCGCGAGACGCAAGCCGGCCAGCAGCCCTGCCGAGGTGCCGCCGCTGCCGAGCGGCACGACGACATGCGACGGCTCGGGGACGTCACCCGTCTCGATCTGGTCGGCGAGCTCGAATGCCGCGTTGACGTAGCCGATCGACCCGAGGGCGTTCGAGCCGCCCGGTGGAATGCGATACGGGCTGCCCTGCCCTCGCCCGGCGCGGGCGGCGATCAGCCAAGCGGCGACCAGAAACGACGTCACGAACCCGGGCGCGAAGTGAAGCTCCGCGCCGGAGGCCCGAAGGCGCGCAAGCTGAGCCCGAACGTGCTCGGTCTCGGGCTGGGGAACGAGGACGAGGATCGTCCGCATGCCGAGCCTGGCGGCGAACGTGGCGGTCGCGAGGCCGTGGTTCGTCCCCAGGGCGCCGCCGGTGATCACCGAACGTTTGCGGCGCCGGCGGGCGTCGGCCAGGAGCCACTCGAGCTTGCGCGCCTTGTTGCCGCCAACCTCGCTGTAGGCGCCGTCGTCCTTGATCCAGACGGGAGCGGCGCCGCCCTCGTCTGCCAGCGCTGCGAGCTCACGCACCGGCGCCGGGGCATTCCCCAGCCTCACTCGCTCCAGGTCGGTCTCCAGGCGCATCGTGCGGGCAGGCTACGCCGCGGCGCCTACGAGCAGGTGGGCCGCGCGGAGCTCGAGAGCGGCTTGGCACCCTCCGGCGTCAGGTCGAAGCCGATCGGTTCCGAGGCCGAGGGGATCTGCACCTGGTCACCGTTCAACTCGATTCTGATCTCGCCGTTGCCGAGTGTGAGCTGCATGTCCCGGTCCTTGAACGGCCCCCGGTCGTCGCCCACGGTCAGCGTCTCGCCGTTGACGAGAGGAGCTCCCGAATGATTCACCAGGCAGACCCACACCGTCCCGGTCGGCTGAAGCATGACCAAGGCCTCCGTGGGCGTCGAGGTCGTGGTGGTGTTCGAGGCCGCCGCAGAATCGCCGCCCTTGCCGCGATGATGATTGCGGTGGTCGCCTCCCTTCTTCTCCGACCCACCGGTGACGGCGAGCACGACGAAGAGGATCACGAGAGCGCCCACCGCCGCGGCCATGATCGGCACGGCCCGCCGCACGAAGCGGTCGCCCGACGCGGGGCGCAGCGGCTCAAACGGCGTCTCCGCCGGATGGTCGGGCTCGGCGCCGGCGCCCAGCCGGTCGTACTCCTCGACGAGCGCGGCCCCATCGAGGCCCAGGTAGTCGCCATAGGTGTGGAGGAACCCACGCAGATACGCGCTGCCCGGGAGCACTCCCCAATCCTCGTTTTCGAGGGCGGCGAGGTAGCGGCTGCGGATCCGGATCGTCCTCTCGACCTCCTCGAGCTCGATGCCGGCGTCGTGCCGTGCTGTGCGCAGCGTCTCCCCGATCCCCGTAGGCATGGACACATTCTCCAACGATGGGACCTCCCGGGGTCGCCGGTGGGACGGTTGAGGGTTAAACCGGCGTCGCCGTGAGCTGCGGGTAGAGCGGGTAGCGCTCCATCAGCGTGCGAGTGCGCTCGGCAAGTGAGTCCTTCTCGGCCTCGAAGCGGTCAGAGAGTGCGACGCAGATCACCTGCGCGATCTCGCGGAGATCGTCGACGCCGAGGCCTCGCGTCGTCAGCGCCGGCGTCCCGATTCGCAGGCCGGAGGGATTCATGGGTGGGCGCTCGTCGAACGGGATCGCGTTGCGATTCACCGTGATCCCGACCTCCTCGAGGCGGTTCTCCGCGGTCTTGCCGTCGAGCCCGGTCGGGCCGAGGTCCACCAGGACGAGGTGCACGTCGGTGCCGCCGGTGAGGACGTCGATCCCGCCCGCGATGAGCTCCTCGGCGAATGCCCTCGCGTTGGCGACCGTCTGGCGCTGCCGGGCGCGGAAGGGCTCCGAGTGCGCGATCCTGAGCGCGACGGCCTTGGCCGCGATGATGTGCATCAGCGGCCCACCCTGGGTGCCGGGGAAGACGGAGCGGTCGATGTCCTTGGCCAGCTCCTCCTTGCAGAGGATCATCCCGCTGCGGGGGCCGCAGAGGGTCTTGTGGATCGTCGTGGTCGTGACGTCGGCGTAGGGCACCGGGTTCGGGTGCTCACCCGCCGCGACGAGCCCTGCGAAGTGGGCCATGTCGACCATCAGCCTGGCCCCGACGCCGTCGGCGATCTCACGGAAGGCCGCGAAGTCCAGGTGGCGCGGATAGGCCGACCAGCCGGCGACGATCACCTTCGGCTTGTGCTCGTTCGCGAGCCGCTCGACCTCCTCCATGTCGCAGAGGAAGTCCTCGCGGCGCACGTGGTAGGCGACGACCTCATACAGCTTGCCCGACAGGTTCAGCTTCATCCCGTGCGTCAGGTGGCCGCCGTGATCGAGCGCCATCCCCATGATCGTGTCGCCCGGCTCGAGCATCGCCATGTAGGCGGCGTTGTTCGCCTGGGCGCCGGCGTGGGGCTGAACGTTCGCGTGCTCGGCGCCGAACAGCTCCTTCGCACGGTCGATCGCGAGCTGCTCCGCGACGTCGACCTCCTCGCAGCCGCCGTAGTAGCGGCGGCCGGGATAGCCCTCGGCGTACTTGTTCGTGAGCACCGATCCGGCGGCGTCCAGAACCGCCTGGGGCACGAAGTTCTCCGAGGCGATCATCTCCAGGGTGTTCTGCTGGCGATGAAGCTCCCGCCGAAGGACCTCGGCGATCGCCGGATCGATCTCGGCGAGCGGCGCGGTCTGGAAGTCCTCGGGAAGCTCGGGCATCGCCGCCGAAGATACCAATGCCCCTGGCGGCCAATACTGCGGTGATGGCCGAGAGCAACCTGGAGCTGGTCCGCCAGGGATTCGAGGCGGTCAAGCGTCGTTTGGTGGTTTGGGGCCGCTATGGCGTACCCAAACCACCAAACGCTTCGCGGAGGCGCTGATCCAGCTCCGCGCGGGGCAGGGCGCCCTCGCGCAGCACCCCCCACCTGCCCTCCCCGTCTAACCCGGTTAGGTCGACCACCGTGGAGGGTGCGCCGCCCAGCTCACCGCCGTCGATCGCCAGATCCACGCTCGCGAGGATGTCGGGATCGATGTCCTCGAAGCGGCTTGGCGCCGGCTCGCCGCTTCGATTCGCGCTGGTCTGGAAGATCCCGCACCGAGCCCCCGCGAGCGGGCCATCGATCAGCCGCAGGCCGAGGCGCTCGGGATCCTCGCGACAGGCGAGCGGGTAGCGACGCTGCGGGTTCGCCACCACCGCGGTGACCGGTCCGGGAAGCAGCACAGCGAGCGCGTCCCGCGTCCGTGGGCCCAGCCCCGAGAGGACCTCGCGCATCGCGAGCGGCGCGAAGAACATGACCGCTGAGGACTTCCCCTCGTCGCGGCCCTTGAGCTCCTGGATCCGCTCGACTGCGGCCTCGCTCATGGGATCGCACGCGAGGCCGTAGAGCGTGTCGGCGGGGAAGATGGCGACTCCCCCGCCGCCGATGCAGCGCTCGAGCCCGGCGCGAGCCCGCTCGGCACCATGCCGCGCGATGTGAATGACCATCAGGCGCTCATGCGGCCGAGCACCACGCGTGGCACCTGAGCCAGGTCCTGGCGCCCCTCGACCTGCATGAACCCGAGGTCGACCAAGAGCTCCGCCACCGCGCCTGCCTGTCCGGCACCCACCTCGAAGGCCAGGGCACCCCGGTCCGTCAACGCCGCGGACGCCGCCGCGGCCACCACGGCGATCGCCTCGAGCCCATCGGCGCCGGCGACGACCGCCTGGCGCGGCTCGTACTGGGTGATCTCGGGATCCAAAGATGCGAGCTCGTCCTCGCGGACGTAGGGCAGATTCGCGAGCACCAGGTCGAAGCGACGCTCCGGCGGCACCGTGCCGAGCTCGAACGCCACGCGGTCGGCGAGGCCCAGCGCATCGGCGTTCTCGCGGGCCAGCTCGAGTGCCTCCTCGGAAGTGTCGGTGGCCACGACGTCGCATCCGGGCAGCTCGTCGGCGACCGCCAGGGCAATCGCTCCCGAGCCGGTGCCGACGTCGAGAGCGCTCCTCGGCTCGAGCTCCACGGCGATCTCCACCAGCAGCTCGCTCTCTGGGCGGGGAATCAAGACGCGGCGGTCGACCGCGAGCTCGATGTTGCGGAATCCTCTGCGTCCGAGGATGTAGGCGACCGGCTCGCGGCGGATCCGGCGCCTCACCATCTCGCCAAACCGGCGCGCCGCCCTTGGCTCGACCGGAGCGTCGGGCTCCGCTGCGAGGCTGGCGCGATCGTGGCCCGTGGCTTCGGCCAGCAGCACCTCGGCGTCCAGACGCGGCGTATCGACCCCGGCCGCCTCGAACGCGTCGTTCGCGGCGCTCAGGGCCTCGCGGACCCGCCCTGCGGTGGTCGCCGGCATCAGGAGGCGGCTTCGGCCGTCTGCGCTTCCAGGCGCCGGCGCTTCTCCTCGGCCGCGAGCGCGTCCGTGAACTCGCGGACGTTGCCGTTCAGGATCTCGTCCAGGTTGTGTGCGGTGACCTTCACGCGATGGTCGGTTACTCGGCCCTGCGGGATGTTGTAGGTGCGGATCTTCTCCGCGCGCTCACCGGAGCCGACCTGCGACCGCCGCTCCGAGGCTATCTCCGCCTGCTGGGCGGCGAGCTTCTGCTCATACAGGCGCGCACGCAGCACTCGCATCGCCTTATCGCGGTTTTGAAGTTGAGACTTCTCGTCCTGCATCGAGACCACGATTCCCGTCGGTACGTGAGTGATGCGCACCGCGGAGTCGGTGGTGTTAACCGACTGCCCCCCTGGCCCGGAGGAGCGATAGACGTCGATCTGCAGGTCGTTGGGATCGATGTCCACCTCGACGTCCTCGGCCTCTGGCAGCACCGCAACGGTCGCGGTGGAGGTGTGGATACGACCCTGCGACTCGGTCTTCGGCACCCGCTGCACTCGGTGGGTTCCGCCCTCGTACTTGAAGATCGAGTACGCCCCCTCTCCCTTGATGGCGAACGTGACCTCCTTGAATCCACCCACCTCGGCGGGCGACGTGGAGAGGACCTCGGTCGCAAAGCCGCGTAGCTCCGCGTACCGCGTGAGCATCTTGTACAGGTCGCCGGCGAACAGGGCGGCCTCGTCGCCGCCGGCCCCGGCCCTGATCTCCACCAGCACGTTCTTGTCGTCGTTGGGGTCCCGCTCGACCATCGCCAGGCGGATTCCCTCGGCAAGCTGCTCCAGGCGCTGCGGAGCATCCGAGACAAGCTTTCGCAGCTCGGGGTCGTCGCCGTCCTCGTCCAGGAGCTCCCGCGCTCCCTCGAGGTCGTCGCGAAGTCGCGTGTACTCGACGGCGAGCTCGTGCGCGGGCTCGAGGTCGCGGTACTCCCGGCCCACCTCGGCATAGCGCTCGCGGTCCCCGATCACCTCGGGATCGGACATCTGCCGCTGAAGCTCAGCGAAGCGCTCGGAGATCTGCTCAACGAGCTGGTCGATCATGGCCCTAAGTTTGCCGACTCTTCGGACCGGCAACGCGTGAAGCCCGGGCGACGGCCCTTGACGAAACGGGTCGTGCGGTCTACCTTGAACCAATCATCACGAAGCGTGCGGTTGCAGCTCTTACGGCACTTCTCGTCCTCGCGGGGTTCGGTGCGATCGTACCGGGCCTCCTGGCCGCTCGAGCCACGACGCCGAAGTGCTTCGGACATCCGGCGACGATCGTCGGTAACAACGCCAACAACCACTTGCGCGGCACGCCGGGAAGGGACGTGATCGTCGGCCGTGGGGGGAATGACGGCATTCTCGGCAGACAGGGCAACGACTTCGTCTGCGGCGGGCCCGGAAACGACGTGCTCCATGCCGCCGAAGGCGTGAACCACATCAGCGGTGGATCCGGCGACGACTGGCTCGATGGGCGCCGCGGCGAGGGAAACGTTTCTGACGGCGGCGATGACAAGGACCTGATCCAGGCGGAGGGAACCATCGACGGAGGCGGGGGGCCGGACACCATCTACAGCTACGGGTATCTGGCGCCCTCGATGTCGCCGTTCGCGGATGTCACGGATGCGGGTGCCGGGCGGGACAAGGTCTACGGGGGCGGGAACCGCGAGACCCTGAGGGGCGGTGACGACAACGACCAGATTGCCGCCGGGGCAGGTAACGATCGCGTGGAGGGAAACGCGGGTGACGACGTCCTCGACGGCAGCTACGGCAATGACAGGATCTACGGCGGCCTTGGCACCGATACCTGCGTGCAGGGCTCGGGTACCGGATCGCTGTTCGGTTGCGAGAACTAGGCGCTGGCTAGGCGACGATCTCGATGTCCGCTTCGCGATCGGCCTGCTCCGGGCTCTCGACCGCGAGGACGGCCTCCAGCGCGGCAATTGCCACCGCGAGCTGCTCGCGGTTGGGCTCGCGCGTCGTCAGGTTCTGAAGCATCAGGCCCGGATACATGACCGCCCGCACCCAGCGCTTGCGGCGGTTGCGCCCCGCCCACTTGATGACCTCGTAAGAGATCCCGGCGATGAGAGGAATCCCGAGGATCCGCGAGGCGAGCAGCCAGTACCACGCGGGCAGGCCGAGCGGCGCGAAGACGAAGATCGCGACCACCATCACGACCAGGAGGAAGCTCGTGCCGCAGCGTGGGTGCAGGCGTGAGTAGCGCTCGGCGCGCTCCGGCGTGAGCCGATCGCCGGCCTCATAGCAGGAGATCGTCTTGTGCTCGGCGCCGTGGTACTCGAAGACCCGGCGAAGATCGGCGATCCGGCTGATCAGGACGAGGTAGCCGATGAAGATCGCCGTGCGCAGGACCCCCTCGACGAGCCAGAACAGGATCGACGATCCGAGCTGGTCCTTGATCAGGCTGGTCGCGCCCACAGGCACGACGAAGAACAGGCCGACGGCGAGGGCGAGCGACAGCACGATCGTCGCGCCCCAGACGAACCCGCCGATCGGCTGCGGCTCCTCCTCGCCCTCCTCGGGCTCGATCTGGGCGTTCGCCGATATGGCCAGAGCGCGGAAGCCGATCTTGAGCGACTCCGCGAGCGCCACGACGCCGCGGATGATCGGCAGCCGGAGCACTCGGTGGCGCTTGGCCCACGAGACGAGCGGCTCGGAGCTGATCGCGAGATCGCCGTCGGGCTTGCGGACCGCGACGGCCCAGGTGGAGACGCCGCGCATCATCACGCCCTCCAGCACGGCCTGTCCGCCGACAGGCGCGTCGCGACTGGCGACGGGCTTGCCGTCGGGCATTCGCGCCTCGGCGAGCTGCGGGCGCCCGTTCAGCTCCGGAGCGCCGGCCGTCAGGTTCGGCTGCGGCACCCCCTCCCGAGCCATCTGGGGAGTATGCCTAGCGGCGGCTGCGGGCTGCGCGGCGCTTGAACCGCTCCACCCTGCCGCCGGTGTCGACCAGCTTCTGCTTGCCGGTGTAGAACGGATGGCAGGCCGAGCAGATCTCGACGTGTAGCTCCGGCTTGGTGGAGCGCGTGTAGAACTCGTTGCCGCACGAGCATCGAACGTGCGCGAGTACGTACTCGGGGTGGATCTCGGCCTTCATCCCCTTCAATTGTAGTGGCGGCCCTCAGGCAGTCCTGAGGCCGTCGAGCGTTCCCCGCAGGACCTCGCCCATCTCGGCCTTCGCGGTATCGGCATCGTCGGCGTTCGCGACGTAGAGCCCCGCTTCGGTGAGCATCCCCAGGATCGCGTGGGCAAGCGGCTCGATGGGCTGTGCCCGGGTGATGCCCGCGTTGACCATGTTCTCGAGCCCGAGGCGGATCAAGCCGAGGCTGTAGCGAGACTCGACCTCCCGCCAGGCGGTCCAGCCCAGCACCGCCGGCGCGTCGAGCAGCGCAATCTGCCGGACCTCCGGTTCGCGGCAGACGTCGAGGAACAGCTCGAGGCCCGCCGTCATCGCCTCGAAGGGATCGGGCTCCGAAAGCGCCTCCTCTGCGAAGCGCGTCGCCAGTTCGCTCTCGATCTGCTCGAAGACGGCGGCAAACAGACCAGCCTTGCCGTCGAAGTGGTGGTACAGAGCGCCGCGCGTCACACCAGCCGCCCGGACGATCTCCTCGGTCCCGACGCCGGCATAGCCGCGCTCCGCGAAGAGCCGCCTCGCCGTGGAGACGAGCACGCTCTGGGTTGCCTCCGAGCGTTCGGCCTGTGTGCGCGATGTCCGTTCCATCGTTTCCGTACAGACTGTATGGTTGTGCGTACAGTCTGTACGTAACCTACCGCGTGGAGGAGGCAGCATGGTCCCGACCGGCACCGGAACGAACAGCGTCGATCTCGAGGCAGGCACGATCCATTACCGCGAATCCGGCTCCGGTCCAACGATCGTCTTCGCGCACGGGTTGCTCGTCGACGGAACGCTGTGGCGCAAGGTAACGCCGCTTCTCGAGGACCGCTTCCGCTGCGTGGTCCCTGATCTGCCCCTCGGCTCACACCGCGAGCCGATGAAGCCGGACGCCGATCTGACGCCGCCGGGGCTCGCGCGGATCGTGGCCGACTTCATCGCCGCGCTCGACCTCGAGGACGTGACGCTGGTGGGGAACGACACCGGGGGGGCGATCTCGCAGATCGTGGCCGCGAACCATCCCGAGCGACTCGGGCGGCTCGTCCTCACGCCGTGCGACGCATACGAGAACTTCCTGCCCCCGTTCTTCCGCCCACTTCAGTACGCGGCCAAGGTCCCGGGACTCCTCACGGCGCTGGTGCAGCCCACGCGCCTACGCGCGATGCAGCGCGGGCCGCTGGCGTTTGGGCTGCTGATCTCACCCGAGAACATCGATACCGACGTCCTTGATGCCTGGGTTCGGCCCTATCTGCGCGACGGCGGAATCCGCCGCGACACGATCAAGTTCCTGCGCTCGATCTCGAATCGCTACACGATCGAGGCGGCCGAGAAGCTGCGGGGCTTCGACCGCCCCACGCTGATCGCCTGGGCTCCGGAAGACCGCTTCTTCAAGCTCCGCTACGCCGAGCGCCTCGCAGCCGAGATCCCGAACGCACGTCTGGTGCGAATCGAGAACTCGAGGACGTTCGTCTCCGAGGACCAGCCCGAGCGCCTGGCCGAGGAGATCGCCTCGTTCGTCAGCGAACCGGTGACTACCGCCGCCAATTGACAAGGGACGCCGGAGCGCACGCGATCCGGCCGGCCGAGGCCGCCGATGCGGAGGTCATCGGCAGGCTCCTCCACGACTTCAACATCGAATTCGACGAGATCACCCCGGGCCCCGAGGCCCTCGCCGATCGCGTGCGCGAGCTGCTGGCCGGCGACGATTTCGTGGTCCTGCTGGCGGGAAGCGAACCGCTGGGACTGGCGGTGCTCCGGTTTCGCCCCTCGATCTGGACGGAGGGCCTCGAGTGCTACCTGGCCGAGCTGTACGTCCAGCCCGAGCACCGAGGCCAAGGCCTCGGAAGGGCGCTGATGACGGCGACACTGGAGACGGCGAAGGCTCGGGACGCCGACTACATCGAGGTCGCGACCAGCGAGGACGACGTGGCCGCCCGCTCCCTGTACGAGCGGTTCGGCTTCATCAACCGCGAGCAGGGTCCGGACGGCCCAGTGATGTTCATGTACGAGCGCGAGCTGTAGCCGCGCTTCGGCGAGCTAGGTCTCCTGGTAGAGCGGGCCGTCGCCGCCCTCGGGCGGAGTCAGGCGTCCGCCCTTCGCCGTGATCGCGCCGCACTGCACGCAGTTCGAGGGGGTGATGTTCAGGTCGACCTCGGCGGCGCCGTTCACCTGCTGGTCCTCGGGAATCTCGTAGACCTGGGCCGGACACATCGCGACCCACGTCTGAGCGACCTCGCGCGGCACGTGGCGCTGGACCTTGATGTGGTTGGGCGCGTCGTCGCGAGTCGCGTTGCCCGACGCGAACACCGAGGAGAGCTTGTCGAACGTGTACTTGTTGTCCGGCTTGGGGTAGCTCTTCGCCGCGCCGTCGATCTCCATCTCCTCGTCGGCGTCGGGGTGCTGGTGCCAGCGACCACCAGGAAAGGCGCCCTTCGTGATTGTCATCGCGCTGGCGATCGCGCCGCCCATGAAGAACCCTCGGGAGAAGGGCTGGCGCATGTTGCGCGAGCGGTACAGGTCCTCGCCGATCAGGCTCTTGCGGACCCGCTCGTCGTAGGCGTCGAAGTTGACCGTGTCCTGCTTCAGGGCATCGACGATCGCCTCGGCCGCGTACATGCCGGCATGCATCGCGTAGTGGATGCCCTTCAGCTCCGGCACGTTCACCATCCCGGCCCCGTCGCCTGCGATGACCATGCCCGGAACCGTCAGCGTCCGCGGCAGCGCCCAGAAGCCGCCCGACGGGATCGTCTTGGCACCCCACCCCACGCGCTTGCCACCCTCGAGGATCTTGCGCACGAACGGGTGGGTCTTCAGCTCTTGGAGGGCATCGTGGACGGAGAGGGAGGCGTCGGTGTAGTCGAGGCCGACGACGAGCCCGATGCAGACCTTGTCCTCGCCCATCGGGTAGATGAAGCTGCCACCGAACTCATTCCACTTCGGGGCCTTGCGCAACGGCCACCCCATCGTGTGGATGACCCGGTCGAGCGGCTTCTCGACCTCCCAGATCTCCTTCACCCCCAGCTCCCACCGCTGGGGAAGAAGGCCCTGGAGCTCGAAGAAGTCGATCGCAGCGCCGGTCAGATGGCCCTGGGTGCCCTCGGCGAGCACCGTGGCCTTGGCCACCACGTCGGAGCCCGGCTCGAAGTTCGAGAGCTCCTCCCCCTCGCGACCGCGCCCCTTGTCGCCGGAGCGAACTCCCTTCACGATGCGGTCCTCGACGAGGAGCTTGTCGGCGGCGGTCTCCGTGAGCAGATAGGCGCCGGCCTCCTCGGCCTTCTCACCCAGGAAGCGGCCGAGCTTGGCGATCGAGGTGACGTAGTTGCCGTGGTTGCGGAAGTTGGGCGGCATCGGCTTCAGGGGGAACGCCTGCTTCTTGGTGAGGAGATAGACCGCGTCCTTGGTCACCTCCTGGTAGACCGGCCACTCGGACGGATCCAGGTCCGGGAAGAGCTCCCGCATCGCCGACGGGCGCATGTTCGCTCCAGACAGCAGGTGCGCGCCGGTGACCTTGCCCTTCTCGATCACCGCGACGGGCACCTCGCCGAGCTTCTCCGCCAGCTCCGGCTCGTCCTCCAGGAGCTGCATGGTCTTGATCGCGCAGGCGAGGCCCGCGGGGCCGCCGCCCACGATCGCGAGGCCCACCTCGATCCGCTCTTCCTCGGGGTCGGTGGGCTCGGTTACGTAATCCGCCGCCGGCTCGACCGGCGGCGGAAACTCCGCGGGGGCGACGCCCATGCCTAGCTGCCCTTCTTGGCCTTCACGGCCTCGGTCAGCTTCGGCAGGATCTTGTGGAGATCGCCGACGACCCCGAGGTCGGAGAACTCGAAGATCGGCGCGTTCGGGTCCTTGTTGATCGCGAGGATGTTCTCCGAGTTCTGCATGCCGACCTTGTGCTGGATCGCGCCCGAGATGCCCGCGGCCAGGTACAGCTTGGGTGCGACCGTCTTGCCGGTCTGGCCGATCTGGGCCGCGTACGGGTACCAGCCGGCGTCGACCACGGCGCGCGTCGCCGCCACGGCGCCGCCCATGGCGTCGGCGAGCTCCTCGGCGAGCTTGAAGTTGTCCTTCTCGCCAAGCCCGCGGCCTCCGCCGACCAGGATCTCGGCGTCCTCGATGTTGACGTCGGCACCGCGCTGCTCGCCGCGCGTGACCATGCGCGCCTTCGTGGACCAGTCCGAGAGCTCGACGTCGACGTCGACCACCTCGGCCGAGCCGCCATCGCCCTCGTTCACGTCGAACGCGTTCAGGCGCCCGATGATGATCCCGGGCTCGCCGACGTAGCCCACGTCGACGATCGCCGAGTCCTGGAGGACGGGCCGCTCGGCTACGAGCTTGCCGTCCTGCGCCTTCACCTCGGTGACCTCCATGGTCACGCCGGCGTTCAGGCGCGCGGTTAGACCAGCGCCGATCTCGAAGCCGAGCAGGCCGCCGCCGAACAGCGCGTATGAGAAGCCCTCGTCGGAGATGACCTTCGCCATCACGTCGACAATCGGCTGAGCCAGGCCCTCCGGAGCCTCCTTCGAACGGAAGACACGCTTTGCGCCGTAGGCGCCCAGTCCGGCCGCGCCGTCGTCGGGGACGTCACCGACCACCACGGCGGCCGCCTCGGTTCCGAGCTCCGACGCCAGCTTCGCCGCCTCGGAGATCGCGCCGAGAGAGTTCTTGTTGAAGTTGCCCTCGTCGTCGTGGAGGGCGTAGACAAGGATTCCGGCCATCAGAGAAGCTTCCTTTCGTCGAGCCAGGCGACGATCTTCTCGACCGTCTCGTTGGTGTCCTCGTCCTCGATGATCTCTCCGGCCTCCTTTTGGGGGGGCGGGTTGATCGCGAGGACCTGGGTCTTGGAGCCGGCCTCGCCGAC
>JBJMKM010000071.1:0-21483 GCA_045805825.1 Solirubrobacterales bacterium
GGCCAAGGAGCGCGGCGCGAAGGTCATCCATGTCGATCCGCGCTTCACGCGAACGAGCGCGCTCGCCGATGTCCACGTCCCATTGCGCGCCGGAACCGACATCGCGTTCCTCGGCGGCATCGTCAACTACATCCTCGAGAACGGCGAGTGGTTCGACGAGTACGTCAAGGCCTACACGAACGGCCCTGTCGTGATCAAGGAGGAGTTCCGCGACACCGAGGACCTCGATGGGTTCTTCTCGGGTTTCGACCCCGAGACCGGCTACTACGACATCACCAGCTGGGGCTATGCCGAGACGGAGGAGGAGGCAGCCGCCGGCAAACGCGAGCAGATCGCGGATGTCTCAGGCGAGCAGGCCCATGGCGCTCACGGCATCGAGCTCGAGCGCGGCGATCCGCCGCGGCTGGACCCGGAGATGAAGGATCCGCGCTGCGTCTTCCAGCTCCTGCGCAGGCACTACCGGCGCTACACGCCGGAGATGGTGGAGCGCGTCTGCGGGGTGCCGAAGGAGCAGTTCCTGGAGGTCGCGCGGGCGGTATGCGAGAACTCGGGCCGGGAGCGAACGTCGGCCTTCGTCTACTCGGTCGGCTGGACGCAGCACACCGTCGGGGTCCAATACATCCGTGCGGCGGCGATCGTGCAGCTGCTGCTCGGGAACATGGGCCGGCCCGGCGGCGGGATCCTGGCCCTTCGCGGCCACGCGAACATCCAGGGGTCGACCGACATCCCCACGCTCTTCAACATCCTGCCCGGGTACATCCCGATGCCGCACCCCGAGTCGCACGGGGACCTCGACTCCTACATCGAGAACATGGGCCCGAAGACGGGCGCCTGGGGATCGCTCCGCTCGTACTTCGTGAGCATGCTCAAGGCCTGGTGGGGCGATGCCGCGACCGAGGAGAACCAGTTCGCCTTCAACTACCTCCCGCGGATCAACGGCGACCACTCCAACTACACGACGATGAACCGGATGCTGGACGGCAAGGTCAAGGGATTCTTCGCCGTCGGGGAGAACCCCGCAGTCGGCTCGGCGAACGGAAAGCTCAACCGCAAGGCGATGTCGATGCTGGACTGGCTGGTCGTCCGTGACCTCTACGAGATCGAGACGGCGTCGTTCTGGAAGGACTCGCCCGAGATCGAGACCGGCGAGCTCCGGACCGAGAACATCGGCACCGAGGTCTTCTTCCTCCCGGCTTCCGCGCATACCGAGAAGGACGGCACCTTCACCAACACCCAGCGGCTCCTCCAGTGGCATGAGAAGGCGGTCGAGCCGCCGGGCGACTGCCGCTCGGAGCTCCACTTCTTCTACCACCTGGGCAAGAGGATCCAGGAGAAGCTGCGCTCCTCGCGCAAGCACCGGGATCGGCCGATCAAGCACCTCACCTGGGATTACCCGACCCAGGGTCCCCACGACGAGCCCGACGCGGAAGCCGTACTGCAGGAGATCAACGGCCGCGATTCGGACGGCGAGATGATCCCGAAGTACCAGGAGCTCTCCGACGACGGCTCCACGACTTGCGGATCGTGGATCCACGCAGGGATCTACAAGGACGGCGTCAACCAGACCGCGCGCAAGAAGCCGTGGACCGAGCAGGATTGGGTCGCCCGCGAATGGGGGTGGGCGTGGCCCGCGGACACCCGCATCCTCTACAACCGCGCCTCGGCCGACCCCGACGGCAAGCCGTGGTCGGAGCGAAAGCGCTACGTCTGGTGGGACGAAGACGAGGGCGAGTGGACGGGGCGCGATCACCCCGACACTGGCAAGCCGGACAAGCCGCCGGACTACAAGCCGAAGAAGAAGGCCACTGGGATCGAGGCGCTTCGCGGCGACGACCCATTCATCCTCCACCCCGACGGCCTCGGCTGGCTGTTCGTCCCCGCCGGCCTCGTGGACGGACCGATGCCGACCCACTACGAGCCGCACGAGACGCCGTTCGAGAACCCGCTTTACGAGCAGCAGCAGAGCCCGACCCGGCAGCGCTACGACCGGGTGGCCAACCCTTACAACCCGTCCCTCGGCCAGCCGGGGGCAGACGCCTACCCGTTCGTCCTCACCTCCTACCGGCTGACCGAGCATCACACGGCGGGCGGCATGTCTCGCACGCTGTCGTACCTGTCGGAGCTTCAGCCCGAGCTCTTCTGTGAGGTGAGCCCGGAGCTCGCCGCGGAGCGCGGGCTCGAGCACGGCGACTGGGCGACGATCGTGACGTCGCGGACCGCGATCGAGGCCCGGGTGATGGTCACGGAGCGGATGAAGCCGCTGCGGATGGACGGGCATGTCGCCCACCAGATCGGCGTTCCGTACCACTGGGGCAACCGCGGCATCGCGAAGGGTGACGTCGTCAACGACCTCTTCTCGCTGGCGCTCGATCCCAACGTCCACATCCAGGAGGTGAAAGCGGCGAGCTGCGACATCATTCCGGGCCGGCGTCCCCGCGGCGAGGCGCTGCCGGAGTTCGTCGCCTCCTACCGCCTTCGTGCCGCCGGGGGGGACGGCGAGTGAACGGACACGTGGTCGAGACCCCGGCCTGGCCCAGCACCTATGGCGAGGAGGCGAAACCGAGGATGGGGTTCTTCACCGACACCTCGGTATGCATCGGTTGCAAGGCGTGCGAGGTTGCGTGCAAGGAGTGGAACAACGTCCCGGCGGAGTCGCTCGGGTTCACGGGCGAGTCCTACGACAACAGCGGCGACCTCGGCGCCAACCGGTGGCGGCACGTGGCGTTCATCGAACAGAAGGTGCCCGTCGACGGCGTGACCGAGGCCGCGCCCGATTCGTGGGTGAAGGAGGCGGCTCGTCAGCAGCTGGTCGAGCACGGGCTCGACGCGCACGACGACGACTCGGGCTTCCGTTGGCTCATGAGCTCCGACGTCTGCAAGCACTGCACCGAGGCCGGCTGCCTAGACGTCTGTCCAACGGGCGCCCTTTTCCGCACCGAGTTCGGGACGGTCGTCGTGCAGGAGGACATCTGCAACGGCTGTGGTTACTGCGTGGTCGCGTGCCCCTTCGGTGTGCTCGACCAGCGCGAGGAGGACGGTCGCGTGTGGAAGTGCACGCTCTGCTATGACCGGCTGCAGGACGACATGGAGCCGGCCTGCGCTCAGGCCTGCCCCACGGACTCGATCCAGTTCGGCGAGCTGGACGAGCTCCTTGAACGTGCTTCGGCACGCGAGAGGCAGCTCCACGATCGCGGCCATGCCGACGCCAGGCTCTACGGCCATGACCCCGACGACGGCGTCGGTGGATTCGGCGCGTTCTTCCTGCTGATGGACGAGCCCGAGGTTTACGGGCTGCCGCCCGATCCGGTCGTCACCACCCGGCATCTGAAGCGCAACTGGCTCGCCGCGGGGGCTGCCGCGGCCGCGCTGGCGGCGGGTGTCGCGGTGTCATTCGTCGGGAGCGACAAATGACCAGCGGCGCCGGCGGATCCGACGGCGATCGCGGTGACGTCGAGCGGGCCGTACCAGAGGAATCGACTTACGTCCACGGCGGGACGGGCCCCGGTCCGCGGACGACGCAGGCGACCCGAACCAAGGTCGGGGAGCGCCGCTGGGGCCGCCGACGGGAGGGCGGGGAGCGCGCCATGGTCCCGCGCGAGGAGCCCCGTTCCTACTACGGGCGACCCGTCATCAAGCCACCGATCTGGACCTGGGAGATCCCCACCTACTTCTTCACGGGCGGCCTTGGCGGCGCGTCGGCGGCCTTCGCCTGGGCCGCCGAGCGATCGGGCAACCGCGAGCTTGCGCGGAACTCCTGGCTCATCGCCCTGGGAGGGATCTCGGTGAGCCCACTACTCCTGACCGCCGACCTCGGCAAGCCGATGCGATTCATCTACATGCTGCGGGTGTTCAAGGTCACGTCGCCGATGAACGTGGGGTCCTGGCTCTTGACGCTCGCTGGGCTGGCGACGGCACCGGCCGCGTCCAGCGCCATCCTCGGATTCCCCGGCGGCCGCCTGGGTCGCGCGGCACCGGCGGCCTCCGGCGCGCTGGGCCTGTCGATCGCGACCTATACGGCGGTGCTGATCTCCAACACGGCGGTTCCCATCTGGAGCGAGGCGCGCTGGGAGCTTCCGCTCAGCTTCGCGGCCAGCGCCGCGGCAAGCGCGGGCGCGGCGGCGGCGCTTGCCACTCCGCCAGAGCTCGCCGCCCCGGCCCGCCGGCTGGCGATCGGCGGGGCGGTGGTCGAGTCCGCGATGACCGAGCTCATGGAGAGGCGGCTGGGCGAGCTCGGCGAGCCGTACAGGGAGGGCGCGTCCGGCAAGCTCGCGAAGGCGGCCAAGGCTCTGACCGTCGCCGGCGGGGCGTTGATGGCCACCGGCGCCAAGCGCTCGCGCCCCGTGGTGGCGACGGGGGCCGCCTGCCTGCTCGCCGGGTCGTTCTGCGAGCGCTGGGCCGTTTACAAGGCGGGCTTCGCCTCCGCGAACGACCCGAAGTACACGGTCGGCCCGCAGGGCGACCGCCTGCAGAATCAGTCCTAGCGCCGTCGCTATTCGACCCGGATGTCTCCGGGTGGGCCCTCGACGAGCTCGCCGACGCGCACCCCGGGAGTCTCGGAGGAGCGCTGAGGGGAGACCGCGACGAGGAGGCCGCCGGAGGTCATCGCATCGGTGAGCAGGACTCGCCGCTCGGCTGGCACCGAACCTGCGAAGGTCGAGAAGGAATCCGCGTCGGCCGCGTTGCGGCGGCTTCCTCCGGCGATGCACCGCTCGTCGGCGGCAAGACCCTCGGTGCCCTCCATCGCCGGGACGGCCGTCGCCTCAACGCGCGCCGCGACCCCACTCGCAGCACATAGCTCGTGTAGGTGCCCGAGCAGGCCGAAGCCGGTGACATCGGTCATCGCGTTGGCCCCGGCGGCAACTGCCGCTCGCGACGCCTCGGCGTTCAGCTCGGTCATTGTCGCGATCGCATGGGCAACGAGGGTCTCGTCAGCCAGCCCGCGCTTCGCCGCGGTCGTCACCAGTCCGCCGCCGATCGGCTTCGTCAGATGGAGCTGGTCTCCGGACCGCCCGCCGCCGTTCGTGACGACGGCATCCGGATGCACGGTCCCTGTGACCGACATGCCGTACTTGGGCTCCGGATCGTCGATCGAGTGGCCGCCGCCGATGGCGACACCGGCCTGCTCGGCGATCTCCTGGCCACCGCGGAGGATCTCGCCCAGTATCTCGTGGCCGTGCTCCGCCAGTGAGAACGCCACCAGGTTCAGCGCCAGCATCGGCTCCGCACCCATGGCGTAGATGTCCGACATGGCGTTCGCCGCGGCGATGCGTCCGAAGTCGTAGGGATCGTCGACGATCGGGGTGAAGAAGTCCGCGCTCTGCACGATCGCCAGGTCCGGACGCAGCCGATAGACGGCGGCGTCGTCCGCGGTGGCCGCCCCGACCAGGAGCTCGGAATCGGCGGGCTCGGGGAGGCCTCGAAGCGCCTCGCGCAGGTCGGCCGCCGAGATCTTGCAGGCGCAGCCGGCGCCGTGTGAGAGCGTCGTCAGGCGCACTCGTTCCGGACTCGTGGCCACGGGCGGAGAGTACTCTCGGCGCTCAGGCGTCAGATCGCCGGAGGGTGCATGGCCGACCTCACCGAGAACCCGCAATCAGATGCCGTTCAGGCGCGCCTTCGCGCGCTGCCGTCGGTCGAGCGCCTGGCCTCGTCGGTCGGCGAGGTGCCGCACGCTGCCGCCATCGCGGCGGCGCGGGAGGAGCTCGACGAGCTTCGCGAGCGAATCCGCGACGGCGAGCCCGTCGACCCGGACCCAGCTGTCCTGCGAGAGGTCGTCGCCGAGCGTGCCCGGATGCTCGCTCGCGGAAGCCTGCGGCCCGTGATCAACGCCACGGGCGTGATCCTCCACACGAATCTCGGGCGTGCGCCGCTCGCACCGGAGGCCGCGGAGGCCGCGGCGCGCATCGGCGCCGCGTACTCGAACCTGGAGCTCGACCTCGAGGACGGCGAGCGCGGCAGCCGCCAGGTGCACGTCGAGGGGCTCCTGCGCACGATGAGCGGGGCGGAGGCGGCATTGGCCGTGAACAACAACGCGGCTGCCGTTTTGCTGGCGCTCGCCGCCTTGGCCGGCGGGCGCGAGGTCGTGATCGGCCGAAATCAGCTCGTGGAGATCGGCGGTTCGTTCCGGATCCCGGAGATCCTCGCTCAGTCGGGGGCGAGCCTGGTCGAGGTAGGCACCACCAACCGCACCCGGGTGGACGACTACGAGGACGCGATCGGGCCCGAGACCGCCACGATCATGCGGGTACACCAGTCGAACTTCCGTACGGTCGGGTTCGTCGAGGAGGCATCGCTCACCGAGCTTCGCGAGCTCGCCGACGCCCACGGCCTCGCGCTGATTGACGACCTCGGTTCCGGGGCGATAGAGCCGATCGGCGACGAGCCGACCGTTCGCGCGAGCGTCGAAGCCGGCGCGGACCTGGTCTGCTGGTCCGCCGACAAGCTCCTCGGCGGTCCGCAGGCGGGCATCCTGACCGGCAGATCGACCGCGGTCGAAGTCTGCCGGGCCCATCCGCTGGCACGGGCGCTGCGCCTGGACAAGCTCCAGGTCGCCGCGCTGGAGACGACCCTCCGTCTGTATCGCGACGAGGGACCCGGCTCGATACCCGCCATCGCGATGCTGCGAGCCGACGAGTCCCAGCTCGCCGAGCGGGCGCAGCGGATGGCCGATGCGATCGGGCCGGCGGCCGGCGTCATTCGCTCGACGTCACGCGCCGGGGGCGGTTCCCTGCCGTTGATGGAGCTCGAGGGGCCGGCCTGCGCCGTCGAGCCACCGAGCGGGGGTGCCGCAGCCCTCGCAGGCGCACTTCGGCGCGGTGAGCCGCCGGTCGTTGCGCGAGTCGAGGACGGAAGAGTGATCCTCGATCCGCGAACCATTAGCGACGCGGAGGCCGATGCCGCGGCCGCGGCCGTGCGCCAGCACCTCGCCTGAATGGGTCGCACCGAGCACATCCCGCTCACGCTCGGAACCGCGGGCCACGTCGACCATGGAAAGACCGCGCTCGTGGAAGCGCTCACGGGAGTCAACACGGACCGCCTTGCCGAAGAGCGGCGGCGCGGCCTCTCCATCGAGCTGGGATTCGCCGAGCTCGAACTGCCCGGCGGACGCTCGCTTGGCGTGGTGGATGTTCCGGGCCACGAGCGGTTCATCCGGACGATGGTCGCCGGCGCGAGTGGAATCGACATGTTCATGCTGATCGTCGCGGCTGACGAGGGGGTGATGCCACAGACGCGCGAGCACATGGAGGTGCTGGAGGCGCTCGGGCTGCGGCACGGGCTCGTCGCATTGACCAAGTGCGACCGCGTCGAGGACGAGCCTCGAGAGCTGGCGCGCGAGGAGGCGCAGGGGCTGGTGCCGGGAGCAGCCGTCGTGGAGGTGAGCGCGGTCACCGGCCAGGGCCTTGCCGCCCTGCGCGCGGCTCTCGCGGATCTTGCCGACGACGTGGAGCGCGAGCAACCGCCGCGCGACGCCGTCGACGACGGAGCGGTGCTGCACGTCGATCGCTCGTTCAGCCTGCGCGGCATCGGGACAGTGGTCACCGGGACGCTCTGGAGCGGGGCGGTCGCCGCCGGCGCCGTGGTGGAAATCCTGCCGGTTGGGCGCAAGGCGCGCGTGCGCAGCGTTCAGGTTCACAACCGAGACGCCGACGCGGGGCGTGCCGGCCAGCGCGTGGCGCTGAATCTCGGCGGCGTCGCGGTGCGAGACGTGGCGCGCGGCGATGTCGTCGCAGCACCCGACGCGGGACTGCGGCCGTCTTATCGGCTCGACGTCGAGCTGGCCACGCCACGCGACATCGATGGGCATCGCCTTCAGGTCCACCACGGGACGAGGGCCGTCGCGGCGCGGGCGGTCGTGCTGCGCGACGGGCTGGCGCAGCTTCGCCTAGAGGGGCCGCTGGTCGCGCGTGCCGGCGATCGATTAGTGCTGCGCGAGGTCGCGCCGCCGCGAACGATCGGCGGTGGACGCGTCCTCGACCCGGGGCCGAGGCGCCACGGACCGCGTTCGGCCGCGGTCGAACGCCTGGCGGCGATCCGCGAGCGCGGACTAGCTGCAGTCCTGGCCGAGGAGGAGCGCCAGCGGGAAGACGCGAAGGACCGCCGTGCACCCGTCGGCGCAGACGCCGAGGAGGAAGAGCGCCAAGCGCCCCTCGACGCCAGGGCGCGGCTCATGCTGGCGGTCCTCGAGGCCGACGGCGCGGAGCCTCGGGCCCCCGGGGCGGTCGCGGAGCGAATCGGCATTTCCCGCCAGGAGGCCGTCGCGGCACTCGACCGCCTCGTCGACCGAGGCCTGGCGGTGCGCGTGTCGCACGAGACCTACTACGCGCGCGAAGCGCTCGACGCCCTGCGCGCCCGCGCCCTCGAGCTGGCTGACGCCCGCGGTGAGATCACTCTGCCCGAGCTCCGTGACTCCCTCGGCACCTCCCGCAAATACGCCCAGGCGCTACTCGAGCACCTGGACGCGGCCAAGGTGACCGTCCGTCAAGGCGACCGCCACGTGCTGCGGCGCGGGAACTAGTGGCTTGATGGGGTCTCCTGCGCGTGCGTACGCGGGGGTATTCGCAGCCAGGTCCTAGGCTTGCCGCGGGGCGGCAGGGGTCTGGTGGCCCAACTGGCCTTCAAAGCCAGCAGGGCGGTGAAGCCCACCGCTTGGAAGGTTCGATTCCTTCGCCGCCTCGCTTCCAAAGGGCCTGAAAAGCGGGGGCGCCCGGCGCGACCGGTGCTGGGGTTGAATCGTGCGCCTCGGCCGTTTTCCGTTGCTGTGCGTGCTGGGACCATCGCGCAACCATCGCGCACGTGCACGTGTCGATTGTGGCGCTCCCGCTTCCACCCGAAGGAGCAGAGTTCCGTTCTGCGACAAAGTGGCGGTTCGGAAAACTGGAAAGTATTAGCCCACTCCCGCCGCCTCCGAGGAGATCGATACTCGGCTGGTGTGGGCTTACCGCGAAGGCCTCCATCTCGGTAGCAAGATCGCGGATGAAGGAAACGTCGTCCGCGAAACCAGCCCTCTTCAACCGTCCTACCTCCCGGCGTCCCACAACGAGGACTCACCTTGCGGTCTGCTCGCGGATTTGTAGCCACCCGCACAAATGCCCACAAAGGGCTATCGTGCTTGGTGGAGCGACCGCCGTCGGGCAGAGCCCTGCGGTTCACCGCGGTCCCGCTTCGACTAGGGATGCCCAATTCCGGAGCGACTTGCTCCGCCGGGGGCACCCCCACAACGAAAGGAAGTGGCTGAATGGCCACCACCCAGGAGAACATCGCCGTTTCACGGCAGCTGCTCGAAGACGTGTTCAACGAGGGCAAGGTCGACCTGATCGACGAGCTCTGCACCGATGAATACGTCGGACACGACCCGGTCGTCGGCGATGACGACCGCGAGGCCTCGAAGCGGACGATCACGGGCTACCGCGACGCGTTCCCGGACATCCATTTCACCGTCCTCGACACGTTTGGCGTCGACGACAAGGTCGTCATTCGCTGGAGCGGCGTCGGCACGTTCGAGAACGAGCTCATGGGGCAGGCACCCACCGGCGAGAAGGGCGATCCGGTCGAGGGCATCAACGTCGACCGTTTCGAGGACGGCAAGGTCGCCGAGTCGTGGACGCAGTGGGACACTCTGCGATTCATGAGGAACATCGGCGCAATGCCCGAGCCGGCCGCAGCGGCCAGCTCGTAATCACCTAGCGACCAAGGGCGCGAACGGGCGGTCCCAGCGGCCGCCCGCTCCGCTCGTCATTGTTCCACCCCCTGTCACGGTGGCCCTGCCGTGGAGGATCGCCGGCGACCACTTCGGGCAATAACTGGTTACCGCTTCGGACGAAAGTGACTATCTCCGCTCCCTAAGGTTGCGGCTGTTGGACAGCTCAAGCGGCGGCAGCCGCAGCCCTGCCCGGATTGTTCCCTTCACGAACCTGCGAGGCCCGCCGGGACGCCTCTGCTTTTCGCGCAAAGCAGAAGCGGTGGCTCCGTTGGGTCCACGCGGCGTCTGGTCACGTCACGGACGCTTTGAGTGGCGCCCCCATCGCCGCCATCTCTGCTTGCCGCTCCTCGGCAGCGGCTCAGGAAAGCACGTGATCCCGACAATCGAATCGCGCAACACCCCAGCGACGGGCACATCCCGTCGGTGGAGGGCGCTGGCATCTTCGCCTTTCCGGTGCGGGCTCCCTATCGGATCATTCCGGCGCATCAATTGGATTCTCCTCCCTTGGCAGGCTCGTTCAGCCACCTCATCCCACAGCAAGAGGAGTGCCCGGTTGGGCCCGCCGTGTGTCATCGTTGCTTCGAATGCCTCACGCTGAGATCAGGCTCGGAAACGGTGACGTCTACACGGTCGAAGGGACCTTGGACGAGGTCGAGAGGGGCCTGTCGGATGCCGCTCGATCGGGTCAGGCTCGTTTGGCCTGGTTTAAGGAGCGCAGCACCGCCGAATCCATCGGCATCAATCCGACCCACGTGGCCGCGCTTAGAGGCGGCGAGACCTCAGACTGAGCTGGCCCCAACGACGTCGTGCGTTTCTGCTCTTCGCGCAAAGCAGAAGCGTTGCCTACTCCCGCAGCCCGGCGGCTTCGAGGGCGTCCTGCTCCTCGTAGAACTCTTGGTAGCGGGCGACCTTGCCGTTTCGAAAGGTGTAGACGGCGTAGATCCGCTGACTGACGATTCCGCCGCTGAGGCTTCCACGTCCTTCCTCGCGGGCGTAGACGAGAATCTTGTCGCCGCCGTCGACCATCCGCTCGACCTCGAACCCGTACTCCTCGAAGTTCTCAAGCCAGCGCTCGAAGGACTCGCGCACACCCTCGTGGCCCCGGTAGACGCGCCGGTCGGCTCGTCGCGGATCCTCTATCCATTCGATCTGCGGATCGCAGGTTTGGGCAATCAACTCGGGCAGGGCATCGAGCAGCGTCTGCTTGTCCATCTCCTTGGCCCCGGCGAACAAGCCCTCAAGGAACTCCACGTTCTCCTGCGACATCGCCTACGCAGTATCTCCGCTCTGACCTGACCGTGGGCCTGGCGCTTCTGCCTTTCGCGCAAAGCAGAAGTGGTGCTTACTCCTGCAGCCCGGCGGCTTCGAGGGCTTTGCCTGGGTCATACCAGGCTCGGAAATGAGTCACTTGGCTGTTCTCGACCCGCACGGTGTACGTCCAGAGGAACTCGACCGCCTCTCCCGCGCCGGTGCCAAGCATCTCGATCCGAATCTTGGCAAGGACCAAGTCTCCGGCGTCGATCACGTCTCCGGCGCTCGTGCCCTCGACATGCACGAGGTCGATGTATTCGATGAATCGCCGGGATACCGCATCGCGGCCCCGAAAGACCCCGGCGTCCGGCCAGACGGGATCCTCCTCGTACACCACATTGGGCGCCATATACCGGTCGGCGAGCTGGTCGAATTGATCGGGATCCTGCTCCGAGCCGAACCACTCGACCCAAGCGTCCACCCAACGCCGCACGATCTCCACGTTCTCCTGCGACATCGCCTACCCAGTATCTCGCGTGCACGCGGCCGGACAGAGCCTTCTGCTTTCGCGCGAAAGCAGAACGAACGACCCGCTGATCGGCTCGCACTCTCGACGCCAGGGTCCGGCTCGTGGAGATCTTCATCGCAGACGGTGCCGTGGTAGCCGCGATCGGTCGAAGCGAGCCATCGCTGCACACACCCACGCGCTTCGGGGTTGAGCCCGGAAGGCCAGGGTACCTAGTAGGCGCGGAGTAGCAGGCGAGTGCAAGGAGCCTCAATGAGACTTAGGGCAAGAGCCGCGAGGACGGTCGGAGGGATGATCACAGCCATTCGAATTCCGGTTGACATGACCCTCTGGGTCGTCGGCCGTGTGCCGCTCGGCGGAGTCCTCCAGGGCGCGGTCGAGAAAGCCGACGCGACCGCCCGCGATGTGACCGGACGGATTCTCGGCAGCGATGAGCTTCGCGAGCATGCTGCACGCCAGGGACGGGTGGTGGCGGACGAGCGCGAGCGCACTTCCTCGCCCACTGAAGCCGCACAGCCAGAGTCTCAGCGAAAGTCCGGTCCGTCCAACGGCGCCAAGACATCGGCGCGAAAGGATCCGGTCAGGCGCAGTAAGCGGTCGGTCAAGCAACCAAGACAGGCCCGACCGGGAGAGGCGGTCAGCGGGTTTCCTGAGCCCCCGGGCAAGGACCCAGGGGACATCTCGCGCGATCCGGAGCCCCACCACGCGCTCTCCCATCCGGTGAGCGAGCCGAATCCCACGGAATGGCCGGATCCGTACGACTCCCGCGACGACCCGCGGGATCCACCCGACCCCGACGAGCGGCCGTTCGGCGATGAGCCTCACGTCGCCACGGGCAGCATGAGCACGAGCGAGCCTCATCCCAGTGAGGATCTCGAGGCGGGCGAGCGCCAGAACGCTCCTGAGCGGGACCGCTTCAACGACTGACCGCTCACCTCCCAAGCGGGGCGAAGGACGGGTTCCTTGGGAGGTAAGCAGATGGCGAGACGACGACCGCGCCGATCTGTCTTGGCTCGGAACTTCCGATCGATCGACCGAACGCACCTTCAAAGCCAGCAGGGCGGTGAAGCCCACCGCTCGGAAGGTTCGATTCCTTCGCCGCCTCGTCGAGCCGGGGTTTGACCCCTGGAACGGACGGGAAGGGACGACGTGCCGCGACGCAAGGACGGAACTGTGGCCGAGCGATTCGCCCAAAGCCTCGAGAAGAGTGACTTCCAGGAAGCCTGGATCGACGGCGATGCGTCCGCGCGGTGGCGGTCCGCGTCCGGCCACGGCCCGGATGTCGGCGCTAGTGCGTCGGGAAGCTCGCTGCTCGAAGTCGAGCCCGGCAAGCGCCTGCCACGTCATACCGACAGCGCCGAGGAGACCATCGTGGTGGTCGACGGGACCGCGTCGGTCATCCTCGGGGAGGAACCTGACGAGTTGGAGGCCGGGGGCGTCGCCCTGATCCCGGAGGGAGTTCCGCACGAGGTCCGGAATGCCGGTGACGAGCCCCTGCGCTTTGTCGCCGTCTACGCCGGCACCGACGTGGTCACGACGTATGAGGAAGAGGTGCAGCCCGATGGCTCGCGCGAGCGGCAGACGGTCGGCTGAGGAGACCGTGATCACCCCGTACCGGGACGGGCCTCTGCTGGTGAGAGGGCCGGTGCGAATCCAGGATCAGGATGGCGGGGAGATCATCATCGAGCGGGAGGTCGTTGCCCTCTGCCGTTGCGGCAAATCTCGAACCCGACCGCTGTGCGACGGGACGCACAAGCTGATCCACTTCCAGGCGCCCAGCGGGCTGGAGAACGGAACCCGAGCGGCGCCGCAGCTAAATGGCGCATCGGCGAACCCGCCGGCCCTCGACGGAATGAACATGAACGGACGGCTCCGCTAGGCAGGCAGCGCCCGCGCGGTCGGCTGCGGCAGCAGCGAGCTGCGACCCCTCTCCCAGGCGTCGAGGAGGTGCCCAGCCCACCGACCTTCGCAGAAGACGAGCGCGCGAGCCCCCCACGGGATCTGGGATGACAGTTCCGGGCGCTGGCGGGCCAAACCGCCGGCTAGATCGACGGCCGCGATGTTCTCGTGCACCGCGTCGGCCAGGACGTGCTCGTCGAAGAACTCGGTTGCCGCGCCGTCATAGCCGAGGCGGCGGAGGCCGTCCCCATATCGCCGGTTGGGAATGGACGAGGTCATCTCGAACAGCGCCAGATGGCCGACTATCGCGCCGAGCAGGCGGCGGTTGAGGCCGAAGAGCGAGATGAGATTGACCGTCGCGAGCGTCACCGCCGGAATGCGGTCGAGGTACGCGCCATAGTCCGAGTCGAGGCCGATCGCATCCATCGCGTCGGCGAAGAGCTGCGCGTGGATCCGCTCGGCTCGCCCGCCGCCGTACTCGTCGGCCTGAATCTCGACCATCGCTGCCTTCGGCGGTCCATGCATCCGCGGGATGGCCCAGGTGTGAGGATCCGCCTCCTTCAGCTGATACGCGGAGCGGTGGATCATGAACTCGCGGATCTGATCCTCGGTCGCCTGCCGTTCCACGTACTGCGAGAGCGATGGTCCGTCGTCCGATTCCGCGATCGCACGGAGGACGATGTCCATCTCCGCGGGGTCGACCGTCTCCTCGCCTGGCGTCCCGATGGCCTCGTGGAGCGCCGATTCGAAGCGGGACTCAAGGCCGACGCGCAGCGCGATCAGGGACGGGTTCCACTCCCATCGGGGATCGACGCCGTCGAAGCTCCTGTAGGAGAGCTCGTAGCAGAGGTACAGGGACAGCTGGAGATCCTCGTCGACCAGCGGCGTCGGGGACTCGATCTGCTCGGCTCCGAGCTCGCGCGGCCGATCGGTCAGGGCGTCGAGCAGGCGCTCGCTGATCGACCCGCGCGGTTGGGGCAGCTTCGCCACGCCTGATGCTTACCCGCGATGCTCGTGGCGCAAAAGCGAAGCACGGCTTACGCGCCGTCGAGGAAATGGTCGGCAAGCCATCCCGTGAGCCCCCGGATTCCGAGATTCTCGGCGAGCTCGCGCTGGCGCATCGCGCCGTTGTGTTCGACCAGCCGGCGGGCCTCCGCAAGCGGATGCTCTTCCGAGGCCGGCTCGACCTCGTCTAGCAGGTGCCGAAGCCTGACCCGGGTGGACTCGGCCTGGCCGGTGTCGAGATCCGCCATCTCTCCGTCGAGGCCGTGGCGAGCGGCCGACCAGCGGTTCTCCGCGATTCGCCATGTCGGAGCGATCCGATCCGGTCCGTCCCGTTTGCCCAGCCATTCCGCCAGTGCGTGAACGCACTCCACGACTCCCGTCGCGTCGGCGAGCGTCGTTTGGGCATCCGGGACGCGGACCTCGAGTGTCCCGAACGCCGGATTGGGCCGAAGCTCCCACCACCACAGTCGCGGCTCGCGCACGGCCCCGGAGGCAACTCCCCAGCGAAGCTCCGCCGCGAACTCCTCCCAGCTCGAGATGGGAGGTGGCAATCCCTGGCGCGGCAGCATCTCGGCGATCTTCGGCCGCACCGATGCGAGCCCGGTGTCTCGGCCGTCGTGAAAGGCGGCATTTGCCGCGAGCGCCGCCAACTCCGGCAGTCGCTCGCGAAGGCCGTTGTAGACGTCGAGTGTCCTTGCGGCATCGCCAACGGCCACGTGGACCTGAAGGCTGGCCACGAGCTGGCGCGCGGCAATGCGCCCGTACTCCGAGCGGATGCCGGCGTAGCGGTCGGCGTCGCTTAGATCGCCCTCGGGTGCGGCGAAGGGGTGGACCCCGGCCACGGCGGGCAGCGCGATACCGTCGCAGGCCGCGGCCAGATCCACTCGGCCCGCGGCCAAAGCCGCTATCGCCTCCGGGACCGTACGCGCCGGCTCGGTGAGGATCTCGATCTGGGAGGCCGGAAGCTCGCCCTTGAACCGGGGGTCGTCGCCGAGCCGCTCCAGCACCCGACGGGCGAGGGGGGCGAGATCGAGGGTCTTGGGGTCGAGCAGCATGACCTCCTCCTCGAGCCCGATGGTGAGTGGTTCCGGAGCGTCGAAGACTTGTTCGAGAGTCTCCGCGTCGAAGCGGGTATCCGGGATCACGTGACCACGGATGCGATGCGAACCGTCGTTCTGCCCGGGGTGCTGCGGCCCCCGAGCGATGCGCGACTCCTAATCGAGGTCATGCGGGAGCGGGGGTTCGCGAGGGATGCCTCTGTTCTCGATGTCTTCACCGGAAGCGGGGTGCTCGCGGTCGCCGCGGCGCTCGCCCGCGCCCGTGACGTCACCGCTGTCGACATCGCGCGGCGCGCGGTCTTGAACGTGCGGCTGAATGCCGCACTCAATCGGACACGCATCAGCGCGATGCGCGGCGATCTGTTCGCGCCGGTCGGTGATACGCGCTTCGATCTCATCCTTGCCAACCCCCCCTACATACCCAGCGAGACCGATGAGCTCCCAGACCACGGCGCCGCCCGAGCCTGGGATGCAGGCGTCGACGGCCGCGCGCTGCTCGATCGCCTGTGCCGGGAGGCCCCGGCGCGGCTCGCGCCTGGCGGCCGGTTGCTGCTCGTCCAGTCGGACATGGCGGGTGAGCGGGCGACGCTGGACCTCCTCGGAGCGAGCGGGCTCAGGGCCGCCGTCCTCGCTCGCAGGACCGGACCTCTCGGCCCGATCGTCGAAGCGCGCGCCGGCATGCTTGAGCGTCGCGGCATCCTCGAGCCGGGCCAGCGAAGCGAGGAGCTCCTGGTGATCAGCGGATCGCGCCCGCTGTAGGCGGTCTCATGCCGGAAGGGCAGCGACCTCGTCACCGACCGCGATCTCGCCCTCGGTCAGGATCGAGCATCTCAGGCCACCGCGGTGGACCAGACCGCGGACGACGCCCGGCTGTGTCAGGCGCTCCAACCGGCGGCACGGTTCGCACAGTTCGATTCCCTCGCATTCGACGCCGCCCACGCGGAACCGGCGACCCTCCAGCTGGTTGAGGTCGATCCCGCGTGTCGCGAGGTTGCGGCGGGAGTCCGCGGCGCTCAACTCGATGCCGTGCTCGGCAGCCATCGCGTCGAGTGCCTCCGTCGCGATCAGGGTGAGCTCTTTGTCCCGCTCGGGCTGAAGGCCCGGCCCCTCATAGAAGTGACGGTCGCCCTCGAGGCCGCGGCCCGCGACTGCCCGGACGCGTTCGACGGGATGCGCCAGCTCCTCATCGTCGGGCCAGACGTTGATCTCGACCACCTTGCCTGCCAGGTGGGCTGACACGCGGTCAGGCTACCGGCCGGGCAGCTGCGGCCTAGCGCTCTGGTGGATCGTTCCGCTTGGCCTGGTCGTATCCGCGGGGCGGATGCGGATCGCTCGTGCTGGGATCTCGCGGCGCCCGGTCCTCGTCCTGCGCTTCGGGGTCCGCGGGCGAGGAGGGCGTGTCGACTGCCGCCGGGTCGCGCGGATCGGGTCGCTTGTCGTACGGATCCGGGAACTCGGTGGGGTCTGGATCCGAAGCGGGGTTGGTAGGTCTTGGCGGAGGTTCGCCCGGGTCACCGGGGGGCGGCAGGTCCCTGCCGCCGCGGCGGTCGCGTTCGATCTGCTCTCGCACCTTCTCCTGCGGTTCCTGGTTCTGCTGGCCTCGTTCGCTCATGGCTTTCCCCCTACCCCGGTTTTCAGCTCTCGAACTCGCATCGGCCCGCCGCTGGATGGGTCGAGCGGCGGTGTCGGAAGGCCTCCGCTCGAGCGAATGCCGTCCATCAGCTCCAGCAGCGCGTCCGCGGAGGTGATCGTGGGGGTCCAGCCGAGTTCGGTGCGCGCCCGCGACGTGTCCATCACCGGTACGGCGAGCGCCATGTCGAGCCATCCGGGGGGCGTCGGCTGCAGGCGAAGGCGCCACGTGAGCGCGGCACCGGTGCGAAGGACACCGGGATGAACCTTGACGAGCCTTGCCCCGAGCAGTTCGGCGAGCCGTGGCGGATCGAGAACGGGATCGGCCGCGATGTTGAACGCCCCTCGCGCCTCGCCTTTGATCGCCAGCCGGTAGGCGTGTCCCACGTCATCGGTGTGGACGGCCTGGAAGCGCAGCCGGGGCACGTCGGGTATCACCGGGATCAAGCGATCGCGGACCAGCGCGCTCGGCAGGAGAGGACCGGCGAAGTAGCGGCGGATCTCGCTCGCCGCCTCCCGCTTGAAGATCAGGCCGGGCCGCAGCCTCACCACTCGCACGGCCTCGTGTCCCGCCTCGAACTCGTCGAGTAGGCGTTCGACCGTGGCCTTGTGTCGTGAATAGAACGAGGTCACCACCCCCTCGGTCGGCCAGGACTCATCGACAGCGCGGTCCTTGGGCCCGGCGGAGTAGGCGCCCACCGAGGATGCGTAGACCAGGGCCGGGACGCCGGCCCGGGCGGTCGCGTCGAACACCCGCGCGCTGCCCTCGACGTTCACTCGTCGCACCGTCTCCTGGTCACGGGAGGGCTGGATGGCCCAGGCCAGGTGGACCACCGCGTCGGCGCCCTGGAAGTGGGGAGTCAGGTCGTCCTCAGAGACGTCCGCGGCGGTCCATTCCGTCTTCGGAATCTCAAGTCGCGGTCGGCGGCGAGCGATGCCGAGAATCGAGTCGACGTCAGGATCGGCCGCGAGCGCGGCCAGCACGCTCGTACCGACGTTTCCACTCGCTCCGACGACCACGACCCGCATGCGGATCGCGTACCCGAGGCGCTCGAGCCCGAAACCGCGCGGGCGCGATGGCGGGCTATTGCAGGCGGCGGTACTTCCGCACGCAGAGCGGGACGAACACAATCAGGATGCCTCCGACCCAGGCCAGGACCTGCCACAGCGGGGTCCAGACGTCACCCCCAATCGCGAGCGCCCGCGCGGCGTCCGCTGTCGCGGTGACCGGACTGACGTCGGCGATGCTCTGCAGCCACGACGGCATCGTGTCCACCGGGACGAAGATCGAGCTGGCGAAGACCAGCGGGAAGATTGCGACGAAGCCCGCGGACTGGGCCGCTTCGGGCCCCTTCGCGATCAGGCCCACGTAGACGAAGATCCAGCTCAACGCAAAGCCGAACGCGGCGACGATCAGGATCGATGCGATCGCCTCGAACGGCCCCTCCCCGAAGCGAAAGCCGATCGCGTAGCCGACGGCGGTCATGAGCACGATCACGAAGAGGGTGCGGACCAGGTCGGCGAGGGTCCGGCCGGCGAGCACCGCCGAGCGCGCCATCGGCATCGAGCGGAAGCGATCGATCACGCCGCGCTTCATGTCCTCCGAAAGCCCGATCGCGGTTTGCGTCGCCCGAAACGCGGTCGACTGAACGAAGATGCCCGGCAGGAGGAAGTCCTTGTAGCTCACGCCCTCCGGAAGCGAACCGCCGATTGCGCCGCCGAAGACGTACGAGAACAGAAGCACGAACATGATCGGCTGGATCGTTGAGAACAGGAGGAGCTGCGGCTGGCGCAGGAAGTGGCGCATGTTGCGCACGGACACGACGTAGCCGTCGCGAAGCGTCCAGGCCAGTTGCGAGACCATCAGGGTCGCACCTCGGTGGCCTCCGGCTCGGTCGCCGGATGCTCACCGGTATCAGGCCCGGCGCCGTCGACCGTGGCGGGGGCGCCTGTGAGCGTGAGGAAGACGTCGTCGAGCGTTGGCCGGCGCAGCCCCAGATCCGACACCGCGATGCTCGCTTCCCGCAGGGCGTGGGCCGCCTGCTCGATCATCCCGATTCCGTCCTCCGGCGCCGGCAGGGTCAGCTCCCGTTCGAGCTCGGACGGCTCCGGGGTGCCGCAGCCGAGTCGCGTCAGCGCCTCAATCGCGCGCTCGCGGTCCCAGGGATTCGCGAGGCGCACGAAGATCATCTGGCCGCCGACGGAGTCCTTCAGCTCGTCGCCGGTCCCCTCCGCGATGACGCGGCCATGGTCGATCACCGCGATGCGCTCGGCGAGCTGGTCCGCCTCCTCCAGATACTGGGTCGTAAGCAGCAGGGTCGTGCCCTCACGGACGAGCTCTCGCGCGATCTCCCAGATCTGGTTGCGGCTGCGGGGGTCGAGGCCTGTCGTCGGCTCATCCAGGAACAGGATCCGCGGGCGCGTCAGCAGGCTCGAAGCCAGGTCGAGCCGGCGCCGCATTCCGCCCGAGTAGGTCCGCGCCAGCCGATCGCCCGCGTCCGCGAGGTCGAAACGCTCGAGCAGCTCGTCGGCGCGCTTGGAGGCCTCGCGCCGGTCGAGCCTGAACAGCTGGCCGAACATCCGCAGGTTCTCGCGCCCGGTCAGGAGCTCATCGATGGCGGCGAACTGGCCCGTGAGCGCGATCACCTCGCGAACCTCGCTTGCTTGCGACACCACGTCGCGGCCGAACACGGATGCGCTTCCCTGGTCCGGACGCAGAAGGGTGGCGAGGACCCGGACCATCGTCGTCTTGCCGGCGCCGTTTGGGCCCAGGAGCCCCATGACGGTGCCCTCCTCGACGGCGAGGTTCACGCCGTCAAGAGCGACGGTCGATCCGAAGCGCTTGACGATCCCCTCGGCTTCGACGGCGTTCGACGCCATGCCCTTAGTTCAGCAGGTGGCCGTGCGCGCCGCTGGCTAGGCTTGGCGGATGGGCAAGGTCTTCGACGAGATCGACGGTCACCTCGCCGGGTGGATCGCCCGCCAGGCCCTGTTTTTCACCGGGACGGCCCCGCTCGACGGAGATGGCCACGTCAACGTCTCGCCAAAGGGGCCGATCGGCAGCCTCCGGGTGCTGGGGCCGCGAACCGTCGCCTACCTCGACACGGTCGGATCCGGCTCGGAGACGATCGCCCACCTGCGGGAGAACGGGCGCATCGTGATCATGCTCTGTGCGTTTTCCGGACCGCCGCGCATCGTGCGGATCCACGGGCGCGGGGAGGTCATCGCTCCCGACGACCCCCGGTTCGCCGAATTGCTCGAGCGTCACGACTTCGAGGGCCCGGCGCACGAGGAGGCCCGGCGCGCGATCGTGTTGGTCGAGGCCATCCGGATCTCGGATTCGTGCGGCTACGGGGTCCCGCTCATGAGCTTCGAGGGACAGCGCGAGCACGCCGACCTCTGGGCCGCGAAGAAGCTCCGAACGGGCGGTCCGGAGGCCCTTCGCGACTACCAGCGGCAGAAGAACGCGGCGAGCATCGACGGGCTGCCCGCGGTCGAGCGCTAGGCGGCTTCGCGATCCGCTAAGCGGGCGTTGGAAGCTCGACCGGCGCGGGCTCGAGCGCGTGCTCCAGCACCTCGTCGATCGTCATCACCGGATGGAAGGTGACCTGTTCGCGCACGTCCTCGGGAACGTCCTCGAGGTCGCCACGATTTCGCTCCGGCAGGATCACCTCCCGCAGGCCGGCCGCGTGCGCCGCGAGCACCTTCTGCTTGACGCCGCCGATCGGCAGCACTCGGCCCTGGAGGGTGATCTCGCCCGTCATCCCGACGTCGTGGCGCACGGGGCGTCCAGACAGCAGGGATGCGAGCGCCGTCGTCATCGTGATCCCGGCACTCGGGCCGTCCTTGGGGATCGCTCCGGCTGGCACGTGCACGTGGAACTGACGGTCCTCGAAGGAGTCCTCGTCGATTCCGAGCTGCTCAGCCCGGCTGCGGACGAAGGACAGCGCGATCCGCGCGGACTCCTTCATGACGTCTCCGAGCTGGCCGGTCAGCACCAGGCCGCCGTCGTTGCCGGGCATCGCCGTCGCCTCGATGAAGAGCACGTCGCCGCCGGCGCCGGTGACGGACAGCCCGGTGGCAACTCCCGGCACGGCGGTCCGCTCGGCCGCCTCCTGGAAGAACCGCTGCCGCCCGAGCGCATCGCGGACCGCCGCCGCGTCCACGTGGACCGGCGGGGTGACCTCACCGGATGCGATGCGGGTGGCGATCTTTCGAAGCGCCTTCCCGAGCTCGCGCTCCAGGTTGCGCACGCCCGCCTCGCGGGTGTACTCGGTGATGACGTTGCGGATCGCCTCGTCGTCGATCTCCACCTCGTCGGGTCGCAGCCCGTTCCGCTCACGCTGGCGAGGCCACAGGTAGCCCTTGGCGATGGCGACCTTCTCGTCCGTCGTGTAGCCGTCGAAGCGCACGACCTC
>JBJMKM010000072.1:0-24325 GCA_045805825.1 Solirubrobacterales bacterium
GGCGACATCGATCCCGAGGGCGTCCATCTGCTCTCGACCTCGGGCATGCAGGCCCATGTCGAAGCCCACCCGGAAGGCGAATTCATCGTCGCCACCGAGAACGGCATGCTCTACCCGCTGCAGCAGGCGGCGCCGCGCGCCAACCTGATCGAGGCCAACCGGATGGCCACCTGCAAGTACATGAAGATGATCACCCTGCCGAAGCTCCGGGACTCGCTGCGGCAGATGCGCTTCGAGGTGAAGGTCCAGCCCGACGTGGCCGAACGCGCTCGCGTGCCGATCGAGCGCATGGTCAGCATCTCCTAGACGCTCGTTCGAGAATCCTGCATCCGCACTTCCCGGGTGCTAGCTTGCGGCTGTGGTGGGGCTCGTCGTTCGGCTCGTCCTCGGAGCGGTCCTGGCTGGGTCGGCGGTGGTCAAGCTGGCCAGTCCGGAATCCAGCCGCGCTGCCCTCGGAACGTTCGACATCCACGGCGAGCGCCTTCGTTGGGCCGCGTGGACCCTGCTGATCGCGGTCGAGCTGGGCCTCGCCGCGCAGGTGATCGCGGGCAGCGAGAGCGCCGCATGGCTCGCCGCCGCGTTCCTGACCGCGCTCGCGGCCGCACTCGTGGGGGCGATCCTGCGCGGACGCGCGGGCGCGCCGTGCGCGTGCTTCGGCTCGCGCTCGGTCGTCGGCTGGAGCTCCGTCGCACGCAACCTCGGGCTGGCCGCCTGCTTCGCCGTCCTGCCGTTCCTCCCGCAGCACAGCCCGTCCACGGACGAATGGCTCGCGGTGGGCCTCGTCATCGCGCTCCTCGCGTGCCTCGGCCTGGGAGTCGCGGTGCTCGTGCTCGCGCGCGAGGTGGGGATGCTGCGGCTTCGCCTGGGTCCGGGGTCGGCGCTGGAGATCCCGAACGAGGGACCCGCCGTGGGCACCCGCACCGGGCTCACCGATCGCATGTCCGGGCTGACGTCCGCGGGCATCGGCCTCGCCTTGTTCACCTCGGAGGGCTGCCACGTCTGCCGCGGACTCGGAGCGGCCATCGAAACGTTGCGCGGCGAGCCTGACCTCGCCGTCGAGGTGTTCGACGAGGTGGCGGATGCCGAGGCCTGGCGGGAGCTCGGCATTCCCGGGAGCCACTACGCGATCGCGCTGGACTCGAGCGGCACCGTGCTGGCCAAGGGGACGTTCGACAATCTCGCCCAGCTCGAGAGCGTCCTGGCGACCGCCGGGCGGCGACGCGGAAGCTTCGAGGCGAGGCTCAACTGATGCGCAGAAGGCTGATTCGCCGCATCGCGGCATCGCTCGCGGCCGGCGTGATCATCGTCGCCGGCGTCGCGCAGGTGAACGCCGCTCCCGCTCCGTCTACGCCGCCCGCGGCCGAGACCGGCGCCGCAACCGACGTCACGCTCCACACCGCGACGCTGCACGGGGTCGTCAACCCCCACGGGGCCGAGACGACCTACTACTTCCGCTACGGCCGCACCCCTCCGCTCACGCAGACCACACCGGTCGAGAGCGCCGGCGCCGGAACGGCGAATGTGCCTGTCTCCGCCCCGGTGGGCGGGCTCTTTTGGGGCCGCACCTATCACTATCGCCTCGTGGCGGAGAACGCCGATGGGGTCACCGCCGGTGTCACGCGCGAGTTCCGCACCCACGAGCCGCGCCTGGGAGGCCGGTATGTTGTGCGGCTCCGGGTGACCTCGGGAGGAGCTCCATTCGGTGAGCATCGCGGGACGCGCGTGCGCAGGACCTATCGTCTTCAGTCACGAAGGTGCGGCGAGGCCGTATGCGGCGCCGTACGGATGAATCGGGAGGGGAAGCGCGGGCATTTTCGCGATCTGCTGAAGCATCGCTCGCGGGGCGCCTTCGTCGGGAGCGACCCGTTTCGAGGCTGGTGCGATGACGGGCTGCGCTTTCGCTCGGTTGCGAAGACACGCCTCGAGGTCCGGCGCGTTTCCGGCGGCCGTGCGACCGCGCTCGCCGGAAAGCTCCGCGTCCGGGCACACGGCTGCATCCGCGGTGGCGAGAGGGCGAAGCTGAAGGCGAGCTCGCAGTGAGCGACGCACTGGCCCCGGTGATCTGGACCCTCGCGGCGTTGCTCGCGATCGCGGGGATCGCAAAGCTCCGATTCCCGGAACCAGCAGCGAACGCGATGGCGCGGGCGGGATTTGGCGCGGGGCGGCCCGGCGCGCGGTTGACCGGGTTGCTCGAGTGCGGGATCGGAGCCTGGGCTCTGCTGGATCCCGGTGTGCCCGCCCTTGTCGCCTTGGCGCTGGCGTATGCGGCGCTCGCATCGGGAATCTGGGCCATGCGGAAGGCCGATGTCGCCGACTGCGGCTGTTTCGGCGAGTCGGCGTCGCTCGAGCCGTCGCGCCTTCACCTCGCGGTGAACCTGATTGCCGGCGCTACCTGTGCCCTGGCCGCGCTCTCGCCGCCGCCGAGCCTGTCGACAGCCATCGACCGCGCGCCGCTTGAGGCCGTGGCCCTCATCGCCGGCGTGGCAGCCGCGATCCTGCTCTCGTACCTGGCGTTCACGGCGCTGCCGCGAGCCTGGAGCGCATACGGCAGCGAGGGGACGAGATGAGCTGGAGATCCTCCCGCCGCGACTTCCTGAGCCGTGTGGCTCTGGTCGGATCGGCGCTGTCGGTTGCTCCGCTTCGCTACCTGCTTCGTCCCCAGAGCGCCTGGGCCGTGATCGCGCCTGGGAAGTGCCCGTCGGGGAGCCGCTGCGCGGATGGCTGGACCGAGTTCTGCTGCGCCATCAACCACGGGCGGAACGCCTGCCCGAGCTGGTCGTACATGGCCGGGTGGTGGAAGTGCACCTATTACCCCGGCAGCAAGCTCTGCGGCGAGCAGAACGTCCGCTACTACGTGGACTGCAACGTGAAGCCGGGAAGGCACGCCCCCGACGGTTGCCACTGCGCAAAGGGGACCTGTGGCAAGCGGCGCGTCGCCTGCAACGTGTTCCGGTACGGCCAGTGCAATACGCAGGTGCCGGGCACCACCGCCGTCGGCTGTCGCGTCGTCACGTGCACCAACCCGGCTGACATCCCCGGCTTCAACTGCAATCGCACCTATATGACGGACAACGCGGTCTGCCGGCAGGAGGCGGGCTGCCTGAACAAAGAGCACGTGCGTGTGCTCGGCGAGAACCCCGCCGCATGACCATTCTCGTTGCGGTCGAGACGCTCTTGCTCGTGCTCCTGTCGCTCGTGGTCGTGGGGCTGCTTCGAAGCCATGCGGAGATCCTCAGGCGCCTCGGCCCGCCACAGGAGCGGGATTCGGACGTGCTCGCGCCGGGATTGCCAGACCCGCCGTCGCGGGAGGGGCTCCGCCAGGCGCCGAAGATCAGCGGCATGACGCTCGGTGGCGACGGCGTCCAGGTGGGGTCCGGAAGCGGCCGGCCGATGCTGCTCGCGTTTCTCTCCAGCGGCTGCCTCACCTGCGAGGGGTTCTGGGAGACCTTCAGCCAGGCCGAGCCGCCGACGATTCCCGGCGGAGCGCGAGTTGTTGCGGTGACGAAGGACTCGAGTCACGAGAGCCCATCGCGGCTGCGGGAGCTGGCGGGCGAAGTCCTCGAGGTGGTGATGTCCTCCGACGCCTGGCGGCAGTTCGACGTGCCGACGTCGCCCTACTTCGTTTACGTCGGGGCCGACGGCGCGATCCTCGGTGAGGGCGCCGCGTCGTCATGGCCGCAGGTGGCGTCTCTCCTCCGCGACGCGATCGGCGACGCGGAGGAGGCGGCGAGGCTGACGGTTTCGCGAGCCGGCGGCTCCGATCGCGCGCGCCGCGTCGACGAGGAGCTCGCCGCCGCGGGTATTCGGCCGGGTCACCCGAGCCTCTACCCCGCTGAAGGCGAATCGAGGGAAGATCAGTGAGCACGGGGTCGGCCTTGCTCGTCCTCGCCGCGGCGACCGCGGTGCTCGCCGGCCTTCGCTCCACCTGGTCGCCGTGAGGCGAGTCGATGCTGACGAGCATCACTCCGCTCGGCGAGCGGGGCCGCGGCTTCAGGTGGGTGGTCACCCTCAGCTTCCTGCTGCTCGGAGCCACTCTCGGGGGTGGCGCGGTCGGTGCCCTGCTGGGGCTCTTCGGCGACATGACGATCGGCCCGGCGACGGGTGGAAGCGCCGAATGGCGCCTATACCTCCTCGCCGGGCTCCTCGGCGCGGCATTCGTGATCGAGCTCGGCGTCGGCGGCCTCGCGATACCGACGATCAGGCGTCAGGTCGACGAGCGCTGGCTGAACGCCTACCGCGGCTGGGTCTACGGCTTCGGCTTCGGCGCGCAGCTCGGAGCGGGCGTGGTCACGATCGTCTCGACCGCCTCGGTTTACGTCACCTTCGCGGCCTGCTGGCTCGCCGGTGCCGCACTGCCGGGTCTCGCGATCGGCGCCGCCTTCGGAGCCGCGCGAGCGGCCACGCTGTTCGGCGCGCGAAGGGTCCGCGATCCAGGCGCCCTCCAAGAGCTCGGGCGGCGACTCCGGCGTTGGGCGCGCCCCGCGAGGCGCGCGACATTGGCCGGCGAGCTCGCTCTGGCAGTCGCCGCTGTTCTCGCGGCCGTGAGGGTTTGAGGTGAGCCTGAGCGCACACGGGATCGCGCTGAGCCTTCCCAACGAGTGGGATGGGCGCATCTACGGGCGAGCGCGCCTGGTCGCAAATCCTGCGGAGGCCTCCCTTGTTCCGGGCTTCGACGGCATCGAGCAGGGTCACCTGGCGACGCTACATGCGGCGAATTTCCCCTTGTCGGGCGCGGAGGGGGAGTTTGCCGCAGAGGCGACCGTGAGGATGCCGGCCGCCGGGGCGTTCGTCGCGCTCGTCGAATACCAGCCGGATGACCGGCTCGTCCCGGGGGAGGGGTTGTTTGCTTCCCGCGAGGTCCCGCGCGCCCTGGCGCCAGGGGACTTCCGGCCGGAGACTCTCATGGTGCCGCGAGGGGATCAGGTGGGCCTGCAGCGCTTCTTCACCGCCGGAGCCCGGCCGTTCTGCCTGTACGCCGTCATCGGCTCCCGAGGCGCCGCGGCCCGCGGCTCGGCCGCGATCAGCGACGTGCTCGGGTCCCTCGTGATCGTCTGACGTACGGCTGCGCAATTTGCGGCAGTTTGCCCGGGCGGTTCCGTCCATCCGCGGCCATACGCTGGCCCCGTTCGTGGCAAGCAACGCTAACCTCGCCGCCGTGAGGCACCTGACGCCGGTTCCGGACCCCAAGCCGCCGCCGAAGCTGGCCGAGCGGATCGACGCGAAGCCGCGGATCGCCGAGCTCGAGCGGTGGGCGACCGTGCTGCGGATCGACTGCGTGCGGATGCTCGCCGTGGCCAAGTCGGGACACCTTGACTCCTCGCTTTCGGCCGCCGACATCGTCACGGCCCTCTACTACCGAGTTCTCCGGCACGACCCCGAGAACCCGGACTGGCCGGCGCGAGACCGGTTTGTGCTCTGCAAGGGGCACGCGGCACCGATCCAGTACGCCGCGCTCGCCCAGCACGGCTACTTCCCGCTGGAGGAATTGATGGGGCTGCGACAGATCGGTGCGCAGCTTCAGGGCCACCCGGACATGCGTCGCACGCCCGGGATCGAGGTGTCCACCGGCTCCCTGGGACAGGGCCTCTCGATGTGCGTCGGGATCGGGCTGGCACTGCGGCTGGACGGGCTCGCCGAGACGGCGCAGGTCTTCGGGGTCCTGTCCGACGGCGACTGTCAGGAAGGGGAGACATGGGAGGCCGCCACGGCGGCGGTCCACTTCGGCGTCCCGAACATCACCGCGATCGTCGACTACAACCACCTCCAGACCGACGGGACCACCGAGGAGGTCATGGACATCGGCGACGTTCGCGCCAAGTTCGAGGCCTTCGGCTGGGACACGGTCGAGATCGACGGCCACGACATGGAGCAGGTCGTCGAATCGCTCGAGCGCAGCCGCACGGTGCGAAAGCCCGCGGCGATCGTCGCCCAGACCAAGAAGGGCAAGGGTGTCTCGGCGATGGAGGACCGCTTTGGCTTCCACGGCAAGCCGCCGAACCCCGAGCTCGCCACCGAGGCGCTCGAGGAGCTGATGGGGACCCTCGAGGAACAGACCAAGGCGCTCCAGAGCTCCGAGGGAGGGGACTCGTAGCCATGCCGGCGGAGGCCAAGACCGAGCCCACGGCGACCCGCCACGGGTACGGCGACGCTCTCACGGACCTGGGTGAGAGTCACGACGACGTCGTCGCGCTCGACGCCGACCTGGCCGTCTCTACGCAGGCGATCAAGTTCGGCAAGCGATTTCCCGAGCGCTTCTTCAACGTCGGCGCCGCCGAGGCGAACATGATGTCGATGGCCTGCGGCCTCGCGGCCACCGGCAAGGTGCCGTACTGCTCGACCTTCGCGGTTTTCGCCGCGGGCCGGGCCTACGACCAGGTGCGTCTGGGCATCGCCCACAACGAGCTCAAGGTGCGGATCGGCGCCTCCCACGGCGGCGTGTCGCTCGGAGAGGACGGCGCCTCCCACCAGATGATCGAGGACATCGCCCTCATGCGTGCGATGCCCAAGATGACCGTGGTCGTTCCGGCCGACTACAACCAGGCCTACCGCGCGACCGCCGAGTCCTACGAGCGGGACGAGCCGATGTACATGCGATTCGGCCGCCCGGCGACGCCCGTCGTCTACGAGGACATCCCCGAGACCCTGGGGAGCGGCGTCGACGTCCTTCGCGAGGGCAAGGACATCACGCTGATCGCCACCGGCCACATGGTGTGGCGCGCGATGGAGGCGGCCGAGTCGCTCGAGGCCGAGGACGGGGTCGAGGCCGAGGTCCTGAACGTCTCGATCATCAAGCCGCTCCATTCCGAGACGATCCTGGAGTCGCTCAGCAAGACCGGCGTCGGCGTCACCGCCGAGGAGCATCGCGTCGTGGGCGGTCTCGCCGACGCCGTGCGGCAGGTGGCGGCCGAGCAGCACCCGGTCCCGATCTTCGCGGTCGGGATGGGCGACGAGTTCGGTGTCTCGGGCACCGGCGAGGCCTGCATGGAGCACTTCGGGCTCACGGCGCGCGGCATCGCCGACCGGGCCCGGGAGGCGCTCGTGCTGAAGCCGATCGTGTCGCGGCCGCCGCTCTTCGGGCCCGAGTGGACGTAGCGCGCCCACGGTCGGCAACCCTGGGCAAGTAGGGGGAGGAGCCGCTGCCGTCGGCCGCTGCGTCCCGCCGCCGGTCGATTCGCCGAGCAAGTGATTGAGCCGCTATATGCGGTCGAATTACTCACTCGATGCCGAATTCGAATCGGGCGCAACTTCGCGCCCAACTGTTAGGAACCGCTAACGGACTTCGGTACCCTTGCGCGCACGCTCCGTTGGCAGGCCCGGCACCAGGGGGACGGGCAAAGGATTGCCGGGGGCGTCGAAGAATCAACGCTCGCATGGCGCTACTCCCGACACGCAGACGGCGCAACCGCGCCGACCACGACCGCAAGCCGCGATCGCGGCCCGACGAGGCCCCGGCACCCGCCCGGCGCCCGCCGATCGTGGAACTGCGAGATGCCACGGTGGTCTACCCCGGCGGCCATGTCGCGCTTGAGCGGGTCTCGTTCGGGATCCAGCGCGGCGAGTTCGTCTTCGTGGTCGGACCCACCGGCTGCGGCAAGTCGACGCTGATCAGGACATTGATCGGTGAGGTGAGGGCCGCGAGGGGAGAGGTGCTGATCGCGGGGCACGACATCGACCGCCTTCCGAAGCGCCGGATTCCGCACCTGCGCCGGCGGATCGGCACCGTGTTTCAGGACTTCAAGCTGCTGCCGAACCGCACCGTCTACGACAACGTCGCCTACACGCTCAAGGTGACGGGGGCCGGGCGCGGCGACATCCGCCGCAAGGTCCCGGAGATCCTGCGCCTCGTCGGACTTCAGGGAAAGGTCCACAACTATCCCGACCAGCTGTCGGGCGGCGAGCAGCAGCGCGTGTCGATCGCGCGCGCGTTCGTCAACCATCCGCCGCTGCTACTGGCGGATGAGCCGACGGGGAACCTCGACCCCGAGACCTCCATCGGAATCATGCAGCTTCTCTACCGCATCAACCGCACCGGGACGACGGTCTTGGTTGTCACCCACGACCGCGAGATGGTCGACAAGATGCGGCGGCGCGTGCTGGCCCTGGACGAGGGGCGCCTGGTCCGAGACCAAGCGGGCGCCACCTACCACGAGGAGTCCACCAGCGAGTTCGGCGTGCGCGTGCGCGCCGAGATGGGCGTTGCCGAGGGTCACACGAACGGTGAGCCCGCCACGAGCCCGCCGGAGCTGGCGTGAGCCGGATCTTCTTCTTCATCGCCGAGGCGTTCCGCGCCCTGCGCCGCAGCGCGTCTCCCAGCCTCGCGGCGATCGTCACCGTGGTGATGACGACGCTCCTGCTCGGCGTCTTCATCCCGGTCATCAAGGCGAGTTCCACAACAACGGAGCATGTTCAGTCGCAGCTTGCGCTCTACGTGTACATGAATGCGGACGCCACCAAGAAGCAGGCGCTTGCGGCCCAGAAGAAGATCGACAAGATCCAGGGCGTGAAGCGCACGGACTTCGTCACCCCGGCGGACGGGCTCAAGAAGCTCAAGGAGAACGTCGGTGAGAGCGAGATCGGCCAGGGCATAACGCAGCTTCAGGGGAAGAATCCGCTCCCCTATTCGATCGTCGTGCACCCCGACAATGCGAACGACCTCCCGGCGATCCAGAGCGCGATCAGTCCGGACACCAAGAACGCGAAGCCGATCAGCCCCGCGATCGACGTCGTCAACAACGGTCAGAAGACGGCCAGCGCCATCCGCACCGTCACCAACGCGGTGAAGGTGATGCTGACCGTGATCGCGATCCTGCTCCTGATCGTCTCGCTGCTTCTCATCGCCAACACGATCCGGCTCTCGATCTACGCGAGGCGCCGTGAGGTCGAGGTGATGAGGCTGGTGGGTGCCACCAACTGGTTCATCCGGTGGCCCTTCGTAATCGAGGGCCTGATCGTCGGCTTGGCGGGAGCCGCGATCGCGGTTGCGATGCTGTGGATCGGGAAGCTCACGATCATCGACCCGCTGGCGAAGAACTTCGAGCTCATCGACAAGTTCCAGACTGTGGGGTTCGTGCCTTTGATCATCGTCTTGCTGGGTGCCTCGATCGTCGTCTCCATGCTTGGGAGCGGGATCGTGCTGCGCCGGTTCCTCCGCGTTTGAGCGACTCGCGCGCCTCCGGCGGCGACGGCTTCATCCCCGGGTTCATTGCCGGGGCGATCGCGACGGCAATCATCGCCGTCGCCCTCGTGTGGCTCAGCGGTGGCTTCTCCTCGGATGCCCCGTCCTCCGCCGACGCCCAGGACCTGATCGAGGAGAACTACTTCCGGTCGGTCGATCCGTCGCTGCTCGACAATGCCTCGATCGACGGGATGATCTCGACGCTCAAGAAGCGCTACGACGACCGCTTCTCACACTATTTCGATCCCAAGGAAGCCCGGCAGTTCGATATGGCGAACTCGGGACAGTTCTCCGGAGTCGGGCTTACGGTGAACGGCGTCAAGGCCGGGCTGCGGGTTGGCAGCGTTCTTCCGGACAGCCCGGCGAAGGAGGCGGGCATCAAGCCCAACGACGTCATCGTGGCCGTCGACGGCCATTCGCTCCGCGGCGTTTCGGAGGACGTTGCCGTCTCCCGCGTCAAGGGACCACCCGGTACGCCCGTGACGCTGACGATCCGATCGGGCGGGACGGGCAAGCCCCATGAGGTCCACCTGAAGCGGGCGACCGTCGACCTTCCGGTCGCCACCGGCCACATCGCCCACGCCGGGCCCTCGAAGGTCGCGTACGTGCGGTTTGCGACCTTCAGCTCCGGGTCCCATGGCCAGCTCGCCTCACAGATCGAGCGGCTCTATTCGAAGAGCGCGGAGGGCCTGGTCCTGGACCTGCGGGGAAATCCCGGGGGGCAGGTGAACGAGGCCGTTCTCGCCGCGAGTCTCTTCCTGAAGAAGGGCGAACGCGTCCTGTCGACGCGCGGCCGGACCCAGGGCTCGCAGGTATACGACACCGTGGGCGAGCCGCTCCCCTCGAAGCCCACGGTGGTGCTGATCGACAACAACTCCGCGTCCGCCGCGGAGATCCTGGCGTCGGCACTCGAGGAGCATCATGTGGCGACGACCGTCGGGACACGCTCGTTCGGCAAGGGCACATTCCAAAAAGTGATTCCGCTGCCGAGCGGAGGCATTCTCGACCTGACGGTGGGGCGCTATTTCACGGCGAATGGCAGCTCGCTCCTCGGCAAGGGGATCAAGCCGCAGGTGCCCGCTCCCGACCAGCCTGACCACCCCGGCGACGAGGCGCTCAAGAAGGCCCTTTCCGTCCTCGCGGAGGATCTCGCCGTCAAGAACCGTTGAGTCCCCGGCGTGGAGCCGGACTCGGACCGCGCGTGGCCGGCATCGAGCGGCGCGGGCGCTTCGAGGTGGCGGAGCCGCTGTTCGAGCGAGGGCCTCAGGTCACCCTGGAGCGCGGGCGGGTGAAGGTCCGATCGGGCGACATCGCACTGGTGGACTTCGGCTCGCGCGGCGCCCGGGTGGTTCGCGCTCTCGGCTCCGCCGAGCGCGCGCGAGACGTGGTGGACGCGCTGCTATGGGACCGTGGCACCCGCCGGGGCTTTCCGCGGGCCGTCGAGGAGGAGGCCGCGGACGCGGTGGTCGCGGCGACGGAGCTGCCGACGGCAAGGCGCAATCTCACGGATCTCCCGACGTTCACGGTCGATCCCGCCACGGCGCGGGACTTCGACGACGCGGTGTCCACGGCGCCGGAGGGCGACGGAATCCGGCTGTGGATCCATATCGCCGACGTGTCGGCCCACGTGCGCCCGGGCACCAGGCTTGACTCCGAGGCTCTTCGTCGCGGCACCAGCACCTACGTCCCGGGTTCGGTCGAGCCGATGCTGCCCCGGGTTCTGAGCGACGAGGCATGCAGCCTCTCACCGGGCGTGGAGCGGCTTGCGGTCACGGCCGAGATCGTGCTCGGCGCGCGGGGCGAGCCGCGGTCGGCGAGCTTCTACCGAAGCCGGATCCGCTCCGACGCGAGGCTCGACTACGACCAGCTCGACGAGATCTTCGCCGGCCGGCAACACCCTCCGCAGGCGGTCAGGGATCCGATCGACCTCGCCCGCCGGGCGGCGGCCGCGCTTGCCGCCCGCCGGCCGGTCGGGTCCCTGGAGATCGAGTCCTTCGAGCCCGAGTTCGCGTTCGACGACGACGGGCAGGTGGTGGGCGCCCATTCCGTCCCGCAGACCGAGGCCCACAAGCTCATCGAGCACCTGATGATCCTGACCAACGAGCAGGTCGCGGAGCTCTGCGAGCGCCGCAAGGCGCCGACCGTATATCGGGTTCACGAACAGCCCGATCCCCGGCGGGTCGAAAGGCTTGCCGAGCAGCTCGCGTCTCTGGGAGTCCCAACACCGCCGGTCCCGGACCTGGACGACATGTCGCCCACCCAGGCCGGCGAGCTCGTGGGCGACATCAGCCGGCTGGTGGCGAAGGAGGCGGCACGGCGCGGATACGGCCGCGACGCGTATACATCGCTTGTGCTCCGTTCCCTGAAGCAGGCCTACTACGCCGATCGAAACCTGGGCCACGCAGGACTGGGGAGCACCGCCTACGCGCACTTCACCTCGCCGATTCGCCGTTACCCGGATCTCGTCGCGCACCGGGCGCTGCTGTCGGCCGTGGGCGCCGGTGAGGCGGAGCCGGAGGACGTGCGCGACGCGGCGGTGCAAAGCTCGGAGCGGGAGCGGGAGGCGACGGCGATCGAGCGTGACGCCGATAGCGTCTGCTCGTCGTTCCTGCTCGGCCGCGAGCTCTTCGAGCGCGGCTGGAAGCGGGCGTTCGAGGGGGAGGTCTCGGGCGTCATCGGCGCGGGCGCCTTCGTCCGCTTCGGGGGCGAGCTCGGCGATGTCTACGAGGGGCTTATGCCGGTGCGGCTGATGCGCTCCGACCACTTCGACCTGAACGAGACCGAGACCGCGCTGGTGGGGCGAAGCAGCGGCAGCGAGATCAAGCTCGGAGATCCGCTCACCGTCCGCGTCGACCGCGTCGAGGCTCCGCGCGGCCGCGTCGACCTCGTTCCGGCCGAGGAGGCCGGTTCGCGCCAGGGCGCCCGCCGCGATCGGCGGCGGGAGCGCCGCTAGCCGATGGCGAAGAAGGAGCGAAAGCCCGCTTCCGGCGATGTGGCCACCAACCGGCGCGCGCGGCATAAGTTCGAGCTGCTCGATCGCATGGAGGCCGGGATCGAGCTGACCGGGACCGAGGTGAAGTCGCTTCGCGAGGGGAAGGCTCAGCTGGGAGACGCATATGCCCTCATCGACCACGGAGAGGTATGGCTGCGCAACGCCCACATCCCGCCGTATCCGCCGGCGGCCGGCCAGAACCACGATCCGGAGCGGCCTCGGAAGCTGTTGCTGCACCGCTACGAGATCGAGCGGCTGGTCGGCCGAGTCGAGCGGCGCGGCCTGACCCTCATCCCCACGAGGATCTACTTCAACGGCCCCTATGCGAAAGTCGAGCTCGCGCTGGCCCGCGGCAAGGAGCAGCGGGACCGCCGGCGTGAGATCGCAAAGCGGGATGTCCAGCGCGAGGTCGAGCGTGATTTCCGTCAGCGTCTGCGCTGAGCCAACGTTCAGCGATGGCCGAAACCCGCATCCATGGGTGCGGAATCAAGCCATCGTCCGCTCCGCTGAGCTGAACGCTCGCTTTCAGCAATCGGTCCGCGCTGCTCGCTGCGCGCACTCATGCGACGATTAGGGCGATGCCATTGTTCGGCCGCGGCTCGAAAAAGGGGACGGAGAACGAGGGAGGGAGTCCCCAGGAGGGCGAGACCCCCGCTGGCGTTCAACCGCCCGCCGCTCCCGCCCAGCCGCCTGCGCCGGCCGCGGCACCCCAGGCGGGCGCCGGGCCGGCGCCTCCGGACTCGCCCGGCCAGGGCGATCAGCCACCACAGTCTGTGCCACCGCCCTCCGCTCCGCCGCCGGGCGCGCCTCAGCAGGCGGCCGCCGCGCCCACGCAGGGACCGCCGCCCGCGCTGGGCAAGCGCGAGCAGCGAAAGCGCGCACGCGAGGAGCGGCGCCAGCGTTTGCTAGCCGAGCGCGAGCAGAAGAAAGCCCAGCGCCAGGCGGCTCAGGAGGCGGCCAAGCGCGCGCGAGAGATCAAGCGCCAGGAGCGGCTCGCCAAACGGCGTGGTGGCGCGCAGGCCGCACAGCTCGCTCCGCCCGCGGCTGCTCAGGCGCAGCAGCCACAGGTCCAAGCACCAGCGCCAGCGCCAGGCGTCCCGGCGCCCGGCGGTCAACCCGCCGCGGCTCCGCATGCTGCCCAGGCGACGCCGCAAGCGGCGGCCGCCGCACCCGTCCCCGCGGCGCCGGCGCAGCCGGAATCGCGCTCCGCCAAGCGCAAGCGTTTACGACAGGAGCGCCTCGCCGCCAAGAAAGCCGAGCGCGAGCGGGCGAAGCAGGAGCGCCAGCGCGCCATCGAGGAGCGAAAGCGCGCGATCGAGGAGCGGAAACGGGCGAAGAAGGAGGGCCGCCAGTCGCGGCGACGAGGGCGACGCACGCCCGCCCAGCCCGCGGCCCCACAGGCGGCCCAGCCGGAGCAGCCGACCGCCGCCGCCCCGGCGACGCCGTCAACGACTCAGGTCGTGCCCGCCCCGGGCGCCGATTCGCCGGCGGAGCCCCCGGCCAGCCCTCCGCAGCCTCCTCCGCATGAAGCGGCGCCTCCCACTCCGGAGCCGGCGCCCACCGTGTCCGCCGAGGTCCCGCCGCCGGGGCAGGAGCAGTCGATGCAACAGGCGGCCGAGCGCGAGGCGCTCGCGCGGCTGGTCGAGGCCGAGCGGCGTGCTGGGCCAACCCCGGAGCCCGACGATGCGCGTATTCAGGCGGAGGCCGAACGGCGGATCAGCGAGGCGGCAGAGCGAGTCGTCGACGAGGGGCCGCCACCGTCCCCTCCAACGCCCCCGGCCGCTGAGCCCGAGCCGCCGGCGGCGCCAACCCCTCCCGATCGCGAGGCGGCGGAGCGGCCCGCCGAGATCACGAGCGACCGGCGTGAGGCCCTGTTGGCGGAGCTGCGCGCCGCCGAGGAGCAACTCGAGGAGCGTCGCACCGAGGAGCAGGGGCTCGCGCGCGAGATCGAGGACACCGAGTCCCGCCTTGCGGCCGCCCAGCTACGGACCGGCGAAGCGCTCGATCGCGCGGCTATGCGCCTCAAGGAGGCGGAGGCGCGAGCCAGCGAGGCGGAGTCACGCGCCAAGCACGCAGAGGAGCTGGCGAAGCTGAAGAACGAGGAGATGGAGCGCGAGACGCGTCTTCGTGAGCTCCTCGATCGCATTGCCCAAACGGAGGAACGGGCGGCCGAGGCCGAGCAGCGGGCGCGTGAAACCGTGGGCCGCATCGCGGATCTGGCCGACGAGCCGCCGCCGGCCGGCGAGCCAGGCGCGCGGGCGGAGTCGCCATCTCCGCCGAGTCCCTCCCCGGAGCCGCCGCCCGCGAGCGAACCTATCCCTGAGCCTCCAGCCGCGACCACGCCGGAACCGGACGCCCCGGCCAGCTTCGAGCCGCCTCCGGAGTCGAATCCCAGCGGATCGGTCGCAGTATCGACGGAAGCGGCCGGGGCGAGCCAGCCGACCTGGATCCCGCGCCCATCGGAGTCCGAGGAGGATGACTCCGCCGAGGAGACGGACCAGGGCGCGGAGCTCGCGGCGGACCCCCGCGGCGAGCCGCTGAATCTGAACGAGGCGACCTACGAGGACCTGCGCCGTCTGCGGCTCTCGGTCACTCAGACGGGGCGAATATTGGCCTATAGGGATCGAGCCGGTGGGTTCAAGTCGCTCGACGAGCTCGACGGCATCCCCGGATTTCCGAAGTCGTTCCTGACCGAGCTGAAGCGCCGGCTTACGCTCTGACGGCCGACTACAGCCCGTAGGCCTCCATCAGCTTCAGCCACACCTCGCTACGGGTGGGGTAAGCCGGTACGGCGTGCCAGAGCTCGTCGAGGGGCACTTCGCCGGCGATCGCGACCGTTGCCGCGTGGAGGAACTCCCCTGTCTCCGACCCCACGAACGTCGCCCCGACGATCACGCGCCGATCCTCGTCGATCACGAGGCGCGTGGTACCGGGCGTGTTGCGGGCGTGGAAGCTCGCGCCGGCCGTCCCGGAGGTCTCGACGTCGACCGCGCGTGCGTTGATCCCCTCCTCCTTCGCCGCGGCCAGGGTGAGCCCCGCCGCCGCGACCTCGGGATCGGTGAAGGTCACCCGGGGAAATCCCCGGCGGTCAGCGGTCGCGGCGACGTCCCGGCCGAGAATGTGGTCCGCGGCGATGCGGGCCTGGTACTTGCCCATGTGCGTCAGGAGCGCGCGCCCGTTGACGTCGCCCACGGCGTAGAGCCAGTCCGAGCCGCCGACCCGCATCCGGTCGTCCACCTCGAGCCAGCCGTCGACCTCGAGCCCGACACTCTCGAGCCCGATCCCATCGGTCCGCGCGGTGCGGCCGATCGCAACGAGGATCTCCTCGCCCCGCACGCTGTCGTCGCCCTCGAGTTCCACGACGACGCCTCCATCCTCGGCGCGTACGGCGCACGCCTTTGTGCCGGTGCGGACGTCGATGTCGCGGTCCCGCAGCGACCCCGCGACCTGCTCAGCGGCGAATGGCTCCTCGTTTGGAAGGAGGCGCTCCATCGCCTCGATCAGCGCGACGTCCGCGCCGAAGGTCCGCCACGCCTGCGCCAACTCGGCGCCCACCGGCCCCCCGCCCAGGACGACGAGGCTCTCGGGCACGCTCTTCGAGGTGGTCGCCTGGCGGTTGTCCCACGGCTCTGCCTCGCTCAGGCCGTCGATCGGCGGGATCATCGCGTGGGAGCCGGTGGCGACGACCACCGCCTTACGCGCGACGAGGACGTCCTCGCCCACCTTCACCCGCCGCTCCCCGTCGAGCGCGCCAGGCCCGCGGAAGAGCTCGATGCCGCGCTCCTCCAGCCACGGCAGCTGGCCGGAGTCGTCGAGGTCGTGAATCACCTCGTCGCGACGCCGAAGGGCGGCCTCAACGTCGAGGTCGCCGGTGAGCGCCTCCGCCGCCCCGGGAACCCTCCGGACCTCGGCGAGCGCCTCGGCCGGCCGCAACAGGGCCTTCGACGGCATGCAGGCGTAATACGAGCATTCGCCTCCAACGAGGTGGGGTTCGACGATGGCGACCTCTGCGCCGCCTTCGGCAAGCCGTCCCGCGCAAACCTCGCCAGGCGCGCCCGCCCCCATCACGACGACATCGAATTCGCCTTGACCCATGCCCGTCCGGCTACCCTATTGGGAGACATAGCACGGGGGCGACAAGTATCGATGTGGTCGTTCCGTGCGAACGGTTGCAGGTCGAGGTTCCCGGAGGCCTCGTTAAACACCGGGAAAAACCAATACGTGCGGACCATGAGTTCGCCCTCGCCGCTTAGTTCATAGCTAAGTAGGTGAGAGTCGGCCCTCCTTCGGCCCGTGGGGAGGGGTTCCGGCTTCAGAAACGGGCTCACCCGACGCGGTCCGTCCTCGCCGCCAGGGGACATCTCAGGGGACTGGTCTTCCGGATTTCACCCGCCGGCGCGGGACCCGGGAGACGAGATCAAAGCGCCGGCTAAACCTGTAGACGCCTTCGCTTGGGGACCGCAGACGGGAGTGCAATTCTCCCCGCCTCCACTTTTTTCACCGCGTGGTGCTCAGCTCGCGGCGCCGCAGGGCGCACCGCGCGCTAGAGCGAGAGGACGTGTCCGATGGAAGGATCCGTCTTCCCCTCGAGCAGCTCCAGATAGGCGTCCTTGACCGCATCGCCGCCATCGCTCGTGACGACCTCGAGCCAGCTCCCTGCCCATTCGACGAAGGGCCCCCACGCGTCCGCAAAGCGTGAATCGAGGCCGTCCCCGCCCCATTCGGCGGTCCGCCTGCGGACCTGGTCGGGCGCGAAGAAGAACTTCGGTGGCGGCCCCGGGAGGGTGCGGGCCTCCTCGGCCGCGAGGCTCTCGAAGTGGGTTGCTCCGACGACCGCGTCGTGCTGCAACGCGTTGCCGTAGTGCTCGTGTACCGTCGCCCGAACCTCGGCGTCGCCCGACATGTCGACGTAGACGGCGGGATCGCCGGGCAGCGAGGCGATCTCCGGATAGCCGACGACCCTGTCGTAGATCCCGACCTCCTCGACGAACCCGACTCGATGGGGAGAGGTGAGCCCGACCACCTCGACCCCCTCACGCTGGGCGAGCTGGAAGGCGGCGCCGAGGGCGGTTTTGCTCGAGGCGCTCGACAGAACCGCAGTCGCCGCCCCGAAGAGGTTCTCGCCGCCAAGGAAGTCGTCGAGAAGGAAGGACGTGTAGAAGAGCGGCCACAGGAGCATCTGCTCTGCCTCGCGCCGCTGGTCGTACATCGCCATCGCAGTCACGAACGCGTAGTGGTTGTATGGGGAGGGCAGCTCCGCGCGATGCAGAGCGGCATCGACGAACCCCCGCTCGTCGGCGTTGTGCGGCTGAACCACCAGGTGGCTCGAGGGCGGCAGGTAGCCGAAGATCCTCGCCCCCTGCTCGAGCCCGGTGTCGCCTGGATCGTCCACCTCCGCGAATCCCCAGACCGGGACGCGGCCCCAGCCTCCTTCCGCCGGGAAGAAGTTCCAGTAGGACATCGTCTCGCCGAAAACGGCGTAGGTGATGTTGTTGGTCGTCAGCGCGAAGGAATCGACTCGAAGCAGCGCCTGCCCGGACTCGAGGGGGCCGCTATCGAGCTCCACCAGGCGGCACTCGTGGAGGTCATCGCGCTTGACCAGGAAGTCCACATGCGGAGCCTATGCCCCGGGGGGTTGGAGTAAGCTCGCGCCGACCTGGCAGGCGCGAGGAGGAGGCTGTGATGCGAAATCGATTCTTGGCATTCGCCGTCGGTGGGGCCGCGCTGCTGGCCTTTCCCGCCACTGGAATGGCCCACACGATCACTGTGACACCTAGCGAGTCGATCCAGCACGCGGTCAACCACGCGCACCGCGGCGACGTGATCAAGGTCCAGGAGGGCGTCTATCACCAGAGCGTCGCGATCCGGCGCAACGGCATCACGCTGAACGGCGCCGGCGCCGACCTCAAGGCGGGAACCGTCATCAAGCCCGGGCACGCAAAGCGCTGTCAGGGCGGCGGCTCCGGCATCTGCATCCTCTCGCACAAGGTCGGCGACGCCCATGTGCGCACCAAGAACACGACCGTCAAAGGGTTCGTCGTGCGGGGCTTCGACGACACCGGCCTGATCGCGGTCGGCGCCCGGCGCACGACCATCACCCATAACCGGTTCGGGAACGACGGCGAGTACGGCGCTGCGGCCTTCAGCTCGATCCGCACCAAGTTCGTGCGCAACCTCGCGACCGGAAATCACGAGGCCGGGTTCTACGTCGGCGACTCGCCACACGCGAAGGCCCTTCTGCGCCACAACAAGGCGCGGGGGAACGGATCCTTCGGTTTCTTCCTGCGCGACTCGGCACATGGCCGCGCCCTAAACAACACGGTCGTCCACAACTGTCTCGGGATCGGCGTCCTCAACACCGGTGCGCCCGGCGACGCGCGAAGGTGGCTTGTCAAGGGCAACACGGCCAGGGCGAACAACAAGTTCTGCAAGCCGGAGGAGGGCGGCCCACCCATCTCCGGCACCGGGATCGGCCTCATCGGCGCGAAGCAGACGGTGGTGAGGGACAACTCGGTCCGCGGCAACAAGCCGCGCAATGCATCGGCACCGTTCGCGGGCGGAATCGTGGTCATCTCCAGTAAGGCGTTCGGCGGCTCCGACCCCTCGAGCGACACGATTGCCCACAACTTCGCGTTCAACAACCAGCCGGCCGACATCCGCTGGGACGGAAGCGGGACCGACAACCGGTTCAGGGCCAACAAGTGCGGGACATCGCAGCCGCCCGGCCTCTGCGGCTAGGCCGAGTCCGGACGCCCACGCCAGCCACGTCCCGGGCGTGAGCCTGGGGCGTGAGTCGTGGCCGCACCAGCTCCGCTCGGCTGTGGGGGAACCCGACGGCGCCCTCGTCCTGCTGCACGGGCGGGGCACGGACGAGTTCGACCTCGTGCCGCTCCTGGACGCGCTGGATCCGGAGCACCGGCTCATAGGGCTGACGCCACGGGCGCCGCTGTCGCTGCCGCCCGGTGGCGCCCACTGGTACATCGTCAGACGGGTCGGCTACCCGGACCCCGAGACTTTCTTCGCCAGCTATCGCGAGCTATCTGCATGGCTCGACGTGCTTCCGGGCGCGCTTGACGTACCGTGGGAGCGCATCGTCCTCGGAGGGTTCTCGATGGGCGCCGTGATGTCCTACGCGACGGGCCTCGGACCGGGACGGCCGACCCCGGCGGGGATCATGGCCCTGAGCGGCTTCATCCCGAGGGTCGAGGGGTTCGAGCTAGGGCTCGAGCGCGCCGCGGGGCTGCCCGTGGCGATCGCTCACGGAACGGCCGACCCGGTGATCTCCGTCGAGTTCGGCCGCGATGCCCACCGCCGCCTCGAGGGAGCGGGCGCCGATGTCGGCTACTGGGAGTCGCCGGTCCCGCACACGATCGACCCCGGGATCGTCCCGGATCTGCGGCGGTGGCTCGGCGCGGCGATCCCGTCGGCCACCGAACCGGCGAGCGAGGGCTCGGCTTAGGGCCTAGGGCCCGGTACCCGGGGCCAGCTTCGGCAGGCCCACCCGCAGGTCGGAGACCGTCACCGTGAATGGCCGGTTGCCCGCCTGGTAGTAGGGGGTATCGCGGCCGAGAAGCTGGAGCTCGGCGACGTGGTCCTTGGCGAAGTGCCAGCCGTTGCCGTGGAGCTGGAAGGCGATCCTCCCGGACTGGTTGTTGCGCAGGCTGTACACGCCGCGGCTGATCAGGCGCTGTCGCCCGGCAGGAGTGATGTCCCACAGGCGAGCGGCGATCTGCCCGAACTTCCCCGTCGTCTCGATCTGGGCCCGAATCGTCGGCAGCCCCATCATCGTCATGCCCGAGGTGAAGCGGTGGCGATAGACGGCATCGTTGGGCTCGTCGGTCGCCGGAATCGTCTTGCAGGAGTCATTCGTGCCCGCGATCGGATCGAACTGCTTGGCCACATTCGGGTCGCCGCCCTCACCGGTGAAGGTCTGGGCCTCGTCGGATCCAAACGCGACGCCGGCGGTCTGGACGCCTTGCCACGTTTCCGCCTGGAATGGCCCGCCGTCGGGCTGGGTCTTCGGGCAGGTCTGCGTGAACGTCGTGACCGATCCCGCGGCCGGCCCGCGCCCGTAGCGCTTGAGCCGCGCCTGGAAGAACCTGGCGGCCTGACCGTTCAGGTACTGGTTGGTCACCGACTTGTTGGCGCCGCGGCTGTGGCCGAGGTCGCCGAACTGCAGGCTGACCGGGAAGTTGTTGTACTCGGCCCGCAGATAGTTGTATGGGCGCAGTGCGTGCTCCGGGGGGAAGAGGTCGTCAGTCCAGCCGTTCTCGATCAGGAGAGGCGCCGGCCGCGAATGACCCGGCACGAACCTGAGTGCGTAGGCGTCGTGATGCTCGTAGGTCAGCCGCAGCGCGTTCTTCGCGTCGGCGCTCAGCGGTTGGCCGGCCTGGATCTCGGCGAAGCTCGTGGTGAGGTCCGCCTCCCGGTCGGTGCAGGGCGTCGAGGCCGGGGCCGTGCCGCAGTAGTAACCGCTCGCGGCGCCCAGTCCGAAGAGCCCGGAGATGTAGCTCTTGATCGGCACGCCCACCGGGTTGAGGCTCTGCCCCTCCGGGGCGATGCCCGTGTCGAGGAAGCGGCCGTTCGGAAGCAGCGCGTCGACTAGGTCGGACCAAGGCCAGCGCGGATAGGCCGCGGCGATGTGAAGGGGTGTGCCGTCGGGGCTCTCCCACGCCGCAAGGTCCCCGTCCACCTTGCGGATCTTGTCGTTCAGAAACGCGAGCTCCATGCTCTGCCCGCCGCCGTAGGAGATGCCGGTGACGCCCATGGAATTGGGCTTCGTGATCCCCTCGTCGACGAGCAGGCCGAGTAGGTACTGCGTGTCGCGTGCCTCGTAACGCTGGTCGGCGAGGCGGATATAGCCCTTCCCGCAGGGTCCGGAGTGATCGCCACCGGGTCCGCCGCCGCATGAGTTGCCGAACCCCCGCGCGGAGTAGTTCACGACCGCGTACCCGTGGCGGGCGTAGTAGGTGTTGTTGTAGTGGTAGGTCGACGACCCGTCGCCGTCGGGATCGCTCGATTCGAAGTTCGTCTTGCTGCCGCCCCACCCATGCAGCATCACGATCGTCGGGAACGGGCCGTTGCCCTCTGCGGGCAGCGTCACGTCGACGTCGAGCGGCACCCCGTCGAACGTCGGAACCCGCTGAGCCGAGCCCGAGGTCGGGCAGAACCGGACCTCGTTCTGCGCCACGCACGAGTGCCCGAACGGGGCCGGATCCGCGGCCGAAGCGCCACCGGCACCGAGCATGCCGACCGCGACCGCACCGATAAAGGCGACGATCGCAGTGCGCCTGCGAGTCCTTGCGAGATGCATCTCTCCTTGCCCTAGGTGGAGCTTACCTTTCGGGTCTAAATTCGCGAGCACATGATCGATCTGGATGAGTGGTTGCCGGAACCGCAGGTGCGCGGGAGCCATCGGCGCAGTGCTGGGGCGACACCCGAGCACCTCTGGCGGGCCGCGGCGGAGGTAAGGGTCTGTGACTCTCCGGTGCTCGGCCGCGCGGTCAGGTGGCGCATCCCGGGTACCGCGGCCAAAATCCCGTTCCGCGATCTCCTGCGCTCCTATCCGTTCGCCGTGCTCGACGAGGGAAGCCGGTGGTCCGTCTCCGGGCTCTGCGGCAGGCTCTGGACGCTGCGCCGCGACTACCCCGTGCTCCATGGCCCCGACGACTTCCTGACATGGGACGAGCCAGGGACCGCCCGGGTCCTGATCGCGCACTGGGTTGAGCCGGACGGCGACGGCGCCATCCTCTGCAACGAGTCGCGCATTAGCCCGGTCGACTCGGCGGCGTCGGTGAGGCTGCGGGCGCTGTGGGCGTTGACTGGAGGACTCGAGCGGCTGGTCGGGGGCGAGGCGCTGGGTGCGGCGATCCGCCGGGCCGAGGAGGCGTCGGCCTGACCTCAGAAGCTCAGGGCGCCTCGCGCAGGTGATAGACCGGGCCGTCGAGCGAGGCCAGGTAGATCTTCCCGGTGGGTCCCTCGCCGAACCCCGCTGTGTTGGGCGCCTCGATGTTGAGAGATGTGTCGCCGATGACCCCGCCCAGCGCGGGCTGGAACATGCGCAGATCCCAGTTGCAGATGTCGGTGTACACGTAGCGACCGGCGAGCGACGGGAGGTCCGGAGCGCGGACGACGAATCCGCCAATCACCGCACAGCCATGTGCCGAGCCATCGCCGGGATCGGAGTGCGGATAGTCGAAGACGGGATCAACCGGTGCCGTCGGACCCGGTCGGCCCGGATCGATCTCGTCGAAACCCTCGAACTGCGGCCAGCCGAAGTTGGCACCCTTGGCCCCCGAGATCGTTGTGTAGTTGACCTCTTCGTTCGTGTCCTGACCCACGTCGCCGATTGAGATCCGGCCGTTCTTGCGGTCGAAGCTGAACCGGTACGGGTTGCGCAGGCCGTAGGAGAAGATCTCCGGTCGCGCCCCAGTACCGACGAACGGGTTCGTGGAGGGGACCGTGTACGGCTTCCCGTCAGCCGGGAACGGGTTGATGCGCAGGATTTTGCCGAGGAGAGTGTTCAGGTGGCGCGCGGTGTCATTCGGGTCGTAGCAGCAGCCCCCATCGCCGGTACTGATCCACAGATTCCCGTCGGGCCCGAACATGAGCGTGCCGCCGTAGTGGTTGGAGCTGTGACGATGCAGGACGCGGAGCACGAGCCTCCGAGAGCCAGTTGAAGCGTGGTAGGGCGTCGCGTCGGTCGTCCTGTACTCGTCGATGACTATGTCGTGGTTGGGGTCGCTGTAGTGGACGTAGAACCGATGCGTCTGCTGGTAGTTCGGCGGGAACGCGACCGACATCAGCCCGCCGTCCACGTCTGTGTTCACGCGGCCCGTGATGTCGAGGACGGTTGACTTGTGGGTTCCGTCCTGCTTGATCACCTTGATGGTGCCGGGGCGCTCCACGACGAACAGATGCCTGTTGTCCCCGGGGGCGCTCACCACCTGCATCGGCTGGTTGAACGTCGCGACGGTGTCCAGCTTGAACGCCGTTCCGCGCGCTGTCGCCGTCCCTCCGCCAACGGCACCGACCACTATTGCGACGACGGCCATCCCTGCGGCCAGGGCTCCTCTTCCGTGAAGCCTCACGCTGACGACCCTAGATCCCCGACCGCTCTAAATCAAGGGATCGATCTGGAGACGTCAGGCGGCGGCGGTTCTGATCAGCACGCCGTTCCCGGAGGGATCCCGGGTGTGGATCCCGGCGGGCAGGGCCTCGACCTCCGCTCCGGCACGCTCCAAACGGCCACTCAGCTCATCCACCACCGCCGGGCCCTCCGCCTCGAGCTCGAACCACACGAGCCCGCGTGAGTCCTCGGGTGGGGGAGAAGCCCCGGGTCCCGCCCACGTATTCAGGCCGATGTGATGGTGATAGCCGCCCGTGGAGAGGAACAGGGCACCGGGATAGCCGCGGACGGTGACGTCGAAGCCCAGCACGCCGGCATAGAACTCCTCGGCATCGCCGAGGTCCGCGACGTTCAGATGCACGTGCCCGATGCGCGTCCCGGCCTCCATGCCGCCGTCCGATGCACGCGATACTCCGACCTCCGAGATCAGGCCGTCCAGGTCGAGCGGCAGCGTCGACATCTGAAGGTCGTCGCCGTCGTAGCGCCACTCCGACCGCGGCCGATCACGGTAGATCTCGATGCCGTTGTCCTCGGGATCGCTGAGGTAGAGCGCCTCGCTGACGAGGTGATCCGAGGCACCGCTCAGCCGCCAGCCGGCACCAACGACGTGCGCGAGCGCCCGGGCGAGCGCTGCCCGCCCGGGCACGACGATCGCGAGGTGGAACAGCCCGGTCGTGCTGGATGGGCGAGGGCTGGCGGTGGCGCTCGGATGGAGCTCCACCACCGCCGTCCCGTCCACGCCGAGCCTGGTGACCTCGCCGTTGACCTCAAGCGGCTGAAGTCCGATCACCCGCTCGTAGAACTCGCCCTCTAGAGCGAGGTCGGCGACCCGCAGCCGGACGGCACCCGGCTCGATTGCCGGTCCCTCCGGGGGACCGCCCTCGGTGGGACGCTGGGCCTGGCTGCCGGCGCGCTCCAATCCGCAGTGAGGCTAGCGCGATGACCGGGAACCGGACCGGCTCTGTCGCGACCGCGCGCCGCGCGACCGCGAGCCGCTCGAGCCGGACCGCGACCTGCCCTGGGTCGAGCT
>JBJMKM010000073.1:0-22014 GCA_045805825.1 Solirubrobacterales bacterium
GAGCCGCGGCGGGCCGACGCCCGGCTAGGTCCGCGCGGGCCGGCGCGAGGCCACGAGGCGCTCGTAGACGCCGGTGGTGTCGCGGGCGACCTCGGCCCAGTCGAAGCGCAGGACGTGCTCGCGCGCCTCCGCCACCAGGCGGTCGCGCAGCGCGTCGTCGGTGAGTAGCGTCTCGGCCTGACGACGGAGCTCGTGTTCGTGAGTACCGGACCCGGCGACCAGAAAGCGCGTGCGCGGCAGGCGCTCGATCAGCGCCGGCATCGCCTCGAGGGCGAGCTGAAAGCCCTTCTCGTAGACGAGCCGCCCGATCAGGAGCACGAGCTTCTCGTCGGGCCTCGCGAACTCCAGCCGCAGCCGCGCGAGCTCGGGCTCGGACTGGGGCTGCAGGTCGCCCGGGTCGATCCCGTTCGGGATCACGGCGACCCGGGCGTCGTCGACCCCGAAGATGTCGGCGATCTGCTCTCGCATGTAGTACGAGCAGGCGATCACGCGGTCGGCGCGGTTTGCGATCCATTGCTCGACGCCGTGGATGTGCGACTGCGGATGCTTGTCGACCCACCCCTGATGGCGACCGTGCTCGGTCGCGTGGATCGTCGCCACGAGCGGCGAGCCGAATCGCCGAGCGAGGTGGTCGCAGGCCATGGCGACGAGCCAGTCGTGGCCGTGGACGAGATCGAAGTCGTACCGGTCGCCCAGCTCGACCCCGGCCGCGAGCATGTCCGCGTTCATCCGCTCGACCCAGGCGACGAACTCGCCGAGATCGGTCGGGCGGCTCGGCTCGCGGACGCGGTGAATGGACACCCCGGCGACGACCTCCTCCTCGGGTGACTCCTCCCCGCCCCGCGTGAGCACATGCACGTCTACGTCGAGCTCCACCAAGGCCTCCGAGAGCTTGCGGACGTGGCGGGCGAGGCCGCCCTCGATCAGGGGCGGGTACTCCCAGGAGAGGATCAGGACTGAAGTCATGGCCGAGTCAGCTCGGGTCAGGGCTCCAGCAGCGGGGCGAGGCTCAGGTCTGGCGCCAGGTTTCGCATGCGTGGGTCGAGGTCGTCGGCCCGCTCCGCACCCGAGGCGGGCGCGCCGGAGTGTATGGCCTCGAGCAGCGCCCGGGCGTGATCCGTCGAGCGTTGAAACGGATACTCCCCCGCCTGCTTGCGCCGGTCCAGGAAAGCCCAGTCGCTTGCCTGGAGCGCCAGGAGCTCGCGTGCGGCGCGCTCGGCTGCGTGTTCGCCGAGCTCGCCCGCGGCGAGCGCGTTCACGAGCCGCAACTCGAGCCGCCGCGTCCCCCAAGCCATGTCGCCCACCGCTGGGGAGTCCCAGGTGCGCAGGTCCTTCTCCTCTCCCCAGGTCGATTCGCGCAACGGGCGCCCCTGCGGCTCGTGGCGCCCGAGCGCGTCCGGAAGCGTCACGAGCCGGATGCCACGGCTCGGCGCCTCGCGCAGCAGGGCGGCGAGCCACGCCGGACCCTCCGACCACCAGTGGCCGAGGAGCTCGGTGTCGGCGGCGAAGGTCACGAGGCCCGGCCGGCCGCGCTCGGCGCGAAAGCGCTCGAGCTTCGCGGTCACCCGGTCCGCGAAGTCCGCAGCCTGCCCGACGGCGCGCTCCAGCGCCGCGCGAGGGTCATAGGCCTCGCCCGACACCCGCCACAGCCTGGTCCCCTCCATGGAGAGGCGGTGAAACTCCGCATAGGCATCATCGGCCGGGTAGCCGCGGTCCGACCACACGAGCTCGACCGTCTCCCAGTCGATCGTGAACGCGACGAGGCCGTCGCGCGCCCGAACCGGGGCCAGGGCATCGAGCGGCTGCTCGTTCCCACTCTGGTCCACGCAGAAGAACTCCACACCGCGCTCGGCGAGAAGCGGCTCGACCCCGGCTCGGTAGGCGCACTCCGGCAGCCAGAACCCCTGCCCCCTGCCGAAACGCCTGCCGTGCGAGCGGACTGCCGCGTCGATCTGCAGCCGGCGCCCGGCCGTCGTCGCCACCAGTGGGAGCACGGCGTGGCTCGCACTCGTGGGGATCAGAGCGACGTTGCGCTCTCTGGCGGCGCCGCGAAACGCCTCCAGCACGTCTCCGCCGACCTCGGAGAGCAAGTGAAGCGAACGCCGGTAGCGCTCGGCCTCCGCCTCCGCGGCGGGCCGAAGCTCCTCGGTGGCGGCGACGGCATCGCGCTCGGCCGCGCCCAGCCGAAATCGCTCGAGGAACGCCTCCATGCGGTCGCTGACCCCTGGCGCCTCGAGCTGATCCGCCAGCACCGGCGAGACAGTCATGGTGAGATCGCGGACCTCGGCGAGAAGCGGCAGGTAGGAGCGCGCGACCGCGTCGAAGAGCCACTCCTCGCCGAACGGATAGGTCCCGAAGCCCTCGACGTACGGCATGTGGGAGTGGAGGACGATCGCGAGGTCGCCGACCGGCTCCGGCTGCGTACCACTAGGCACGGCAGACCGCCAGGAAGTCGAGCGCACGATCCAGATCGCCGCGATCCGTCACCCGGAAGTCGGACGAGGCGATCGCGGGAACGAAGCGCGCGTAGAACGGTTTGGTCAGCCCCAGCCCCGCATGAGCGCGATCCCAGCCCGCGCGCAACGCCAGCTCGTGCGCTCGCAGCTTGCGCGCGTGGAAGACGCCGAGGACCTCCACGCCGCTGAAGTGAGGCGTCAGCAGCTCGCGGTACTCGGCGAGCGTGTACTCGCGAAGGTGCCACGGGTTCTCGGACTTCTCGGCTCCGGGCGGAGCCAGGGTCAGCCGGTTCGGCGTCGATATGTAGGCCAACGGGGCGGTCCGGGCAAAGCGCTCCAGCAACGCGCCGGGCTCGTGGATGTGCTCGATCGTCTGCAGGAACGTGATCGCGTCACGGGGCTCGTCGAACTCCTCGACGAGGCTGCGCTCGAATCGGAGGTTCGACCGCCGGTAGCGAAGCCGGGCGTGGCCGTGCGCCTCGGGGTTGGCGTCGACTCCCACCACGTCCGCCGCCGTCCGGGCCAGGACATCGGCGCCGTAACCCTCGCCGCAGGCCAGGTCGGCGACCCGCAGGCCGCGCACCCGCTCCGCGATCCACTCGTAGACGGCGAGATGGCGACGGAACCAGTAGTTCTCCTCGGGCACGTCGGGAAGCGTTCGCTCGCCGGTCAGCGCGAGCGGGGGTACCCCCGGCGGTTGGTTCTGTTGCACGTGCTCCACGGCTGCCAGTGGCCCGGACCCTAGCCTCAGGCTGCGCGAATGCGCCCGGCGCTTGCGTACAGTGCTCCGGATGCCGGCACGGTCGCCCCTCCCACCCGACTACATCAAGGACGTCAACGTCCGCTACCACGACGCCGCCGCGGCCGAGTACGACTCGAAGTGGGGGATCGATTTCGGTCCGATCGGGCAGGAGCAGGTGCGCGGCAAGTTGGTCAAGGCCCTCGGGGAGTGGCCGCCCGAGCCATTCGGCGACGCCCTCGAGATCGGGTCCGGAACCGGCTACTTCTCGCTCAATTTGCTGCAGCTCGGGGCGATCGAGCGTCTTGTGGCCACTGACATCTCGCCCGAGATGCTCGCCACGCTGTCGGCCACGGCGAAGCGGCTGGGATTGAGCGCCGGGACCAGGGTCGCGGATGCCGAGACCCTCCCGTTCCCCGACGAGAGCTTCGACCTCGTCCTCGGACACGCGGTCCTGCACCACCTGCCCGACCTCGACGGGGCGCTCGCGGAGTTCCACCGCGTGCTTCGACCCGGGGGCGCGATCGCTTTCTGCGGCGAGCCCTCTCGCTACGGCGACCTCCTCGCCGCCCTGCCCAAGCGCGGTGCGCTGCTGGCGGCGCCGCTCTGGCGGTTTGCGCTTGGCGCGTCCGCTCGGAAGCCTGAGGGCGAAGCGAATGGAGACGGGCACAAGCTGGAGCCGGAGGTGGATGTCCACGCGTTCGCACCGGCTCGGCTCGACGGGATGCTCGGCAACGCCGGGTTCGAGACCGTCCGGATCAGCGGCGAGGAGCTCCTGGCCAATGTCTACGGCTGGGCGGTGCGCACGCTCGAGGGCTCCGCGGAGCCCGACGAGGTGCCCTACCGCTGGCGCGAGCTGGCGTTCCGCGGCTACATCGCGCTTCAGCGCCTCGACACCGTTTTGCTCGAGCCGCGGCTTCCACCGTCGATCTTCTACAACCTGGTGCTCTCGGCCCGAAAGCCGGCGTGATCCGAGCCCAGTACTACTGCGCGATGTCGCTCGACGGCTTCATCGCCGAGAGCGACGACACGCTGCAGTGGCTCATGGGATACGAGGGGAGCTACGAGGGGCGCGATGCGGTCCCGATGAAGGGCACCTACGACGAGTTCTACGACGGCGTCGGAGCGCTCGTCAGCGGATCGGCAACGTATGAGTTCGTCATCAACGAGCTCGACGAATGGCCCTACAGCGACAAGCCCTACTGGGTGCTGACGTCACGCGACCTGCCGGAGCCGCAGGGCGACGGCGTCGACGTGCGGTTCGCGAGCGGAAGCGTGCGCGAGCTGTACCCGGACCTGGTCGAGGCGGCTGGAGAGGACAATCTGTGGGTCGTGGGCGGCGGCAACGTCGCCTCGCAGTTCGCCGACGAGGGGCTCCTGGACGAGGTGATCGCCACAGTGGTGCCGGTCGCGCTCGGAGCCGGCAAGCCGCTGTTCGACCGCCGGCTCCCGGGCGGCCCGATGCGCCTCACGGGGTCGAGGGCGTTCGACACGGGCATGGTCGAGCTGCGCTACGAGCTCGACAGCGAAGCGGACTAGCCGAACGTGAACGCGTAGCCGGCGATCCCGGCCGCGGGCTCGAGGGTCAGGACGTGCCGGCCGGCCTTCGGCAGGTCGACGAGCCGGTAGAGACGCTGGTTCGAGACGGTTGCCACGCCGTTGTGCACGTCCGGCCCGGCGAGCGAGTCCGGAATCGGCTTGCCGTCGAGCAGCACCTGCATCCTCCTCGGCTCGCCGGGTGAGCCGAGGACCAGGAAGACCTCATGGGCCGAGAAGTTGAGGTCCAGGCTGGCGCCGTGGCCTGCTGTCGCCGCGTCGCGCGAGACGGTCCACTCGCCGCCGTAGGCCAGCTGATCGTCGGCCAACTGCGAGGCCGGGATCTGGTCGAAATGCTGGGAGCCGGACAGGATCGGCCCGTTGGCGAACCGCTCGGCGCGCGCAGCGCCGAGGTAGGTCTCCGGTGTCGAACCGGGATCGGGCCGCTCGACCCGGGCCCGCGCTCGGCCGCCGAGCTGGCCGTTGCCCGCCTCGGCGAGCAGGCTGCGTATCCCGGCCTCGGTCTCCGCGTAGGCGCCCTCGCCGAAATGGACCAGCCGCACGCGACCCCGAGCGTCGATCAGGTAGTCCGCCGGCCAGTACTGGTTGTGGTATGCGGTCCAGGTCGCCGCGTCGTTGTCCTGCACCACCGGATAAGTGATGCCGAAGTCTCCGATCGCGCGCTGAACGTTTGCGGCCTCGCGCTCGAAGGGGAACTCCGGCGTGTGCACGCCGACCACCTCGAAACCGTCGCGGTGGTACTTGCGGTACCAGGCCTCGAGATACGGAAGCGTGCGGATGCAGTTGATGCAGGTGTAGGTCCAGAAGTCGACCAGCACGACCTGGCCCCGCAGCGCCCCGATGCTGAGCGGCTTGCCGTTCGGCGTGTTGAACCATTCCTGGGTCCCGACGAAGTCGGGTGCGGTGAAGCCGACGGGCAGCCGCTTGCCGGCCGCGGCCTGGACGGCCCCTTCCTCCTGACTCGCCTGGCCACCTCCGCGAATGTCGGCGATGTCGCCGGAGATCGCCGAGCTCGACTCGATCCGGCTGGTCGGATCGACCAGCGCCTGCGGCAGATGGCGCGCGATGGCGTTCTCGAAGCGCACATCGAGGTCGGCGATCATCACGACGGCCACCGCAATCATCACCGCGCCCATGACGATCTGCACGCGTCCACGCAGCGCGCCGAGACGATCGGTGATGCGCCGGCCGCCCAGCATGAGCAGGTAGAGGACGATGGACGACCCGAGCGAGTACGCCAGTGCGACGGCCAGCTTGCCCACGGTGAAGTCCTGGGCGGCCGAGACGGTGATGACGCCGGCCAGGATCGGCCCCGCGCACGGCGCGTAGACGAGACCGAGGCTCGCGCCGAGCACCATTCCGGAGCCAAAGCCGTCGCCGCCCGTCCGAGCGGGGCTCGGCACCAGCCGCGAGATCCACGCCTCCACCCGGTCGGCGAGCGGACGTGAGCAAAGCAGCACGCCGAAGACGAGCAGCGTTGCGATCGCGATGTCGCGCGTCAGGTCGTTGGGAAGGCCGAGCGCGTCGATGACGTAGACGAGTGCGACCGTCGCGAACGTGAACGACAGGGCGAGCCCCAGCGCGACGCCAAGAGGCCGGCGCTGACCTCCCGTGACCCCGGCGGATAGCACCGCGGGCAGAACCGGCAGCACGCAGGGAGAGAGCGCAGTGCCTGCGCCCGCGAGCAGCGCGAACAAGACGAGAAGGACCACCTGATCGAGAGGGTCGTCAGTTGACGTTAATCGGGGCTAAGTCCAACGCCGCGCGCCGGCGTTACGCCCGGGAGGTCAGCTCTCCTCGTCTCGCCGGGCGCGAAACAGCCGTACCTTCCCGTCGATCCCCTTAAGCCGCCGCTCGCCGGCAAACGACCAGTCAAACCCGTTGCTCACCGTCTCTCGCACCTCCTCGCTCACGAGGACGCTCGCTGGATATGCGATCGCCGTGATACGGCTTGCGAGGTTGACGGGGCGCCCGTACCAATCGCCGGCTCTTGCGAGCGCCGGGCCGCATGCGAGGCCGGCCCTGAGCGGAGGGAAGGACTCACCTTCGTTCTCGGATCGCTCCACGATCTCGAGGGCCGCGTTGAGCAGCGCGTCGGGGTCCGGGGAGACAAGCATCGCGGCGTCGCCGATCATCTTCACCAGGCGCACCGGGGATTCCGCGACCTCGCTTGCGAGCTCGCCGAGCCTGCCCGTGAGCGCGCCGAGATCCTCTGGCGGTAGCTCCTCGCCGAGCTTGGTGAAGCCGACCATGTCCGCGAAGCACGCGGTCACCTCCTGGGCGCCGGGGAGACGACCGGCGGAGATCTCGGCGCGGCCGATGACGTCGCTGCGAACCTGTTCGCGCAGGTGAAGATTGAGCACGTACTCGAGCAGCGGACCCATCATCGGTCCGAGCACCCGAGCCTGTTCGGCGAGCGAGCGGCCGACGTCGGCCTCAGTCCGGCTGTCCGCGAGGATCGACTGCGCCACGAGCGCCCGGCTCGCCGCCGCCACCTGCGCCAGTGCAAGTCCCATCACACGCGAGACCTCGAGGATGCCCTCCTCAGGCAGGCCCGCGTCCCGCAAGGCCGCTATTCGCTTGGCCGCTTCCACGTCCGCATCCGTGAAGACGCTCTCGCTGCCGGGGTCAGGCAGGCCGAGCGCGAGCCAGTTTCGCCGCAGGAAGTCCTCGGGCACCCCGGTCTGCTCGGAGACCGCGGAGGCCGTGAAGCGCTGACCCTCTCCCTCGAGCACCCGCTCCACGGGTAGCAGCGCCAGCCGGTCCTCCTCCACCGCATGGCGCAGGTCCTCGAGCGACACGCCGTCCGCGGCCAGCTGCTCGAGGAGCTCGAGGCGCGCCTCGCGAGCCTTGCCACGCGTGCCCTTCAGCAGGCCCTCGGCCTCGAAGTCGATCGCCACGGCGCGATTCTTCCAGGACTGATCGGCCGCGGACCTACAATGACCGTATGGCGGGCGACGGCGTCGAACTGCCGATCTTCGAGCTTCCGGTAGTGATCCTCCCCGGCGAGCTCCTGCCGCTCCACATCTTCGAGGAGCGCTACCAGCGGATGATCGGGCACTGCCTGGAGGCCGCCGAGCCGTTCGGTGTCGTCTTCCGCGACGAGGAAGGGAACGCGCACCGCATCGGCTGCACCGCGCGGGTCACGGAGGTGCTCGAGCGCTTCGATGACGGCCGCATGAACGTCGTCGTCACGGGCGAGCAGCCCTTCCGCGTCCTCGAGCGATTCGAGGGCGCCGACTATCCGGAGGGCGAGGTTGAGCCGATCACGCCAGAGGACGAGACGGACGAGGTCGATCCCGAGGCCGCCGACATGGCCAGGCAGGCCTTCATCGAGCTCGTCAGGAAGGTGGCCGGGGATCAGCCCGACGAGCTCGACGTCGAGGCTGAGGACTCGTACGGGATCGCCTCTCGTGTCGAGCTGCCCACCGAGACGAAACAGGCCCTGCTGGAGCAGCGCTCAGAGCCGGAGCGTATGCGGATGCTTGGTAACGCGTTGCGGGCGCTCGTCGCAGCCGTCGCGCGCTCGTCGGAGATCGCCGAGCGGGCGAAGATGAACGGAAAGGTGATCGTCGGCTAGCTGGAACGGGGGGCGGTCAGCCGGGGTGCTTCACGACGATGACGTCCTGTCCGGCCGCAGCGGGCTCACGGCCCGTCCAGCGTCCGTGGTGAACCCCGTCAACCGCCAAGCCCGCGGCCTCGATCAGCGATAGCGCATCGTCCTCGCGGTAGGCGACGGCGGCCTCCGGTCGCCCGGGGATGTCGAAGCGGAAGCCCTCGCCCACGTGGGCGAACGTGCGCTTGGTCTTGCCGGCGTTGATCGCCGCGGTCGCGCCGGGGTTGAGCAGGAAGAAGGTCATCAGCGAACGACCGATCGGCTTCAGCACTCGCCGGACCTCCTCCATGTAGTGGCGGACCTCGGGCGGAAGCATGTGAGTGAACACCGACGTCAGGAAGACGAAGTCGAAGCTCTCGTCCGGATACGGGAACGCGAACGAGTCGGGATCGAGACTCCCGCCGGGGTTATAGACCTGGTTATGGACGTCCACGTGCTGGAAGTGGAAGTTCGGATGGCTGGAGCCGATCTCGTTCACGCATTCCTCGACCGCCTCGGCCATCACGTCGAAGCCGTCGTAGCTTCCTTCCGTGGTCAGGTAGGTGGTGAGCGGAATCGCCATGCGTCCGGTTCCGCAGCCGGGTTCCAGCACGGCGTGGGCCGGCTGCAGGCCACCGAGCTCCTTGAACAGCTCCAGGTAGCGCTCCCCCGCCTCGCGGTAGGCGGTGCCTGGGAGCGCCGCCTTGAGCCCCTGCGAGCGCCTCAGAGGGCGTCGCGGTTCGGTTCGAGGTCCCCGCCGTCCCCTGAGCAACCCCATCCCGCGCGATTCTAGACGTTCAGTCCTGGATGTCCGCAGCGGCGTCTAGGCGGTCCCGGCCCCGGCCAGCACCTCGTCGGAGGTGGCAATCCGCGCGCCGGCGTCGCGCATGTCCCGGAAGGCGCGCTCGGAGTCGCCGGCGTTCACCTCAACGCCGCGCACGGCATCCCCCACGACTATGACGTCGAAGCCCTCACGGCAGGCATCGATCGCCGAGGCGCGGACGCAGTAGTCCGTCGCGAGGCCGCAGACGAACACCTCGTCGATCTCGTTGTCGCGGAGGATCCGCGCGAGCTCGGACTTCTCGAAGCCCGAATAGCCCTGATCGTCGCGACCCTGGCCTACGTCGACCACGGCGTTCAGGTCGATGTCGCTCATTGCGGGGTGAAAGTCGGCGCCGTGCGTACCCCGAACGCAGTGGATGGGCCAAGGTCCGCCCTGCGTCTCGAAGGAGGTGTGGTCCGGCGGATGCCAGTCCCGCGTGGCAGCGAGGAAGTCGAACTGCTCGGCCAGCCGCTGAACGGGGCCGGCGATCTGATCCCCCTCTGGAACGGCCAGTGCGCCGCCCGTGGTGAAGTCGTTCTGGAAGTCGATGATCAGCAGCGCCTTTGCCATCGCATGCTCCTTATGCGTTCTCCCTGGCGATGGTACTGCGGCGCTATGCGTACGCGACGGCGCCGCCCCTGCGCGGATCGCCCCCGCCGCTGAGCTCTCCGGTGGCCGGATCGCGGGCGACGGCGTGAACGCCGCCGAAGAAGAGATTTCGCTCCTGCCAGTGGACGAGCTGGTAACCGCGCGTTGCCAGTCCGTCGAGGCCCCCTTCGTCGACACCGGGCTCGGCCTGGACCGCGCCCGCCTCGAAGTGGACCCGCGGCGCAGACACCGCCTCCTGGGCATCCATGCCGTCGGCGATCACGCGGATGATCGTCTGCAGAACCGCGGAGCGGATCCGGTTGGAGCCTCCGCTCCCCAGCCCCAGCTCCAGCTGGCCCTCACGCAGAACGACCGTCGGCGACATCATCGAGGTCACGCGGCGGCCCGGCGGCGTCGTGTGAAAGCCCAGCGGGTTGAGGTCCTCCTCCCCCAGCATGTTGTTGACGTGGACTCCGGTGCCCGGCACGATCACTCCGGATCCGGTCCCATTCGAGCACGTGACCGCGGCGCACCGCCCGTCGCCATCGACGGCTGTGATGTGGGTCGTCGAGCCGAGTCGATCGCCCGGCCCCCTCTTCCCGGGCTCGGGAGGGCGCGTGCCTGTGCGCACGCGGACGGCGACCTCCTCGAGCCGCTGCGGTGCGAGGAACTCCCTTTCGAATCCGTCCGCGTAGAGGCCGTGGAAAAAGCCCTCCGTGCGCGCGACCTGGGCCTCCTCCATCGCCGCCACTATGGTCGCGAGATCCGACGAGCCCGCCGCGTCGAGCAGCGCAAGCGCATACGCGATGAGGACGCCACCGGAAGAGGGCGGTGGGTTCGTGAGCATGTCCCGTCCCGCATAACGCGCGGCGACCGGCTCCCTCACCCTCGGCTCATAGGCGGTCAGATCGTCGATGCCGAGCGTCCCCCCTCGCTCGATGACCCACTGGGAGATCGTCCGGGCGAGGTCCCCTCTGTAGAACGGCGCGGATCCCTCGACGCCGTAGCGCTCGAGCGCATCGCCCAGTTCGCGGAACACGAAGCGTTCGCCCTCACCGAGGATCCTTCCCTGTGGTGCGTAGATCGCAGCACCCTCGGGCTGATGGGTCAGGATCGGTTCGAGGATCTTGAAGATGAACGCCTGCTGAGCGTTGACCTCGACCCCATCCCGGGCCAGTCGCGCCGGCTCGCGGACCAGGTCGGCGAGCGGCACCGATCCGAACCGGTCGAGGGCGTGGGCCAGCCCAGCGGCTGTCCCCGGCACCCCGCATGAGGCAGCCCCCACGTTGAAGACCTGCGGCTGGTCCGGGCTGAAGTAGACCGGGATCGGCACGAGCTGAGAGCGGCGCTGGCCGACGCTCCGGCCCGGGACCTCGACGAAGAAGTCGAGCAGGACGTCCTCGTTCGATGGATCGTGGACGAGCATGAACCCGCCCGCCCCCAATCCCGTCAGCGGGCTCTCGGTGACGAACGAGGCGAGCACGGCGGCGACGGCCGCGTCCACCGCGTTTCCCCCATCGCGCAGCACGCGCGCACCGGCCTCCGCAGTCAGCGGATGGCCCGCCGCCACAGCACCTCGTGCGCCCATGAAAGGCGGCTGCTAGCGGCCGGGTACGAACTCGGGGACGTCGATGGAAAGGTCGCGGGGGCGCGACTCGAAGCTCTTCGCGGTGCCGGCCCGGCGGTCGGGGGGACGGCGTACTGCGGTTGTGGTCCTGCCCGCCGCCCTGAGCTCGGTGCCGCCTGAGCCGTCCTTGCGGCGGCCGCGGCCGTCGAAGCGGGTGGCGATCACCGTGACCCACACCTGGTCGGTGAGCGTGTCGTCGAGGTTCGCGCCGAAGATGATGTTGGCGTCCGGGTGCGCGGCCTCCTGGACCACCTGCGCGGCCTCGGAGACTTCGAGCAGACCCAGGTCCGGCCCGCCAGTGATCGACAGAAGGATCGAGCGGGCGCCATCGACCGACGTCTCGAGCAGCGGCGAGGACACCGCGCGCTCCGCGGCGGATACCGCCCCCGTGTCCCCGGTGCCCATCCCGATCCCCAGGAGCGCCTGGCCGGCGTCGCGCATGGTGGTCCGGACGTCGGCGAAGTCGAGGTTGATCAGGCCGGGCAGGGTGATCAGCTCGGAGATCCCCTGGACGCCCTGGCGCAGGACGTCGTCGGCCACCTGGAAGGCCTCCACCATGGACGTCTCGCGCGAGAGCACGGTGAGGAGCCGCTCATTCGGCACCACGATCAGGGTGTCGACCTCGGCGGCGAGCGCCTCGATGCCCTGATCGGCCTGGGTGCCGCGGCGCGTCCCCTCGAACCGAAATGGCTTGGTGACGATGCCCACGCACAGAGCGCCGACGTCGCGCGCCAGACGGGCAATGACGGGTGCGGCGCCGGTACCGGTGCCGCCGCCGACGCCGGCCGTCACGAAGACCATGTCCGAGCCCTTTAGAAGGCGCTTGATCTTGTCCTGCTCCTGGAAGGCGGCCTGGTAGCCGAGCTCAGGATTCGAGCCGGTGCCCAACCCGCGCGCGACGCCGCTGCCCAGATGGACGGTGACGTCGGCGGTCGACTGCTGGAGCGACTGAAGATCGGTGTTGATCGCCATGAACTCGACGCCCGGGATCTGCGCTTCGATCATGCGGTTGATGGCGTTGACGCCAGCGCCCCCCACGCCCACGACGCGGATGACCGGCATGTGGGGCCGCGGCGGCCCGTGGTAATCCGAGATCCCGGGATCCTCGCGCCCGTATGCGGGGCCCTCGACGTCGTGGTCCTCGGCGAAGATGCGGCTCAGCCGCTCCTTGGCCGCGGGCGGCTGGCGAAGGTCGTCGACGCGATAGGCGCGGACGCGCTCGGGGTCCGGCGGCGCCGGTTCCGGCTCGGGCTCCGGCTCGCGGTCCTCGCGAACCGCAGGCGGATCCGGAGGCGAGGCTGGAGCCACGTCCGCATCGCTTCGACCCAACACTCGGGTGGAGTCCTCGCTCGGAGGCTCCGGCGTCGGCTGCTGCTGCGTGGGCTCCTCCTGCTCCTCCTCGCGGATCGTCGAGCGGAAGAGATCGGCGAGCGGGCCCTCGCGCATGCTGGCCCGCTTACGACGCGCCATGTGTCAGGACCTCCTCGGCCAGGTCGCGGTAGTACTGGGCGGCGTTGCCCTGTGGATCGTACTTCAGCACGCTCGAGCCCCGAACCGGAGCCTCCGCGAACTTGATCGCCTTGCGGATCCGCGACTTGAAGACGAGCTCACCGAAGTTCTCCTCGAGGATCTCCACCGCCTCCTTGGCGTGGATCGTGCGCGAATCGAGCATCGTGGGGAGGATCCCCTCGATCTGCACTCGCGGGTTCAGGTTCTCGCGAATCATCTCGAGCGTGTTCTGCAGCTGGACGAGGCCCCTCATGGAGAGATACTCGCATTGGACGGGGACGATCACCTTGTCCGACGCCGTAAGGGCGTTGACGGTGAGCAATCCGAGGCTCGGCGGCGTGTCGATGCAGACGAAGTCGTAGTCGTCGACCACGGCCGACAGTGCCTTCTCCAGCGAGCGCTCGCGGCCGATCTGCATGCTCATCGCGATCTCCGCTCCGGCCAGGTCGATCGAGGCCACGGCGATGTCGATCTCGCGGCCCTGGATGACCTCCCGGATCGGGATGTGGTCGACGAGCACGTCGTACATCGAGCGCTCGACCTTGTCCGGGTCGACCCCCTGGCTCATCGTCAGGTTCCCCTGCGGGTCGAGGTCGATGGCGAGGACGTCATGGCCTGACTCGGCGAACGCAACGGCAAGATTCAAGGTGGTGGTCGTCTTGGCGACGCCGCCCTTCTGGTTCGCGAACGAGATGATCTTCGCCCGGCGCTCGGACTGGTCGCCGATGTGGGCTCCGGGCGGCCGTCCCATTCCCGGCCGGCGAACCGGGGCGAGTGCCTGCTTGGCGCTCATCCTCCGGTCGTCGTCCTCCTGGGGTTCCGGCTGGTTCACCGGGGGCTTGGTCTTGACCTCGGTCTCGACGGGCTCCGGCTCCGGCTCCGGTTCCGGCGTTTCCTCGGGCTCTGGCTCCGAGGGAGTTGGCTCGGTGGCCGGCGGCTCCTCGATCACCTCTGCCTCGGGTTCACGCTCGGGCTCCGGGCTGGGCGGGGTCCGGCGCTCGACCTCGCTGCGGTCGGCGTCCGTCTCGCGCTTTGGTGCGTGGCCGTTTGACGACCACTCATCCCCGGATAGAGGGACGTCTGACTTGGAACCACGGCTGAAGAGACCCATTGATCGCGATTATTCGCACGCTCTCCCGGGTTTCCTTCTCTTGAGATGCAATGATCGCGGAGACTTGCCCCTACCTGCCCTCTTTGGGACCGTGGTTTCGATCGCACCCTGGGCGTCAATATGTGACAGGCGTGCGCGACCTCCTCGACAAGCGCCTCGTGATCGTGACCGGCAAGGGCGGCGTCGGAAAATCGACCGTCGCCCTCGCGATGGGGCTCGCCGCCGCGGCCGAGGGGCGTCGCACGATCGTCTGTGAGGTCTCCTCCCAGGAGCACACCTCACACGTCTTCAACCGCGCCGAGGTCGGCTTCCACGAGGTCGAGATGGCCGACAACCTGTGGGCGATCTCGATCGACCCCGACGAGGCGATGCGCGAGTACCTGCTGCTTCAGCTCAAGGTCCGCGCGATGCGCGACCTGCTGGTCCGGTCGCGGATCTTCAACTACCTGGCCGCCGCCACTCCCGGGCTTCGCGAGCTGGTGACGATCGGGAAGATCTGGGAGGTCGCCCTGCCGGACCGCAAGGTGAAGAAAGGGCGCGAGTACGACCTGGTGATCGTGGACGCTCCCGCGACGGGACATGGTGTGGCGTTCCTGCAGACACCGCGCACCTTCGCCAACGTTGCGCGCGTAGGGCCCATCAAGGCTCAGGCCGAGGCCCTCGAGACCTTCCTCGTCAACCACCGCAAGACCGGCGTCGCCATCGTGGCCCTGCCCGAGGAGATGCCCGTCAACGAGACGGCTTCGCTGGAGCGCACGCTGACCGAGGAGGTTGGCGTCTCCGTGGATCGCGTCTACATGAACGCGCTGTATCCGGAACGCTTCTCCGCCGAGGAGGCCGAGCACCTCGAGTCGGTGTCGCAGAACGGCAACGGTGCGCTGCGAGCCGCCTGCCGCGCAGCAATCAGCGAGCGGCGACGCTCGGTCGTCCAGCGCGAGCAGCTGGCGCGCCTCGCCGAGCTCGTCGACGTGCCGGTGAGGACGCTGCCATTCATGTTCAAGCCGGAGCTGGGCGTCGAGCAGATTCGCGAGCTCTCGGAGGCACTCGACTGATGGCTGGCGTCGGCGAGCTCCTCGAGGGTAAGCGAGTCTGCATCTGCGCGGGCTCGGGAGGAGTAGGCAAGACCACCAGCTCGGCCGCGATCGCCGCGGGCATGGCGGCACAGGGCAAGAAGGTCGCGGTGCTGACGATCGATCCGGCGAAGCGGCTCGCAGACTCGCTCGGCCTGCCCGAGCTGGGCAACGAGGAGCGCCAGGTCGATCCGGAGCTGTTCGCCGAGACGGGTCTCGAGACCAACGGCGGCGAGCTCTGGGCGATGATGCTGGACGCCAAGGCCACGTTCGACGAGCTCGTGCGGCGCCACGCCCCGGACGCCGAGACTCGCGACCGCATCCTCTCCAACCGGATCTACCAGCAGCTGTCCAACGCCCTCGCGGGCTCGCAGGAGTACATGGCCATGGAAAAGCTCTTCGAGCTCTACGCCGAGGACCGCTACGACCTGCTCGTTCTGGACACGCCGCCCAGCCGTAACGCCCTCGACTTCCTCGAGGCGCCGCGCCGGCTCATGCAGTTCATCGAGGGGCGCGCGCTGCAGGTGTTCATGAAGCCCACGGGCCTCGGGATGAAGGTCTTCGGGCGCGGGACCTCGATGATGTTCTCCGTGCTTCGCCGCCTGACGGGCGTGGAGGTGCTGGAGGATCTCTCGGAGTTCTTTCAGGCCTTCAGCGGCATGGTCGGCGGCTTTCGCGAGCGCGCGAAGCGCGTCAATGAGTTGCTCGCCAATCCCGAGACGTGCTTCCTCGTGGTCTGCGCCCCGCAGGGCGAGCCGATTACGGAGGCGGTGTACTTCCACCGCAAGCTCGTCGAGGCCGAGCTTCCCTTCGGCGGGGTCATCGTCAACAAAGTCCACTACGAGAGCGAGCTGCCCGGCTATGACGAGGGCTTGGAGCGCGAGCTGGCTGACACCGTGGGCGACGAGGACTTGGCGCGCCGCGTGATGGAGAACTTCGACGACTACCGTGCGCTCGCGGCGCGCGACCAGCGCAACATCAAGCGGCTCACGGCCGAGATGCGCGCCCGTCTGGTGATTCAGGTCCCGTACCTCGACACCGACGTCCACGACCTCGCCGGGCTGATGAGGATCAACGAGTACCTCTTCGCCTCCGGGGCGAAAGAGCGCACCGTCATCGCCGCCGAGGCGTAACCCCGAACGCGAAAGGCCTGAGCCCGGCGGGCCCGAAGGCCCACCGGGTGCTCAAGCCGCTCTTCCTGGGTGATCGGAGAAGGAAGCCCAAACTTTGGCGGCGGCTTCGCCGCCTGACGGCACATGCTGCTGCCGCGACAAAGTCGCGGCCGGGAACCTCACGAGGCGCGGATCTGTGCCCGGCGGCGACGGTCGTAGCTCAGCTCGCGCACGTCCCACTCGGTCGTCTCGGGCCGAGGGAAGAGATATGCGACCCGTTCGGATGTCTGGCCGCGCTGGGGCCGCTCCTCGAGTAGCTCCGCGACGCGCTCGCCCGCGGCATCGGCGGCCTCGCCGATGGTCGCGGGTTCGGGCCTTCGCTCGTTGGCTTGATCTTCGATCACCGTCGTGTCCTCCTCCTGGTGGGGGCGTGACCCGACCGTGATTCGCCCTTGCGCCTCGGGCACCTGCATCGGATCGGGGCTTTTCTCGGGACGGCGCCGCTCCCACTCAGCCGGCACGTCCATCCAAAGCTTCTCCTGGCCGGGATCGGAGGTGGCGGTTACGTGCTCCGGGGCCGGCTCCTCCTCAGCCTCCGCACGGACTTCCTCGTCCTCAGCGTCCTCGAGCGCCGCCTCCAGCTCCCCCAAGGACATCTCGCGTGTCTCCTCGGAGGCGATCTCGGCCTCGGTGGCATGCCATTCGGTCGAGTCGCCCCGCTGCTGGGCGCGGCCCTCGCCTACGGTCAGCCCGTCGGCGAGCAGGATCTCGTCCGCGGTCGACCGCAGGTCGGCGCCCAGGTGGCCGCATGCGGCATCCCTCAGGATCGCGCGTGCCAGTTCCTCGACCGCCGCGGCGGTCTGCGCCGGGGTCAGGCCGCCGTCGGGCGTTGGTGCCGGCTCCCCGCTCCACAGCTCGCGCTCGAGGCCCACGGCCCGGTCGATGATGGCCTTGGTCTCCCCGCGTGCCTCCGGCTCGGCACACAGGGCCGCAATCCGGATTGACAGACCCAGGTGGGCCGGGCCACCGCCCTCGAGCACGAATCGGAGCGCCAAGAGGTAGTCATTCAGGGCGTCGATCACGACTGCACGCTCGAGCCCAGCCTCGAAGCGCGCGATCGCCCGCGCCAACGCGCCCGACAGGCCAGGCCCGTTCTGCGCGGGGCGTCCGAAGGCGGTCGAGCGGTACGCAAGGGTGCGAGAGAACATCGAGAGGTCGGCGAGATCCTCCTCGGCGAGGCGGTAACCGCCGGGCCGGGGCTTCCCGGTGCCCGTCGCGATGCGCCGCCAGCGATGCTCGCCGGCGCCAGCGACCCATGGATGGGAAGCGGTGGCGTGCGGTCGCTCGTCCGACGACTCGACTGAGTCGGACAAGCGGACGCGCGTCCAGGCGTAGGGGCCGAGGCCGACGCCACCCGATTTGAAAAGCCGAAGCGAGGTGATGAGCTGACGGAAGGACTCGACGGCGCGGGCGCCGGCGTCGAGGTTCCGCCCGTCGTCGCCATCCGATTCGCTGACCCTCGTCGCCGCGAGGAACGTTGGCTCCCAGCCGGCGGCACCTGTGCCCTCGGGTGCCCTGGCCTCGGGCGGTACGTCCACGGTGTCCGAGCGCACGATCGTCGCCGTCGCGAGCTCGAGCCTGACAGTCGGCATCTGGAACCCCCGGAGCGGCACGATGACCTCGATCTCGTCGGTCGCGATCTCGCCGCCGGCCTCGAGCTCGCCGATCGCGCTGGCCAGCCGGGTGTCCTCGATCGAGAAGTCCGTGGAGCCGGCCCACAGCCGACAGAGGAAGACGACAGCCGCAAGCTCACCACGCTTGCGGGCCTCGCCCGGTACCGCGATCCCAAAGCTCTCGAGGTACGGCGCACTCAGCTCGCCCGACTCGATGGCGGCGCAGGCGGCGCCGAAGGAATCGATGGCCGCGAGGGCCTGGGCGTGATCGCGAATGAAGCGCTCCGTCAGGGGGACGTACTGTGGGAGCGGCGACCCGGATTCAGCCTCGTGAACGTCGTAGGGGAGGTCCTCCCCATGCGCAACCAGTTCCCGAAGGCGCTTGGAGGCGTCGCGAGCCATCACCTTCAACGCCTCTCGGACAACCAGGTCGTGCATGCCCGGACGGTTCGCGCGGGCACGAACGCTTCCTGCGAGTGCAACCGCGGTTGCAGCTTTGTGTAAGCGGCCTGCGGCTCAGGCGGCGACGGCGGATGTTGGGCGCTCGCCGTCGAGGAGCCATTGGCGGCCGTAGGCGCGCATGTCCTCGATCAGGGGCACCAGAGCCCGGCCCTTTTCGGTGAGGCCGTACTCGACGCGCGGAGGGACCTCGGGATAGGTCTTGCGCTCGACGATTCCGTTGTCTTCGAGCGCGCGTAGGCGCAGCGACAGTGTGCGGGGGCTGATGCCGTGGAGCGAACGCTCCAGCTCGCAGAAGCGGCGGCTGCCGTCAGCGAGGTCCCGAATCAGGAGGAGAGTCCACTTGCCGGAGATGATCTCCGCACAGCATCCGACTGGACAGGGATTCTCGGTCATATGCGTCAGATTGCAGGGGGATTCGATTCTGCGGTTCTCCCCTCCGCACAGCCGAGTATAGCTAGTGCTTTACGAACTGAAGTGAGTCTTCGGCCGCCTCGCCGTTGCCCATGACCTGCTCGATACCGCTGGCCCGCTGGCCCTCCGCGGCGAGCATCAGCTTGAAGTCGTGGGCGCTCGAGGCGACCGCTAGCGCAGTCTCCTCCGTGATGTGCCCGGCGGTCACGTGGCCGAGGAGCGCCTGGTCGAAGGTCTGCATCCCGTAGTAGGAACCCTCGGCGATCACCTCCGTGATCCGTCCCGTCTCCTGCGGGTTGAGGATCAGGTCCTGGACGCGGCCCGTGACGACCATGACCTCGCAGACCGCAACGCGGCCCTCGTCGTCGATGCGCGGCACGAGACGCTGCGAGACCGCGCCGCGAAGCGTGGACGCCAGCATCACTCGGGCCTGCTGCTGCAGGTGCGGCGGAAAGAAGTCGATGATGCGGTTGATCGTCTCGGATGCGTCGAGCGTGTGAAGAGTGGACAGGACGAGATGGCCGGTCTCGGCCGCGGCGAGCGCCGTCCGGACCGTCTCCTCGTCGCGCATCTCCCCGATCAGGATGCAATCGGGATCCTGGCGCAGGACGCGCCGCATCGCGCGGGCGAAGCTCTCGGTGTCGGAGCCGACCTCGCGCTGGTTGATGATCGAGAGCTTGTCGCGGTGCAGGTATTCGATCGGGTCCTCGAGCGTGACGATGTGCCGTGCCCGTGTCGAGTTGATGTGATCGATCATCGCCGCGAGCGTCGTCGACTTTCCCGACCCGGTGGTCCCCGTGAGCAGGACGATGCCGCGCGGCTCCTCTGCGAGGGTTCGAATGACCTCAGGCAATCCGAGGTCGTCGATCGTCCTCACCTGGAACGGGATCGCGCGGCAGGCGATCGAGACCCAGCCGCGCTGGCGGAACGCGTTCACGCGGAACCTCGAGAGTCCGCGGATCTCATACGAGAAGTCGGCTTCGCCCACGTCGGCGAACTCCTGAAGCAGGGAGCCGTCGGTGAGGATGTGCTCGAGCGCCGCCTCGGTGTCCTCCGCCGTGAGGGTCTCGGAGCCCTCGACCGGCTTCAGCGCGCCGTGGACGCGCGCCATGGGGGGCGCGTCCACCTTGATGTGGAGGTCCGAGCCCTCACGCTCGACCACGTAGCGCAGCGCAGCGTCGATATCAAACGCCATCACTCCGTTATCGGGGGGTTCGATGGCCTGCTTGAGGCCCGTGGACGCATATCGATCTAGCCTGCGACGATGCAGTCGCCCCACGAGGAGTTGAATCGAGCGCTCGCCTTCATCGCCCGGGTGGACGAGGGTGCCGCGACCGAGGTCCGCGAATGGCGGCTGGGCGCCGCGCTCATCACTCCTGAGCTGCCCAGGGTCTGGGACGCCAGCTATTTCCGCGTCGAGGATCCGGGTGACGGTGACGGTGAGCGGATCGCCGACGAGACGACGAGCATCGCCCGCGATGCAGGCCTGGCCCATGCCGCCCTGGTGTTCACCGATGACGAGGTCGTTGCTCGCTTCAGACCCGGCCTCGAGAGCGCGGGTTTCGAGGAGGCTCGTTTCGTGCTCATGGCACTGAGGGAAGTCCCGGAAGCTCCGGAGGCCGAGATCACCGAGGTCTCCTTCGATGACGTCGCTCCGAGCCGGCGCGAGCTCACCCTCGAGATGTTCACCGGAGACGAGGCCCTGGCGGATCAGCTTCATGAGCGCGATCGGCGCTTGGATTCGACCATCGGCGGGCGGTGGTTCGCGATCCGAGACGCACGCGGGATCGTCTCGCGGGCGTGGCTCCTGCAAGCGGACGGCGTCGGTCAGGTCGAGGACGTGGCGACCACTCGGTCCCACCGCGAGAAGGGTCTCGCGCGGTCAGTTGTGAGCACGGCGGCAAGAGCCTCCAGCGCGGCCGGGAACGACCTCACCTTCGTCATCGCCGACGACGGCGCCACCACGCCTCAGCTCTACCGGAAGACGGGCTTCGAGCCGATGGGCTACAGGTGGCGGTTCGTCAAGCGGCTAAGACCCGCTACGGCTGGACGGTGAACGAACGGACCGCCGGCGTGCCGTCGACGTTGCCGGCGCGGCCGATCGCACGCGTGGGCGCCCGCTTGTTCAAATTTCGTCCGTCCTGCCGGCTAGGCGACTTCGCGCAGCTTCTGCGCCTCGGCGAGCGACTGAAGCTTCTTCAGCGACTGGTTCTCGATCTGGCGGATCCGCTCCCGCGTGACGTTGAACGTCCGGCCGACCTCGTCGAGGGTGCGCGGATGCTCGCCGCCCAGTCCGTAGCGGAGCTCCAGCACGCGGCGCTCACGGTAGGAGAGGTTCTCGAGTGCCTCCCGCAGCGCCTCCTTGGTGAGCAGGTCGGCCGCGCGGTCGAACGGCGACTCGGCCTTCTCGTCGGCGATGAACTGGCCGAACTCCGACTCCTCCTCGTCGCCCACCGGCTTCTCGAGCGAGACCGGTGCCTGGGCGGAGCGCTTGATCTGGTCGACCTCCTCCGGATCGATGCCGGTGACCTCGGCGATCTCATCGGGAGTCGGCTCGCGACCCAGCTCGGTGACCAGCTTGCGCTCCGCGCGGCCGATCTTGTTCAGCTTCTCGACGACGTGGACCGGGATCCGGATCGTCCGGGCCTTGTCGGCCAGGGCGCGGGCGATCGCCTGGCGAATCCACCACGTGGCGTAGGTCGAGAACTTGAAGCCCTTGCGGTAGTCGAACTTCTCGGCGGCGCGGACAAGTCCGAGCGTCCCCTCCTGGATGAGGTCGAGGAAGGGAAGGCCCTGGTTGCGGTAGTTCTTTGCAATCGAGACGACGAGGCGGAGGTTCGACTCGACCATCTTCTGCTTGGCGTCGAGGTCGCCACGCTCGATGCGCTTCGCGAGCTCGACCTCCTCCTGGGCCGTGAGCAGCCGGACCTTGCCGATGTCCTTGAGGAAGAGCTGCAGAGAGTCGGTCGTCATGTCCGGCTTCAGGTCAAGCGCGGTTGCCTTGCGGCGCTTGCCGCGCTTGTCGGCCCGCTCGGAGTCGGGGACCGGGGCCTGGGCGGGGTCGACGTCGTCCACGAGTTCGACACCCTGCCGCTCGATGTAGGCGTAGAGCTCCTCGATGTCCGATTCGTCGAGATCGACCTCGGAGACCGCTGTCGCGACCTCGCCGTAGGAGATGACGCCGACCTGCTGACCCTTGACCACGAGGGTCTTTACTTCGTCAAGCTCTTGAATCTCCGCAACTAGCATTCGCTCGCTCTCGTCCTTCGCCTTGTCTCGTG
>JBJMKM010000074.1:0-34959 GCA_045805825.1 Solirubrobacterales bacterium
CACCCAGGCCATGGGCGGTGCGCGACAGCGCGGCGGCGAGCAGGCGCCTGACCCCAGGCAACGACCTCAGGACGGCGGCGAGCGCGCGCTCGACCCGGGCGGGAAGGAACGCGACCGAGCGCGATCGCAGCCGCTCAGCCCCCTCGTACGGAGGATCGAAGTAGCGGAGGTAGTCCTGAGCGGCCTCAAGCATCTTCCTGAGGCCTGCGCGCAGCCCCAGCGGCGCTTGGGGCTGCAGCTCCCACCGGACCGTCGCGTGCTGCTCGCGCAGATGGTCCAAGAACCGCAGACCAGGCTCATCGGCGCCCGGCTTCCGTTCCTCGAACAGCACCGTCAGGCGATGCCGCCGGGCAAGGGCGTCGAGCACGGACTCGAAGTTGCGAACGTGGGCCGGACTCCCCATCAGGAAGAGCACCTCCGCCCCGCGCTGGGTGCTCGCGGTCATGGATAGCATGGCCGACGTGACCGCAAGGGAGGGGTTCTGATGCAGGAGGAGGAGCGCGCCGCGCCGGATGCCCCCGGCGCCGAGGCGGCCGAGTCCGAGCCGGCGGGACGCAAGGGAAAGGCGCGGCGCCGCGAGAAAGGACAGCGGAGCCACTCGGAGCGTGCGATGGCCAACATCCGGGCCGCGAAGAAGCGGCAGCGCGAGGTTGCGGATCCTGTCGAGCGCGCCCGGATCATCCTCGCCGAGGCCAACGTCCTGGCCCTGCTCGAGCTGGCCGACGCCATCGGGGGCAGCTCAGGAGCGGACGCCGAGGCGGGCGGCGAGTCGGCCCGCTCCGAGTAGCGGACCCGCGCTACTGGAGCGACCACTCGGCGTCGGCTGGCCTGGCGACACACCCGTCCCAGTGCTCGACCGGCGGCGCCGCGGGCGTCGCGGTGACCGGGTGGTCGCCGACGATGCGAAGGCGACCGGCATTGCGGCTGATCGCGTTGGCGTCGTCTCGCGGACCGGTCGCGACCACCGCGTCGGCATGAATCCTGTATCCGCCCGACGGCAGCGTTCCGGCGGGAACACGGGCAAGCACCGTGTAGGCGCCCGGATCCCGCAGCCGCAGCGGCTCCGGATGCTCTATCCGCACGCCGGTCTCTCCCGAGCGAGGGTTGAAGCAAACGCCGCAACGGACCTCGGTGTCCGGCACTACCGTCTCCACCCGGATCGCGATTGCCAGATCCTCGGACGCCTGGATTTGCTTGGAGCGGATTCCATCCCCCCTCTGGACCTCAACCGAGATCAGGCCCGCCGCCGGGTGAAATGGCGCCCGCATCCCCTTGACGGGGCGGGGGCGCCCCACCGGCTGAGCTGATCCCGCGCCACGGGGCGCATCGTCCTCCGCGCCGCCTGGGACCGTCGGGCCACCGTCCAACACGATCACCTCGTCGCAGAGCGCGTCCAGCGCCTCGGCGCGCCGCGAGGCGAACACGACCGAGGTTCCCGCCCGGAGCCGCTCACCAAGCCGCTCGACAATCCGGGCCGTGAAGGCTTCGTCCATTCCGCGCAGCCCATCCTCGAAGAGGATCGCGCTGGTGGGAAGGGTTACGGCCGTGGCGACGGCCAGGCGCACCATGGCTCCTGGAGCCGGCTCGCCGTCCGGACCCAGGACGGGCTGGGCGAGCTCCTCGATCTCCTCCCGGTGGCGCTTCACGAGGTGGGGATGGATCCCAAGTAGGCGACAGCCCATGACGAGATCGAACTTGAAGTAACCCTTGCCGGTCAGCGCGATCGCTCTCGCGAGATCCTCGGGCATCGGCGAGACCGTGCCGCGCGTGAGGACGCGCCCCTCGGTCGGAAAGACGCGTCCTCCGATGATGTTGAGAAGTGTCGTTTTGCCGGCGCCCGGGCCCCCGAGCACCCCGAGCGCCGCCCCGCGAGGAACGGCGAATGAGACGTCGCGCAGCACCCAGAACATCTCCCCCGGCCGGTCGGGAGTCGGCCCGCCCATCCGGGTCGGCGCGATCTCACCCTCGTCGTCATCATCATCGTCGTCGTCATCGTCGCCGTCATCGCCGTCATCGCCGAGATCGTCGTAGTCCAGCTCGTATTCGCGCCGCCGAACGCGAGCGCCGGATCGTGGCGTCACCTGGGGCTGCTCGTCCTGCACGCCGGCGCGTTCGGCCTCACCGGTCGCCTTCGAGCGCCGCAGGCTGAACCAGTTGCGGTGGAACATCGACACCGGCGGAAACAGACGAACTCGATCGCGCGGATAGCGCTTCGAGATCCCCTCGGCCACGATCACGGCCTCGCCGCCGTCCGTGGATACCCCCGAGCCGGAGGGCGCGTGCCCCCTTCTCACCGCCACGCGGGCCATTGTAGGGTTCGGCCCGACCGATGAAGGTGGGCACGCTCGGTGAGGCAGCGGCGGGCGCGCGGGGTGCCGAGACGGGACGTCCGCATGGACGCCGCGTGCTCGTTTTCATGCGACCTGGCCACCTCGATGCCGGCCTCAGCGGCCTGGTCGGCGCAATGCTCGAGCGCGATCACGAGGTGACCCTGGCGCTGGATGGTCACGAGGACCTATCGCGCGCCGATCACAGGGTCCTGGCGGATCTGGCCGAGCGCCACGAGAAGCTCGATCAGCTTCGGATCCCACCCCGCAAGGACGTCTGGCGGATCCCGGCGGGGGCGACGAGGCGCGCTCTCGACTACCTGCATTGCCTCGAGGATGACCCGGCGAATGCCCGCGAGCCCTGTGAGCAGGCGCGCAAGCGCGCCCCCAGGCTGTTGCGAGGTCTGCTCGTCCTGCCTCCGTTTCGGTGGGCATTCGGCCGGCGGATGCTGGGCTGGCTGCTGCGACGACTAGAGGCGGGGCTGCCGATCAGGCGCGAGACCAAGGCCCTGATCCAGGACCGGTCGCCTGACGTCGTCGTCATCTCTCGGGGCGCCGAGCTCGGCTCGCCGGAGGCTGAGCTCGTGCGCTCGGCGCAGGCGGCGAGGGCCCCGTCGGTGCTGGTCATGAACGGGACGAGCGCGGACGATCCCGCTCGGATTCGAGACGTCCCCACGCTCGTGGTCGCCGTGGACCAGGGGCAGGCGAACGCTCTCGTCCAGGGCCATGGGGTCCCTCGGGACCGGATTCAGGCGGTTGGCGGCGAAACCGTCGCCGGCTTCGAGCTTCCCACCCCCGCTGCCGTCGTCGACGCCCTCGGCGAAGCGGAGCGCGCGCAGGCGCCGCCCGGGCCCCCGGGGCGGTTCCTGCGGCCGCTTCTGTGGCTGCTGACGCCGCTCTTGTTCCTCGTCCTCCCCCTGCTGCGGCCGCGCGCAACGATCATGGCTATTCGCAAGCGCCGGCGGGTGGCCCGCAAACGGGCCGCGGCGGCCAGGAGGCGCCGGAATCGGGACAGCGCGGCGAGCGAGAAGGCGCGTGGCAGGGCAGCGAAGCAGGAGAAGCGAGCTCGGACCGAGGAGGCAAAGCAACGCAAGCTCGCCCGAGTCGAGCGGAAGCAGCGAAAGCTCGCTCGCGGCCAGGAGAAGCAGCGAAAGCGGGAGCGCCGCGCCCAGTGAAGGAGAATCCGCCCGCAGCGGACCGCACCGCCAAGCAGGCGCGCGCCGAGGCAAAGGCCCGGACGCGGGCCGCCAAGGAGAAGCGCAAGCGCCGTCAGCCGCCGATCTGGCGGCGCAAGGCGGTCCGGGGCCGGCTCCGCGCGATCCGCAGGCGGTGGAAGTACACGCGCCGCGCGATCCGCCGCGCCTACAACCGGCGCTATCGCTTCACGTACCGGCGGACGATCAGGCGGGTTCCCTCGCGCGACGAGCTTCCCGCGCTCCTCAACGCCCGTGGCCTCCACGGTCGCGGGGCCGAGATCGGGGTGAAGCTCGGTGTCTACTCCGACGAGCTCCTCACCAGGTGGCACGGCGAAGAGCTCGTCTCCATCGATCCGTGGCTGTCCGCGGACCCGGAGGAGTACGTCGACCGCTCCAACGTCTCCCAGGAGGAGTTCGATCGCTATTACGCGGAGACCCGCGAGCGCCTGAGCAGGCATGGCGCGCGGAGCTCGATCTGGCGGATGACATCTACGGTGGCCGCCGCGCAAGTCCCGGACGGAAGCTTCGACTTCGTCTACATCGATGCTCGCCACGACTATGAATCGGTCAAGGAGGACCTCGAGGCGTGGTGCGCGAAGGTCCGGCCCGGTGGGATCCTCGCGGGGCACGACTACGTCGACGGCGACCTGCCGCAGGGCGAGTTCTACGTGAAGTCGGCGGTGGACGAGTTCTTCGGCGAGCGCGGAATCCACGTGCACAGCACGGAGGGACCGTCCGCCGTGGAGATGTTCCCGACGTGGATCGTCGAGGTCCCCGAGGGAGGCATCAAGCCGAAAAACGACGGCAACGAACGCAGCGAGAGGGTCGCGCGCGAGGCAGGCTCCGCCTCAGGACCGATCGCGTAGAGCCACCGTTTCTTCGACACCAGGCATGGCGTTTCTCGACATCCAGCGGATCCCGACTCAAACGATGGTCGAAAAATGCCGCTATAGGTGACGTTTTTCACCCATCGCTGGAAGACGTCCGGCGAAGCCGATCCTCCGTCCTGCTCGCCCTACCCCGCCCCTATCCGCCAGCCCTATCGGTCGGCGGCTGTACCGAAGCGGCTCAGTAGAACGCCATGTCGCGGCGTTCCTTCGGGATGAAGATGATGAGCCCGCCCACGACCGCGACGGCGAGCCAGCCGAAGTACATGGCGATGCCGAGCGGCGTCACGTGGCCGATGTCGAGCCAGCCGTCCTTGACGAGCTCGAGTGGCGCGGTGATCGGGTTGAGGCTCGCCAGGAACCGCCAGCCCTCGGGAATCTGGCCGACCGGATACATGACCGGCGTGAGGAAGTACCAGATGCCGATCACGTATCCGGCCAGGCGTCGCACGTCCCTGGCTCGCGGCGCGAGGGTCGAGAACCAGAGGCCGCACGCCCAGCCGAATGCGACAAGCATCGCGAGCCCGACCGGGACGAGCAGGGTCGCCGGCCGGATCTGGAGGTAGAACTCGCCGCGGGTGACCAAGTAGAACCCGGACACGGCGATCATCATCACCGTGTAGAAGGCGAAGGCCAGCACCGGCAGCGTCACGGCGGCCATCAGGGGGATGAGGCGCGGCACGTAGAGCCTGCGGATTTCGCTGCGATTGATCTCGAGGGCCCTTGTGGACAGGTACGCGGTCTGGGAGAACAGGACCCAGGTCCCGAGTGTCACGGCGAAGTACAGGAAGTAGGGAACGCCCGGAACGCTGACGCCCAGGATGCCACCGAAGACGAGAGTGCCCAGGAAGAGGGGGATGAGATACGGCAGCACGAACCAGAGGTAGCCGAAGAACGTGCGCCCGTAGCGCTTGCGCATGAACCGGCGCACGAAGTAGCCGAACGCCGCCCGGTGATGCCACGCCTCGGCGAAGTAGTGCCTGAGACTCGTGCCGGGCGGCTCGATCGCCCTGGCCGGGCCGAGGTGAGCATGCGGCTCCGGGCCGGCTCTGGTTCTCGGCCTCGAGCGAGCCCGCAGCGACGCGACGTCCGGCTCGACCGCCTGTCTCGCCTTAGTCATGCGCCCGCTTGGCCCGCTTGCGGTTCTTTTGCTTGGCACGGTCGCGCCGGCCCTTGGCGGCCTCTCGTCCCGGACGCTGGTCCGAGGCGGCTCCGGCCGCCCGCAGACGCTTTAACTCAGCCTCCAGCTGCCCGATCCGCGATGTCGCGGCCCGCAGGCGCTCGACCTCCTGCTCGAGCTCGGCCATTCGAGCGGGAGGGGCATCGCGACGCTGGACCTCCTGCTTCAGGACCCGGGCCCGGGCCCGGTCGCTGGCGGCCCGGCTGGTTGCCCCGGCAAGCTGCGCCTCCAGGCTCTGCGCCGTCGCCGTGGTGCGAACCAGCATCCGCCACGCCTCCTCATCGCCGGCGAACCCGGTGGGGACCGGCGTCTGGACGTCGAGATCGCCGTCGTTCCTGGCGGCGCGCAGGGCGGCCAGCTCCACGTCGAATTCCACGTCGCGACCTTCGAGCGACGCGGAGAAGAGCTCGCTGGCGTGGCGATAGAGCTCGACGTCGTAGCGGTTGCAGCGCTCGGCGGAGCGCCGGAGCTCCGCGGGAATCTGGTCGCCCCGCGGGCGCGCCGGGTTCACCCGGCCGCGAGACCTGTAGAGGATCACCCGCAGGCCGAGCTGCCGCTTGGCGAGCACGAGGGACTCGTCGAAGCGCTCCGTGAGGCCGAAGAAGACGAGATCCGTACTCAGATTCTGCTTCGCTCGCTCAAGCATGTCCTCGGTCACCTCGCCGAACGGCTCCGGGTCGCCACAGAGCATTCGAGTGTGCAGGTTGTCCTGGACGTAGCCGGCTTCGAGAGCGTCCTCCAGCGTCGGATCGGGCGGCAGCGGCGCCTCGGAGTACCGCCCAGGCTCCTCCTCGCCCTCGCGTCGATCGCGAATCGCGTAGTAGTGCGACAGCGTCCGGTCGATCGGATCGCGCAGGAACGTGAAGCACTCCAGCTCTCGCTGTTTCGGCAGATAGTCGTGCAGGTACTCCCGGATCCCAAGCGGGAAGTGGCCGCGGACGATTTGGGCTCCGGCCAGGTCCGGTCCCTCGCCCCTTCGCATGCGCGTCATCACCGCCCGGTCGATCCCGCCCCCGCCCTTGAACACGTTTCCGAGCGCGCGGCTTCGCGAGCCGGGCTCGTTCATGTTCAAGACGCTCCGCAGCGTTGAACCCGCCGTCTTGGGGATGTGGACGAACACCAGCAGCGGCGGCCGGCGCCGGGTGGAGCGACTCGGCGTGTTCTCATTACGCCGGGACGACTGATTGGCCGCCGCCTCGATCTCGGCGAATTCCTGCTCGTTGCGCTTGGTGAACATTGAGGGCCCCCCAAACCCAGGGGCGCGACGATGGGACGACGACTGTACAGGAGGCCAGTGCGTCTGATAAACAGCCCGTGGGTCGGGAATGCCTAAACAGGAAAGAACCCAGAGCGCCGAATCTTCACCGGGATCCGAGGCGAAGAGGGCCAGGAGGGACGGCGGGGCACGAGGCCTCGCCGCCCGCGCGGACCGAGCCGTCAAGGACGTCGACCGGCTGCTGAGGAGCAGCCCGGAGGCGGCTCCATACGAGAAGGCGATGGCCCAGCTCGAGCAGGCGAAGATCCTGGCGATGCTCGAGCTCGCCGACGCGATCCGCGCGAACAGGAAGGCTGCGTCGCCACCGCAGTGACGCCTGGACAGCAGACGAAGGCGGAGCGCAGGCAAGCCAGAGCCGCTCGTCAACGTCAGGAACACGAGGCCAATGCGGAGTCCGTGGACACGGATGGGACCTCGCCGGCGGGGGACGGAGTCGAGTCCCGGCTGGCGGATGTCGAGCAGGCCCTGACCGCGCAGGCGAAGCAGATCGAGAGGACCCTCAAGCAGCTGGACGCGGCCGAGGCACGGGACACCGGCCCCAGGGCCCTGCGACGGGCACCCGATGGGCCGGCGGCGGCGACCCTTGCGCGGCCACTGAGCGTTCTCCGGGAGAACGTCATGCCGGTGGACCAGCCACTGGCGCTGATCTGCCAGGCGCAGCGATCGGGCGGGACACTGCTGGGAAGGCTCTTCGACGGCCACCCGCAGTGCCACGCCCACCCCCACGAGCTTCACATCGGCGACAGGCGGCCCCACATTTGGCCCTCCCTGCCGCTCGATTCCGAACCCGAGGTGTGGTTCGCGAATCTGGAGGAGGAGCGACTCGGCCAGATGTTCGAGAAGGGACGGCGGCGGATCCCCCTGAAGGCGCCCGGGGAGCGCCCCGAGGAGAGCTATTACCCCTTCCTCCTGCCCCCCGCCTTCCAGCGCCTCATCTTCCTGCAGGAGGTCGAGCGCAGGGCCCCCATCACCTCGGAGCGCCAGATCCTCGACTCCTACATGACGTCCCTGTTCAACGGCTGGCTCGACAACCAGAACCTGCGCGGAGCCGAGAAGCGCTGGGTGGTGGCGTTCTCACCGCGCCGGGCGTGGGGTGACGGGCTCGACAAGCTCTTCGAGCTCTACCCGGACGGGCGCCTGATCTCGATCCTTCGCGATCCGGAGAGCTGGTTCAGCTCGGCCCAGGGCCGGGACCCGGAGGCCGACCCGGAGGCGCTCCTCGAGCTCTGGAAGCGCTCCGCCGATGAGATGACCGAAGCCAAGGAGCGATATGGGGAACTCGTCTTCGTCCTCCGCTTCGAAGAGCTCGTTCGCGATACCGAGGCGACGATGCGCTCCCTCGCCGGGTTCCTGGGCATCGATTACGACCCGATACTCGCGACACCGACCTTCAACGGCTATCCGGTCGGCGCGAACTCGAGCTTCGAGGTCCACAGCACGGGCGTGCTCAGCGACCCGGTCGATCGATACAAGGAGGTCCTGTCCGAGGAGCAACGGCGGTGGATACTGGGTGAGTGCGGGCAGCTATACGAAAAGGCACAGACGTTGGTGGACCGCCCAGCGACGGTGAAGCGGCGCAGCTCCGCCAAGAAGTCCCCTGCTCGCGCCTCAAAGGGGTCGAAGCCGCAGACAGCGAAGAAGCGCTCCGCATCCAGGAAGCGCTGAGTTCCAGGATCCGCCGGCAGCGCCCCGGGGCTTGCTCAGTCCGAGCCGGCGGTGCTGTCCTGGAGTAGGTCGGTCACGCGCTGGAGGAGCTCCTCGCTCTGCTCTGACTGCTTGGCGACGGCCTCCTCGATGCGGCTGAGGCGCCAGTCGATGCGCTCCTCGAGCGGTGCGTCCTCGGCCGGAGCAACAGCCCGCGCCGCATCGGGCTTGCGGTCGCCCTTCTGCTTCCCCTTGCCGCCCTTGGCGGACCTGGCCTCGCGGCGTTCCGCCTTGGTCATGCCCGCGGTCCTGGCTTGACGTCGCTCTGCCTTGTTGCGCTGAGCCATAGCGGCGATCCTAACGACGACGCGCAGCGGCTAGCCGCTGGTCGAGGTCGTCTCCTTGGTGGTGCTCGTCTGCTGCTCCTGCGACTGCAGGAACGACTCGAGCTTCGGCTCGACGAACTCGGGGGCGGCGAACAGCCAATCGTTCCCCTGCTTGTCCATCTCGATGGTGTCCGGGGTCGAGCCGGTCGGCTCCTCCGGCTGTGGTCCCCCGGGCTTCTCCGGCTCGAACTGGAGGAGGCCGACACGAACCGACGCCTTGTCCCCGAACGTGTCGGCGCCGAGCACCTCGACTCCCTGAAGGCCCTGTCCGGTGGTCTTCACGAGCTCGCTGAAGTCCTTCTTCCCGAGCTGATCGATCGTGCTCTTGCTCGTGCGCGCCAGCACCTGCTCGGCATCCCCGAACTGGTACGCCTGCCACCACTCGAGCAGCGCGCGCTGGGGTGAGCCGTCGGGTTGAGCGGAGATGTCGTCGTCCGTCACGACGCTCACCGGCAGTGCAGGCTCCTCGCTCCCCGTGGAGCCTCCGCCTCCGCAACCGAACAGCAGCGCGGCGATCACGATCGCGCCGCCGGCTGCCATCAGGCGTGTCAAGACCTGCTTCCGCGAAAGTCCCCGCCCCGCGCGCCTGGTCACCGCCGCCAACACCGAGCGCGGCAGTATAACCCAGGCTTCCGGCCCTTAGATGTGGGGGATTGCAGGGCGATCGGCGCTTCCGAGGCGCCCGGCGGCGCGGTCGAGAGTCGCGGCCAGGCGCCCCGCGTTCTCGTCGGAGGAGTCAACCAGGACGGGCGCCCCCGGATGGCAGTGACGCATAGCCGCCGCGAGGAAGCGCCGGACCAAATCGCGGTCTGGCCGAAAGCCGGGAAGCTCGGGCGCGAGCTCCGCGATGCCCTCGGAACCATCGGCGTCCAGGGTCGCGCCGTACCCCGAGTAGAACGGCCGCCCCAGCGTCAACACCGGCCGCTCGAGCATCAGGCCCTCCAGCCCGACGGTCGATGAGATCGTCGCGACGCCCGCCGACCGGCGAATCAGCTCCAGCGAGCTCGTGTACGGATCGACCACCCGGATTCGCCTGTGTTCCGCCAGCCGGCGAAGCATCGGCAGGGAGGTCCGGCCGATCGTCATCGGGTGCTCCTTGATCACGACCTCGACGTCCGCCGGGAGCGAGTCGGCCAGGCGCTCGATGAGCGACTCCTGATCGACGCAGTTCGGGCGCAGGCGAAGGATCTTGTAGTCGTCGGTGACCTGGAGCGGGAAGTACACGAAGCTCCCCTCCGGCGGTCCGTCCGAGTACAGGCGCCGTGCGAGCCGCGCCCGCGCCTTGGCGCGCAGATCCCGGGCCAGCCACGAAGCCGGCGTCAGGTATACGTTGTCGCGATCCCACATCGCGCGGACCGCGAAGTGACGAGCGGCGGCGCGGATCCGCTCGCGACCCACCGCATGGGTCCGGTACTCACGGATCGGCCGGTTGCGGGCGACGTAGCGGGTGATGAAGTCGTCCAGCTCGGCCTCCTCCGAAGCCGAAAGCGCACTGAGTTCGGCCGGCGTCACGATCGGGCCGTCCATGGTCCCGGCATAGAGCCGCAGTGGATCGTCGAACAGCGTGTACATCAAGAACAGCGTCGTGGCGCCCCGGGCGCTCCCCACCAGGTGCGCGACCGTCCGAAGGCTCTCGTTGCCGACCTCCGGAATCACCACCTCCGGGCGAAGGCGCTCGAACAGCGCCTCAACCGCCACGAGCTGGCGCACGGTCCACTCCGCGCACCCAGCGCCGTCCCGGCGGCGGCAGAACGGGTCGGTCCCGTAGACGTCCGCGAGATTGGCGATCGGATGCCGCGCGACGATGCGCGCCTCCTCCTCTCGCCACGGCTGGGTCGGTGGCGTCTCCTTCATCAGGTCAGGCAGGCAGTACGCCTCATCGCCACCGCGCCGCAGGACCATCGCGGCACGGCGCGAGTAGGTCAGGTGGGCAACGTCGTGGCCCCGGTGCCTGAGGTTTCGGCCGACGCGCCCGTAGAAGTCGCTCTCGATGTGCTGGAGGCTTGCGAACAGGAATCTCATCGATCCCTCAGCGGTCAAGCATCAGAAGCTCGACGAAGCGCCCGGGGGCCGGCAGACGCTCCAGCGCGAGCCACGGGTCGCATTTCTCGAGCTCGTCGAGGCCGTAGGAGCCCGATGCGACGGCGACGGTGCGGGCGCCGATCGCCTGGCCGCAGCGGATGTCGTGCGGCGTGTCGCCGATCACGAACACCGAGTCGGGGGAAACGGTCGCCCTGGCGTGCCCGGCGGCGACCTCGAGCGCCCGGCGTGCGATCCCTGGACGGTCGTCGCCGTCGATGCAGAACGCCCCGCCGGCGAAGTACGCGGCCAGGCCGTAGTGCTCGAGCTTGGCCCTCGCCCCGGCCGCCGTGTTCCCGGTCAGGAGCAGCGAGACCGCGTCCTCGCGGTCATCGAGCGCGTTCAGGATCTCGACCACGCCGGGCAGCGGCCCGCCCTGCCGCAATCCAAGACGGTCGGGCAGGTAGCGCTCGTACGCGCGCAGGAGATCGGCGGCGAGCTGCGGCGAGGCCTCCTGACCGCACGCGTGAATGGCCAGGACCGCGACCTCGTGATCGGTGAGCCCGGCGGTGTCGAGGCTCGCGAAGTCAGGGGTCGTCCCGCACACCTCACGTGCGGCCTCCTCGAGCGCGAAGATGCCCGCCCGCTTGGTCGTGAGCAGCGTGCCGTCGATGTCCCAGAAGAGAAAGCGGGTGCTCATGCGCGGGAGGGCAGGGTCGCCTTGATCCGCTCCGCGATCGAGGCGGCGTCGAGCCCGTGGGCGGCGAGCACGGCGTCGTTTTCGCCGCAAAGCGGCACCGACTCGACCCCGAGGCGCACAACCGGCGTGGCGGCGCCGGCCTGGGCGATCGCCCGCAGGATCGCGTCGCCCTGGCCGCCGTCCGTGTAGTGGTTGTCGAGCGCGACGATCGGGCCCTCGCCGGCCAGCTCCGCGAGCCACTCGCCGTCGACGTCGCGAAGCCAGGGGAGGGCCACCACCCCGTACTCGACACCGTCGGCCGCGAGCAGGTGGGCCGCCCCCCACGCCTGCGAGAGCATCACCGGCCCCGCGGCGACGAACGTCCCGTCATCGCCGGTCCTGACCAGCTGCCCCCGACCCGGGATCAGCTGCTCGGGCTCGAGCTCGAAGCCGAGCTCCCAAGGAACCGACACGAGCCGGACGTAGACGGAGCCTGGAGCCTGGCGAACCGCCCATTCCAGGACCTGCCCGACCTGGAACTCGGCGCACGGCTCGACGAGCGACATGCCCGGCATCGCCCCCATCGCGGAGATGTCACGCACCGACTGGTGCGAGTGTCCGGGCCCGGCGGGGACCAATCCCGCCAGCGACCCGACGTAGACGACCTTGGTTCCCTCCGTCGCGTTGTTGTAGATCTGCTCGTTCGGACGCGTCGTCAGGAAGCAGGCGAAGGAGTGGACGACCGGGGTGAGACCGGACAGGGCCATCGTGCCCGCCTGGGAGACCATGTCCTGCTCGGCGATCCCGCATTCGAAGAACCGGTCCGGGTGGCGCTCGCGGAACGGGATCAGGCCGCAGTCGAGGACGAGATCGGCGTCCAGCCCCACCACGCGCGGATCCGCGTCCCCGAGCGCGGCCAGCGCCTCGGCGTAGGCCGGGATCAGGCGCTGCGGTGAGCGCGGCGGCGGTGGCGCGGGCGGCTGGTCGGCCCCGGCCAGCTCGACCGGGGCAGCGCCGATCTCCTCCAACCGGCTCATGAGGCCTGCGAGAAGCTCCTCGGTGGCGCGCTCGTAGTCCTCCGGGCTCGGGGCGCCGGAGTGAAAGCCGTACAGCGAGGTCGGCTCCACCGGCAGATCCGATGGCTCCATGAACGAGACGCCCGCGCCCTTGCGCGTGTCGGCGACTATGAGCCGGGGGCGATCCGGGGTCTCGGCGCGCAGCTCGGCGAGCGTCGAGGCGAACTCGCCGATCGCGTTGCCGTCGCAGCGGGCGACCGCCCAGCCGAAGGCCCGCACCTTCGCCTCGAGGTCGCCGAGGTCCGATACCTGCGCCACCCAGGTGTCCGACTGGATCTTGTTGTGGTCGACGATCGCCGTGATCCGGCCGAGGCCCAGGTTCGCCGCCGAGCCGAGCGATTCCCAGAACTGCCCTTCCTGCAGCTCCCCGTCACCCGTCAGGACGTAGATGTCGGCTTCGCGCCCGGCGGCGCGATCGGCGAGGGCGAACCCCTTGGCCTTCGAGATCCCCATCCCGAGCGAGCCCGTGTTGGTCAGGATCTCGGGCGTGGCCTGCAGGTCGGGGTGACCGGGGAGGCCTCCAAGCCGGCGCAATCGGTGGAGGAGGCCGAAGTCGAGCCGCCCGAGGGCGATCAGGACGGCATAAAGCGCCGGGGCATCGTGCCCCTTGGAGGAGAAGTAGCGGTCGTCCCCGCCGAGTACCTCCAGATGAAGCCACGAGAGGACGTCCATGCAGCTGAAGCTGGTGCCGACGTGCCCGGAGCCGGCGCGGGCGATCATGTAGAGGGTGTTGAGGCGGCAGGCGTCGGCGAATGCCTCGGCGCGCGCGATCGGGTCGGCGTCCAGCTCCCGCAGGCGGACGAGCTCGTCGTACGGGACGTAGCGCAGCGTCATCGGCCGGCCACCGCCACCGCCGGGAGCGCCGCGGCCCCGCTCGCGGCCATCTCCTCCGCGACCCGCCAGTCGTCGGGATAGTCGATCGAGAATCCCGCAGGGCCCTCGGTCAGGAACGGTGCGACGCGCTCCCCGGCGATGCTGTCGTGCTCCTCGAGCGACCGCATCCAGGCGATCTCGAGGCTGGAGTCCTGCACGTAGACGGGTGGCAGCGATTGGTACTGGCGCGAGTGGTACGGCACGCCCTCGGGCTGATCGAGCAGCGGTCGCATGAGCTCCCCGTCGATGACCCACATCTTTCCGGGATGCTCTCTGCAGGGGCGCACGGCGCGGATCGAGTCCACACGGTCGCCGAGCGCCACGAGCTGGTCGAAGGCCCGCCGGATCGTCTCCGGACCGCGGAAGGGACTGGTCGGGCGGAGGATCGAGAAGGCGTCGAACCGGCGGCCGTCTGAGACGAGCGCCGTAATCGCGTGGCGAACCCACTCGATGTCCGGCGACGTCGCGGTCGCCATGTCGGCCGGGCGAAGCCCCGGGACTTCCGCGCCGTAGCGCTCCGCCGCCGCGGCGATCTCGGGCGAATCGGTGGAGACGACGACGGCGTCGAAGATCTCCGCCCCGCGGGCGGCCGCGATCGAATAGGCAAGCAGGGGGTGGCCCGCGAGCTCCCGCACGTTCTTGCCCGGCACCCGCACCGACCCTGCTCGCGCCGGAATCAAGGCGACGGCGGACGGCATGGCTACACCAGCTCGGGCTCGTGCCTGACGTACACCGTCTTCAGGTCGGAGTAGACGTCGAGCGCCTCGGTGCCGGGCTCCCGCCAGCCGTTGCCGGACTGGCCGAGACCGCCGAAGGGCATGTGCGGCTCCGAGCCGTAGGTGGGGCCGTTGATCGACCCCACGCCGCTTCGCACGCGAAGCAGGAACTCCTGGGCACGATGGATCGAGTTCGTCCAGATCGCCGCCGTGAGGCCGTATTCGGTCGCGTTGGCCGCCTCGATCGCCCCGTCGAAGTCGGCGACCCGCTCGAGCGTCGCAATCGGCCCGAAGAGCTCCGAGCAGGCGACGTCCGATTCCGGTGGCGCGTTCTCGACCAGGGTGGGCGCCATGTAGTAGCCGCCGTCGTAGCCCTCGCCGCTCAGGCGAGTGCCGCCGGCGATGACGTCGGCCCCGGCCTCACGCGCACGCTCCACCGCAGCCAGCATGTTCTCGAGCTGTCCCTCGTTGATCACCGGGCCGACATCGTCCTCGTCGCCGGGCCCCACGCGAAGGGCCCCGGTCCGCTCCAAGAGCAGCTCCCGGAAGCGGTCGTAAACGGAGTCGAAGACCACGATCCGGCTGCCGGCCGCGCAACGCTGCCCGGCGTTGGAGAAGGCAGATAGGGCGGCCGCCTCGGCGGCGCCCTCGAGCTCGGCGTCGCCGCAGACGATCAGCGGGTTCTTGCCGCCGAGCTCCAGGCACACCTTCGCCATTCGCTTGCCGGCGACGCTCGCGATCATCCTGCCGACCGCCGCCGAGCCGGTGAAGCTGACGATGTCCACGTCGGGGTGCTCCACGAGCGGCTGCCCGGCCTCCTCGCCCAGGCCCTGCACCACGTTCAGCACGCCGGCGGGCAACTCCACCTCCTGCGCCAGGCGGCTGAACACCAGTGCGGTCTCGGGAGTGTCCTCGGCGGCCTTCAGCACCGCCCCGTTGCCGCAGACGAGCGCCGGGAAGACCTTCCAGGCGACGTTGGCGATCGGCGTGTTGGCGGCGATGATGAGCCCCGCGACCCCGAGCGGCTGGCGGATCGTCATCGCCTGGCGGTTGGGAATCGCGCTCGTCGCCGTGCGCCCGTAGTAGCGGCGACCCTCCCCGGCCATGAAGTAGCCGAGCTCGACCGCGGCTCCCACCTCACCTCTGGCATCCGCGGGCGACTTGCCGGTCTCCGCGGCGACTGTCTCGGCGATGGCCGCCACATCGCGCTCCATGAGCTGTGCGATCCGCCGCAAAAGCGCGCCGCGATCGACCACGGTCCGGCGCGCCCACGCGGGCTGCGCCCGGCGCGCGGCCGTCACTGCGGCGTCGACGTCCCCGTCGCCCGAGCGGGCGACGGTCGAGATCACCTCACCGGTCGCGGGCGAGCGCTTCTCGAACACGGCACCGCCGCGAGCCTCGCGCTCCTCGCCTCCGATGACGTTGCCGACGAATTTGGTTGTCGCCGGCGAGCCGGTTACCGCCCCCACATTCACCTGCGTTGATCGTATAGCTACGCGAGCCGAACCCGTGCGCGACTTCGTCGCTCGCAGATGAATCCGTAAAAAAGCCCCGGCCGGGTCAGCCTGACCCGACCGGGGCGAATCTCGATCGGTTAGTTCGTTAGACGGTCTTCGTCCCTGACAAAGCAACCATGCGAGGCATCAACGGGCGGGCGAGACAAGAAAACCGCGATTAGCGGACGCTCATCCAACGCCAATGGCCGCCTTAAGAGTTGCTAGGATGCTGCGCGCTTCCGGCTGAATCCTCGCCACATATCGCGGGGATCGGGGGAACCCAGTATTTGGGGCGAATCGCCGGCAACTGCCGCCGTAGCGCCATCTCTTTCGGCGCGAGCCCGTCAGCTAACCCCGTAAGCGTCTGAAAGAGGGCAGATGTACGACGGCCTGCCTCCGCGCGGGGCCAATGCCGAATACCTGCGTGGGACCAAGCGAGTCTCTCGGCGCGGCCGGTTTGCTCTTCTTGGATTGATCAGCGCAGCCGCGCTCCTCATCCTTTGGCCGAACACCGCCGGCGCGCGGCACGCGCGACCGAGCGCGTTCTGCGTGTTTGACAGGTTGGGGATACTCCACCCGGCGACGGCATGCCGACGCCCGTTCTCACGCACGAGCCCGTTCAACAGGCGCGTGAGACGGCACCCGAAAGTCGCCGCCAATTCAGCTCAGATCGTCAAGCGGCTGGTGGGCTGGGGTCCACCCGCGGCGAGCTACGCGGGAGCCGCCGGAACGCGCAAGGACTGGTCGCATCCCCTCTACTTCGCCAGGACCTCCAACCCCGTCTACACAATCCACCAGACCGGAAGCTGGGCGAACCCCGACATCGAGGGCCGGCGGATCCACATCCCCGCGAGCGCGCGGCCGGCCGGCGGAGGCGACGCAGCGTTCAGCGTGGTCGAGCCCAACGGCTGGGAGTACGATTTCTGGAGGGCACGTAGGCCCGGCGGGAACGGCGGCAGATTCACCGCGAACTTCGGCAGGCGCGGACGGTGGAACGGCGACGGCCTCGGCACGAGCCGGCCGCCGCACCGAGGAGGCACCACCGCAGCCGCCTTCTCGAACGCGGCGGGAATAATCCGAGTCTCGGAGATGAAGGCCGGCGTCATCCCGCACGCGCTCTTCATGAGTGTCAACTGCTACAACGGAGATGTCTGGCCCGCGGACACCGTCGGAACGTCCGGCCGGTGCTCAGGCCCAAGGAACGCGCCGGCGATGGGACAGCACTTCTGGCTCGACATGTCGCCGAAGCGGATCGACAGGCTGTCGGTGCCGCACTGGCAGAAGATCATCCTCCGCGCGATGGCGAAGTACGGGATGTACGTCGGCGACGACGGCGGCGCCGCGTGGGCGCTGCAGATCGAGTCCGGCGACAACTACACGAGCTTCGGTAAACGCGATCCTTGGGTGGCATATGCAAAGGCCAACGGAATCCACGGAAGCTATGACTCGGCGATCAAGCGCACTCTCTACCACTTCAACCTCCAGCATGCGGTCGATTGGGGCAAGAAGTTGAAGGTGATCGCGCCGGGACACCATCGCCACCGCCACCGCCAATAGGGGGATCGATGTCGATTGCCGAGCGGTTTGGATACCGCCCAATCCAGCTCCGCAGGCGCGCCGGTTAGGCGTTAGGAGCAGGGAGTCCGACGCTCACTCGGCGTCAGTGCAGGGCCCGGACCGATGAGCCACGGATACGGCCCAGTGGTACGGCGGTTTCCGCGGTCGCTCAGTGCGGCGACCAGGGGAGGCTCGTGAGGCCGCCGACCTTCCCACGCAGTTGCGGGTGGCCGCGCAGGCGTAGAGAGCGTGTGAAGATCTGACCCGGGTGCACCTTGACCGTGGCCTTCGTCTGCCAGTGCCCGTTGCGCTTTCGCTGGATCTGGAGACGTCCACCCAGAGGCGCCTTGCCCCAGACGCCGACCTTCGCCTTCGAATGGTGGTGTGCAACGAACGGGAACCGGAAGCTCTGGAATGACGGCTTCCTGCTGCCATCGTGATAAAGGGCGCCGGAGGTGGCCCATCTGCTGATCGGTTCAATGCGCGGGTCATCTCTGAACGGATAGTTGATGACTGCGCTCGCGCCCTGCTTCCAGAGCAGATAGAACCCCTGCTCGACCCACTTCGCCTGCGTCATCGGGGAGACTCCAGTGGGATTCGGGGGTGTGTACCACGAATATTCCGTCGCCCACAGGGGGTGGTGCCCGTGGGGGCGAACGTGCTTAGCCCGCTCGGCGGCGCGCAGGACGCGCCGAACACTGCTGAAGGTCGCAACCTGCACGTCGTTTCGATTGTGGGGGTGATAGCTCGGCGGCTTGTTGAAGTTGAGCGGGTGCTGCGAGAGGATGTCGAGCCGTGGCTTGTTGGGGCATTTGGACGGCTTGAGGTTGTGCTTCAAGCAGAGCAGCTTCCGCAGGAATACGAGCGGCCTGAGCCGCGGCCTGGCCGGATCCAGGGGATGCCTTCGCGAGTCGCCGAATGGCGACATGGCGCCTCCGATGACCTTCGCGCCTGGCTGCACGCGCTTGACGCCCGCGTAGAAGTTGTTCAGCATCCGGCGATAGAGCCCTGGACTCACCGCCCTCTTGCCCTGCCATTGGGGCGCGAGGAACTTCGTGATGTTCGGCTCATTCCAAACCTCGAAGTAGCGAACCCGCGGCAAGCCGTGATAGTGCCCCGAATAGCGCTTGGCCAGCGCCTGGGCGAACTTTCCGAGGGCACTCGCGTTCGGCTTCCAGGCACCCGGCGGGACGGCGCTCCCGCTTGGCCGATTTTTGCCTTCCGCCCAGTCCGGAGCGTCCAGGACCGTCATCAGGATCGGAATGTGCCGGGCGGCGGCGGCGTTCACCACCGCGTCGGTGCGCGACCAGTAGTAATTCGGGTCAGCGGGATCGGTCGGGTGCGCGGGCGCCCGTCTCGGATTCGTCACGTTTCGCCAGCGGACGTCGATTCGCAGGATCTGCGCCCTGTCCGCGACGAGCTGGTCAAACAGGAAGCTCCGCGTGCTCGGAGATGCGAGGAAGAAGCTGTCGTCCGCGAATCCCACATTCAGGCCGTGCGCTTGGACCGGCGCCGGCGCCGCGGCGAGCGCTGCGACAGCCAGTGCGGCCGCGATTGCCCAGCGGGCGAACCTGCCGAATGTCGATTTCGTCACGAGCCGGTCTGCTGCTGCGGTCCGCGCCGCAGTCGCAGCGCGACCAGCACCAGCGCCCCGACGAGCGCGCTTGCGAGGATGATCGGAAGGAAGATTCCCATCCCATTGCCGGTGCCCGAGCCGGTCAGCTCGGCAGCAACCGCATCCGCACCCGAGCCGTGCCCGCCGGAGCCGGCGCTGCTCGCGCCCGTCCCCTCGTCAGCACCATTACCGCCAGAACCTGCACCGCCAGAACCTGCGTTGCCGCTGCCGGTGGCCTCACCACGGACCTTCGGGGCCGTCGCGGTAGCCAGATTGGCAGCTCCCTGGCCTGCCGTTCCCTGCGAATTCAAGGCCTGCGTCACCGACGAACTGACGGTCGGGGTCGGGGCGTTGCCGCCTCCTCCCGGGTGATTGCCGCCGCCACCGCCGCCCGAGGTGGGATGGTTGCCGCCAGCGCCGGGAATGCTCTCCGTGTACTGATCGATGCCGGAGTTGCCCGGCGGCACCTGATGGTGATGACCCGCGAGCGCGCTCGCTGGGAAGGCGAGCAGGCATCCGAGTGCGAGGGCTGTCGAAAATTTCCTCATCACCCTCTTTATACGAGCGGCGGAGCTCGTTCCTGACACGCCGTTGGATTTCAGGAGGAGTCAGGGGTGGCGTCGGAATCGAGACGAGCCTTGAGCTTCCGCAGCGAGCGCGAGAGTATCTGCTGTACGTTCGCGACCGTCAGCCCGGTGAGCTCGGCGATCTCCGGTCCGCTCAGATCCCCGCCGAAGCGAAGGGCTATGAGCTCGCGCTCGCGCTCGCCGAGCTCGGTCAACCCCGCGTCGAGCTCCGGTGAGATGCCGGCCAGCGTCTGGTCGGGATCTTCGGCATGCCCCAGCAGCCGATCGGCTTCCTCGCCCTCCGGCAACCGGTCATGGCGATCCGATCGGTCGGCGCGGTAGTGATCGATAAGCAGGTTGCGCGCGATGGCCAACAGCCAGGTCCGCGCGCTCCCCCGATCCGGGTCGAAGCGCCCCCACGAGCGGAGCGCCCGCTCGAACGTGAGCTGTGTCAAGTCCTCGGCCTCCTCGCGCGAGCGCAACCGGTAACCGAAGAACCCGTAGACGCTCCACACCTCGTCGTCATATAGCTGCGCGAAGGCGGCCGTCGCCTCCCGATCCACCGCGCGAAGCCTAGCGGCCAGGCCGTCACGTCAGCCCGCGGGCGCCTTCCACGTACAAATACGTACATGCAGCTCGCACGCGAAAACGCGAACACCGGGCCCGGAGCCGCCGCCCTGCGAGCGTGGCCGTTGGGCTCGGCCACCAGGTGGTTGGCGCTGGATCGATTGGGGCCGTTCCTCGGAGGGTGGCTGCTGCCGTTCGCGCTCGTCCTCTATCTCGGCCTCAAGGGCGGCGGCTATGACCAGGTGGTCTATGGCCAAGTCGGGATCGTCGTCTGGTGGATCGTGGTGCTCGGGGCTGCCGTGGCCGTGGTGCCGGTGTCGCGGATCGGCACGGCGGCCTGGATCGGATTCGGCCTGCTCGCGGCGTTCGCCGCGTGGACCGCTCTAGGCGTCGGCTGGTCGGGGAGCGCCGAGCGAAGTGTCGCCGAGATCGGCCGCGTGACCACCTATCTGGGAATTTTTGCGCTCGCGCTGGTCACGCAAGGGTCGGGCCGGCTGCGACGGACGACCACCGCCGTCGGTGCGGGGATCGCGGTCGTCGCTCTGCTCGCATTGCTCTCGCGACTGCAGCCCGGCCTGTTTCCGGGCGCGACGGACACGGCCGTATTCCTCGGCGTGCCTTCCCGGCTGAGCTATCCGTTGAACTACTGGAACGGCCTCGCGGCGATGGTCGCTATCGGGATCCCGCTCGTGCTGATCACAGCCAGTGCTGCGCGTTCGGTCCTTGTCCGCGCAATGGCCGCGGCCGCATTGCCCGTGATGGCGCTCGCGGCCCTGTACACCTTCTCTCGAGGCGGTGCCTTCGAGGTGGCGATTGCGCTGGTCGTTCTCTTCGCGCTCCATCCACGCCGCCTCCAGCTGCTCCCCACGGCACTCGTCGCGAGTGCGGGCAGCACAATCCTCATCGTCGCGGCGACCCAGCGGAACGCGCTCGAGCACGGTCTCGGCAACGCGGCTGCGCACAGCCAGGGGGACGAGATGCTCGTGCTCGTGCTCGTCGTTTGCGCCGGGGTGGGACTGCTCGCAGCCGCAATCGCGCTCACGGGACGGCACCTGATGCCGTCCCGCCCCGTCGTCCCCCGACGAACCGCGATCGCAGCAACCGCCGTGACGCTGCTCGCGGCGATCGTCGTGGCGATCGCGGCCGGCCTCCCCGGCTACCTGTCGGATCGCTGGCAAGACTTCAAGGCTCCTGGGGTGCCCGGCGTCACGGGTGTCCAGCGCTTCGACAGCGCCAGCGGCAACGGCCGCTATCAGCTCTGGCAGGCGGCGGTCGACGCCAATTCGACCGACCCGGCGGTCGGGATCGGCCCTGGCACCTATGAGTACTACTGGACCCAACATCGCAATCGTCCGGTGTCGGTCGTCAACGCCCACTCCCTCTATCTGGAGACCCTTGCCGAGCTCGGCGTCGTCGGCCTGCTCCTCATCGTCGGTGCAATCGGAACGCCGATTGTGGTCGGCACCGTGAGAAGCCTGCGGGCACGGGGAGACCCCGATCGCGCGGCGCTGTTCGCGGCCGGGGTCGCGGCGCTCGCCGCATTCGCGGCCGCCGCGGCGGTGGACTGGGTTTGGCAGCTCCCGGCGATCGTGGCCGCCTTCCTCCTGATCGCAGCCGCGCTTCTGAGCAGCGGCGTGCGTCGAATCGCGGCCCGGGCGGGACGCGCCCTTGCTCCTCGGATCGTGCTCGTCGTCGCGGGACTTGCGTGCCTGATCGCGGTCGGGATTCCGCTCGCGTCTGCGCAGGCGATTCGCGCAAGCCAAGACGAGGTGCACTCGAACGACCTCGGTGCCGCATTGACCGACGCCCGCACCGCGCACGCGATCGAACCCTATGGGGCGAGCGCGAGCCTGCAGGAGGCGCTTGTGCTGGAGCTTCAGGGGCGGTTCCCAGCGGCCCTCGCCCCTGCCAGAAGTGCGACTCAGGAAGCGTCCACCAACTGGCTGACCTGGGTCATACTTTCGAGGCTCGAAGCCGAGAACGGCGACGCGAAGGCATCCGTCGCCGCCTACCGGAAGGCCAAAGAGCTCAATCCGCAGTCGCCGGTGTTTGCACGATGATGAACGACGAGCATTTGGATCGAATCGCGGCGCGTCTCGAAGCCGAGCGCCCGATCCCGCGGCCGGCGTTCCGCGGCGAGTTGCGGCGCGAGCTCACCAGAAGCGCCTCGCGGCGGCCGGCTGCACCGCCGCGACTGCGCCTCATGATCGCGTCATTCGCCGGGTCCGGGATCGTGCTCCTCGCGATCGCCGCAGTCGGGCTCGCCGGTGGTGGGCCCCTGGCCCCGGGCTGACCGCCGGACGGCACGCCGCCCCTTCGCCCTCAGCGGTCAGGTCGCCGAGGATCGTTTCGCGCGCGGGAGCGTCCGCCTCAGGATCGGCCCCGCCGCAACGCGGACGATCGGGCGCAACCGCGCCCGGTACACGTATCCGGGAAGAGCCGCACCACGGTAGGCCCAGATCGCGACCCGCGGCCGCAGGTCCGGCGCCCAGCGGCGCTTGTACTCGTCGGGCCCGCCCAGGAAGTCGTAGAAACGCAGCCCCTCCTCGATGCAGGCCCGCAGAACCTCCCCCCTTAGCACCAAGCCCGGCGAAAACCGAGACAAAGCCTCGTCGAAGGTCGTCTTGATCAGAAAGCCGCCGCCGGCGAAGGCGCAGGCGTAGTCGGCCGCGATGAGCTTCCCATCGAGCTCCAGGGAGTGCAGCCGGAACCAGCCCTGCCTCGCTGCCGCCGCGGCGAAATCGCGATAGAGCCGTTCGGTCCGCGAGTCGCTCAGGATGGCCGTTCCGGCACGGCCCTTCCACCCCGCCGCCTCGAGTGCGAGAAGGGCCTCCAGGTCCTCGTTCGCTGCCCGGCCTGCGCTCTCGGACCTGAACGTGAGCGTGCCCTCGCGCTCCAGCGCCCGGCGCTTACGGCCCAGCTGCGAGCGCAGCCCCTTGCTGACTCCTGCGAGCAGGTCATCCCAATCGGCAGGCAACGCAAGGAACGGGCTCGCCGGGCCGGGGACGCGAACCAGCCGGTAGCCGGCGGTCTCGAGCGCAGCTGCGGCGGAGTCGGCCCCACCGGTGTGCTCGGGCATCGCCTCGAGGCGGATCCGGCCGGGGCGCAGCCTTGCGAGGCTGTCCCACAGCTCGACGCGAGCGTTCTCATCTCGGCACACGGCGTCCCAATCGCCGGTGTGGACGTTCGCTGCCGATGCGAGGGTACCGCCGCGAGCGTTCTGGAGCAGCGCCCCGGCCCTCAGCGAGCCGTCGTCCGTGCAGAGCAGCATCCAGGCTGGCTTGCCCCTGCCGAACGCGCTCCACCACGAGTAAAGCCATTCCGTGGTCAGGAATGGAGTCGAGGAGGCCTGCGCAAGCCGGTTCCATTCGCGGCCGAGGTCGCCGAGCTCGGCCGCGATGCGCGCGGTCACTCGGAACCGGCGATGCGGCGGGTGACTCGCCGCGCCGCGAAATCGGCCCCGAAGACGAATCGCATCAATGGCCCGAAGCTGGGCGCCGCGGCGTACCCGACGAAGAACATGCCAGGCGCCGTCGCCTCAAACCATCTGTCGAGAGCGGGCGCGCCTCCAAGGGTCCCAATGTCCGAGCGGATCCCGTCGTCGAGGAACGCAAGCCGGTCAAGCGCGGGGCGATATCCGGTACCGGCGATCAACCGTCCAGCGGAGAGCTCCTCCTCGCCCTCGGGGCCCCGGCACCAGAGCTTCACCGTCCCGTCTTCGACACTCGCCGAGACTATCTGCCGCTCGAGCAGCGCGTCAATGCGACCCTCGAAGCGAGGGCGCAACCACCACGCACCGGACGGGCCGAGCACGGTGAACGCCGTCTTCAGCCGCCAGTCTCGGGGGGCGGCATGGAAGACCACCGGGTACTTGGCGGCGGCCCACTGAGCGCGGCCCTCGCCGAGCCCCGACTCCGGGTACTGCCAGCGGCCGCGCAGGCTCCGATCCTTCCCCCCCGGTCTCGCGTTCCACCTCAACTTCGAGCTCCGAGAGAGGACCCCAACGGACCCTCCGCGCTCACGGATGAGCGCTGCGGCCTCGAGCGCCGACTGCCCGGCACCGATGACCAGGACACCGCCCTCGGGCGTCTCCGCGGGGTCGGAATGGTCGAAGGTGTGCATCACCGCTCCGCCCGGCAGGTCGCGGAGGGCCGGCGGCACGTACGCCTGCCCCTGGACGCCGGTGGCAACCACCACCCTCCGGGCCGTCAACCGGTCGTTCCCGCTCAGAACCAGCTCAAACCCCCGCTGCGATCTACTCACGCGTTCCACCAGCCGCCGATCGAGCGCCGGGACGACTCGCTCCTGGAACCAGCCCCCGTACCGAACGTATGTGTCGAGGCTGATCGGGACCGCGATGCGGCCATATTCTCGCCCCGCTTCGGCGCAGAAGCGCTCCAGCGTGTGCTCGCCGCTCGGATCGGAGAGGTTCGAGGCGAATCCCTCGGACTTCAGGTACATCCCCGCCGGCATGTGATTGCGCCAGGTGTCCATCGGCACGCCGAAAATCTCGTGGCTGATGCCCTGGGCTGACAGGTGTGCCGAGAGCGAGAGACCGTATGGCCCAGCCCCGATCACGACCACGTCGGTGTCGGTGCTGGGGGAGGCGCCCTGCCGACTGCGCCCGAGCACACGCCGGCGGATTCGTGCGGTACCACCGCTGACAGCGCGCAGCGCCGGGCGCGGATCACGCCAGTCGACGTAGTCGTACCCGCTGGGGAGCGCGAACCCCGCGAGGAATCTCCCTGCGGCCCCGGCACGAGACGGGACGTCCGGATGTCCAGGATCGTTGAGCGCCGCCCGAAGCCACGACAGATCGCCGCCCAACCAACGCATCCGAGACCCCACACGGTACCCGGTCACCTCCGTCAGTCGCTCGCCCACGGCCCACTCGTACAGGAGGCGAGGGAACGGGACCCCCGAGCGAACGGCGACCTCCACCGATGCCGAGAGCCGTGGATTCACCTCCATCAGTGCCGCCCGTCCCTGCGCGTCCCGCCGGAATTCGATCTCCGAGTATCCCTCGAGACCCAGGGTCTCCACCAGTCGCTCGGCGGCCGGCGTGATGTCGGCGGGCAGCGGGATGCTCTCACGCAGGATGGAGTTGCCACCGAGGGGGGGCAGCATCCGCTCGGCGCGCTGCGCGAATCGGGCCCAGAACCGCCCCCGGGCGTAGATAAAGCTCAGCGCCTCCCGGGACCCGGGCAGCCATTCCTGGACGGCGACCTCAGGCCCATGGGCCAGCATCGTCCGGATCTCGCGAGTCGCGGAGAGGCGATCGACAGCGGCAACTGCTCTGACTCGACGTCCGGTGTGGCCGTCCGCTATCCACGACTGGACCGGCTTGACGACGACCGGCAATCCGATCTCGTCGATCGCGTCGCCCGCCTCCTCCGGTTCCCGAACCATGCTTCCGCGCGGAAGACGAATCCCGAGCTCGCTCGCCGCCGCAAAGGTGCGGGATTTGTCCACCACCGCCGCGAGCGCGTCCTCTGGTGCGAGGGCAATCGCCACCACCCTCTCGACCTCCGAGCGGCGGCTACGCAGCGCATCAATCGAGCCGTCGTGCACGGGAATGAGCACGCGAGGTCGGGTCTCGGTGCAGATCCTCACGAGAGCCTCGAGATAAGTCTCTCGCTCACGGGCGAAGTCCGGGGCGAGCTCGCGAGCGCGGCAGTAGCGGGAGGCGAAAGCGGGCGCCGCGGCATCGCTTCCCAGCACTCCCACCGTGAGTCCAGCTCGGCCGAGATCGCGTACCGCAACCAAAGCCTGGCGCTCGGCTGCATCAGCGACCAGCGCGTCTAGTTCCCCACCGGCGCTTAGGCCCCCGTGCACGGAGGGTGATTGTAGTTCGTGTCCTCGCCGCGCCCGGATGAGCGCGCCTTAATACGTCCGTCCACTCCCGGCTAACTGGCTCAATCGTCCGGCGTCGCGGCCGATACGCGTAGCCAGAGAGCACTGGATGCCCTCGACAAAGGCAAACCCGCCGCGAGGCGGGGACGCAAAGCCAGAGGTCTCGCAGCGCGAGATAGCTCGGTTACCGAAAGGAAGATCCCATGGCAAGAGCATGGATGCATGGTCGTGGTGCGCTCGCAGTCGCCGCCACAGTACTGCTGGTTTCGATCGCCCTGGTCCTCTCGACAGCCGCCGCCTTCGGGCAGACGAAGACCTTCCGGCCGGTTCACGCTGCCCGGCACGCGCTGGTCTTCAGGCCCCATGGAGTCTCCCCTCAGAGCGTGAGCGGAGCGCACGTGAAGCTCCGATTCGCCCACAAGCGACACCACAGGGCGATCCAGAGCTGGAGGGTCCGGGCAGCGATGCGGGACCACCGTCCGCTCCGGGTCCACAAGCCCGCCCGCGCGCGACGGGGACTCCTGAAGGTCACCAGCAAGCGACCGCGGTCTCGGCCCACCTACACCCTGAGCATCGCGGTGGGCGGCCCCGGCACGGGCACCGTCAGCGGACCGGGGATCAGCTGCCCGGGGGACTGCTCGGAGACCTACAGCTACGGGACGAGCGTGACTCTCAGTGCGAACACCGTCAGCGGCTCCTCGTTCGGGGGCTGGAGCGGGGCCTGCTCGGGCACCGGCTCGAGCTGTCAACTGTCCATGAAGTCAAACCGCTCCGTGGGCGCGACATTCTCCCCATCCACCAATAGCAACGACACCCTGAACGTGTCCGTCGGCGGCTCAGGGAACGGCGCGGTTACCGGACCCGGTATCGACTGCCCCGGCGACTGCTCGCAGACCTACAGCGACGGGACGGACGTGACGCTCAGCGCCGCAGCCGGGAGCAACTCATCGTTCGGCGGTTGGAGCGGAAAGTGCTCGGGCGCGGGCTCGAGTTGCAACGTGACGATGACGGGTGACGCCTCGGTATCGGCCACCTTCGCCGGCAGGGGCGTCACAGCCTTCTACGCTGCCTCCAGCCCGTTCAACACCCTGGTTTCCGCGTCTCCCCAGCTGGCCTCGAACTCGTCGCAGATCGTCCAGAGGATCGTGAGCCAGGGTCCGCCTGCGCCGAGCCTCGCCGGCGCCTCCGGCACCTCGAGGGACTGGTCCCACCCCGTCTACTTCGCGAAGGCATCAGACCCGGTGTACACGATCCACCAGACCGGATGGGCGAACCCGGACATCGAGGGCAAGCAGATCCACATCCCTGTCGGGGCGAAGCCGGCCGGCGGAGGCGATGCCTCTTTCTGTGTCGTGGACACGGACGGGTGGGAGTACGACTTCTGGAGCGCCAACGCGCCCAGTGGCAACGGTGGCACCTTCACCGCGAGCTTCGGGAAGCGCGGCTTGTGGAGCGGCGACGGTCTCGGTACGAGCAGCCCTCCGTACCGCGGCGGGATCACAGCGGCCGGGTTCTCGAACCAGGCGGGCGTGATTCGCCTGTCCGAGATGCAGGCGGGCGTGATCAACCACGCACTGTTCATGAGCGTCAACGGGTGGCACGGCCGCGTCTGGCCTTCGGCGAACCTCGCCGGGACTACCGGTCAGGTCGACGACCCGAACGCCCCGGCGATGGGACAGCACTTCTGGCTCGACCTGACGCCGGCCCAGATCGACGCCCTGTCGGTGCCGGAGTGGCAGAAGATCATCCTGCGCGCGATGGCGAAGTACGGGATGTACGTGGGGGACAACGGCGGCGCACCCTGGGCGCTGCAGCTCGAGTCCGGTGACAACTACACGAGCTTCGGGGATGCCGACCCGTGGGTGGCATACGCGAAGTCCCAGGGCATCCAGGGGAGCTACGACTCGACGACCGCACGCACGCTCTACCCCTTCAACTTCAAGGATGCGGTTGACTGGGGCAGCAAGCTGAAGGTCTTGGCGCCTGGGCAGTAGGAGCGCGATGCGGGGGCCCCACGCGGGGCCCCCGCCCACGGCTCATCGATCCGATTCACGAGTCCGGGCTCCTGTGTCAAGCCGCGGGGCTCCGCTGCGGAAGTATGGTTTTGATGTGAGCCCGCGCGGTGGCCTGAGCGTGGAGGTGGTCGAGCGCGAGGAGCAGCTGGCGCCGCTGGCCAACCGCTGGCGAGGATTCGCGGTCGAGCGGTCGAGCGCCTTCGCGAGCCCTGACTGGTACCTCGCGGCGATGCGACGGCTGCATGCCGATGCAGTCCCGGCGGTCGCCGTGGCGACGTCGGGCGACGGAATCGTCAAGGGCCTGATCCCGCTCCTGGCCACTCCCGAGGGAAGCCGTCCGCGGTATGCATTCGCGCCGGCGCGACGCCTCGCGGACGTATTCCAGCCTGTCGCAGAGCCCGGTTGGGCCGAGGACGTGGCCGCGGCCTGCGCTCCCGCCCTCGCCAGCCACCTGGGAGGCCGGTGCCGCGTCGACTTGGGCCGCGTCGCCGCCGGGGCGATGTGGTGGAGGACGCTGGCGAGCTCCTGGCCCGGACGGATGACGGCGGTGGCCACGGGACCGGAGACGCTTCCGCATATCAACCTCGCCGGCCAAAGCTGGGACGAGTTCCTCCAAACACGAAGCCGGCAGTTTCGCAGCGAGGTGGGGCGGAAGATGCGCTCGCTGCAGCGCGACCACCGGGTCGAGCTTCGCCGGTCGGCGACTGTAGAGGACGCGCACTCGGACATCGACACGCTCTTTCGCCTTCATGAAGCGCGCTGGAGCACGCAGGAAGGCAGGTCGGCGCTGGCAGATCCGGCCGTGCGGGAGTTCCACCGTGACTTCGCGATCGCAGCGCAGCGGCAGGGCTGGCTGCGGCTCTACCTCCTCGAAGTCGACGGTGCGCCGGTGGCCGCCTGGTACGGCTGGCGGATCGGCGACCACTTCGCCTACTACCAGGCCGGTTTCGACCCGCAGTGGTCCAGCCACAGCGTTGGATTTCTGCTGATGGCCGAAACCGTGAGGGAGGCGACGTCAGAGGGGGTCGCGGACTTCGAGCTGCTGCGTGGCCAAGAGCCATTCAAGGCGCGCATCGCGACCGGAGAGTGGCACGCGTGCTCGGTACTGATCCTGCCTTCCCTCTCCGGTGCGAGGGTTGCGGCCTCGACTGGGACGATGATTCGCTCGCTGTTCCAGCGGCTGCCGGCTCCGGTCCAGAGGGGGCTGCAGGGCATTCGAGCTCGCTGGCGCGCACATGGCAAAGCCTGATTCGGCCGCGCGGCTGGGCCTGCGCGTTCCTTCTCGCCTCCGGGTCGACCTGAAAGCCGTTCAGTGCGACGGGCTCGCTTCGAGGTAGATCCTGTAGATCCGCTCCGCGGCGGCGAACCGCGAATGGCGGGTGATTCGGTCGATCAGCGCGTCCCGTCCAGAATCGCGGTCGGACACGGGCACGCTCCACTTCCGCTGAGGATCACCCCGCAGGTCCTGGGTATGCGCGATCGCCGTGCGCAGCTCGTCCTTTGCCTGGTCGTCGAGCGGAAAATTGAGCAGGTCGAGCCCGAACCGCCGGTTGAGCAGCGAGATCGGCAACCCCGGATCGGCCACCAGCCGATCAAAGGAGCAAACGGCGAATCCGTCGCGATGGCGAAGGAGGTGACGGTAGAAGGCGATGTACGACTCGAGCCCGAGCCGGACGTGCATGTTCATTCCCTGGTAACGGATCAGCGAGGAGATCGCCTGGCTCGGGTCCCTGATCAGAACCACGGTGGGCACGCCGCGCCGCACCGCCCGCTCCACGTCCCCGGCCGCGTGCATGTGGTGGGCCACCCGGCATTCCGGGTTGCTTCGCCATACGGCGTACGTGGCGAGCGTGTTGCCCGAGCGCTGGAAGCCGTCGATGCAGATCTCGGTGCGAGGTGTGAGTCGGCCGCCGCGACCGCCCATGTCTCGCAACGTCAGCGTTCTCGCGAACAGGCTGGAGCACGAGATCGGTATCCGGGTCGCAAACCAAGCGTTGCGAACGGGATGCCGGAGGAGCGGCTCCAGATCTCGGCGACGTGAGGTTGCGGTGGACAAGCAGACCATTCTCCGGGGAAGCGCTATCGCTCCCGCGGGCTCATGCCATGATCCCGGCGTCGCGGCGACGCCAGCACCAATCCGGCCACTCAATGCCATGGCGGGCCTTTCGCCGCTCGCGAACCCACTGCAGGAGCGAGAGCGGAACAAAGCGCATGGCCGCGACCGTTGTCGTCACGAACACCCGTTCAAGCGCGCTAAGCGATGCCGCACGGTCGCTCCCGGTCGCGAAGCTCGTGTTCCTGCGCCACGGAAGGTCCAGCATGTCTGAATCGAACTCGATCCCCAGAAATGCGCAGATCCGCCGCGTCTCCGCCGGAGGATCGGCCGACAGCGTCTCGTAGGTTGTGAGCAGGCAGGAGCTGGACGCGCGGCAGAACTTCGCGAGAAAGCGCTCGGTGATCGAGATGGTCAGGCACATGCCGAGCAGTCGGAGCAGCCGACCCGGATAGGCCGGAGGCTCCTCACCGTCGAGCTTCAGCGCGGAGGCGATCACCGCGTTCGGTCGTCGCCGGATTCCGACGAACAGCGCGTCGGGAAAAGCCGCGGCGAGCTCCGTCGCCAGCAGCGTGTGCGTCGGGGACTTCTCAACCCAGATCTCGGCCCCTCCTCGGCGACGGACCATCTCCTCCATCACCGCTCGAAACGCCGCCGGGTACGAGCGTGGCCGGAGCTCTCGCAGCCAGTCGGGCGGCAGGCCCGTGAGCAGGTAGTAGTCGCTGGTCATAAAGGCATCGACGAAACGCTCGAAGTTCGAATCGTCGTCGAGGTCACCGAAGGCGGGCGCGAAGTGCGAAAAGAAGATGCTCTCGTGGATCCCGAAGTGGTCCTCTGCCTGAACGGCAACGGCGGCCGGGTGATTCGCGAGGATGTTGGCCAGCCAGGTCGTCCCGGAACGCTGCGTCCCGAGGACGAAGACGGGCTTGGGATGTGCCAGGGGCTCCATCATCGCCGCCGTAGAATACGGTCGGGCCATAGGCGGCGGCCGTTCCTCAACACGAGCGCAAGAAAGGGAGCGAAAGCGACTGTGCGGTTCATTCGGCCCCGACCCTGGAGGCGGTGGACGGCCCTCGGCTCGAGCGCGGGGCGACCGCGGACCTACGCCCGCTTGAGGGCAGCCCGAAGAGCGTGACGGCGGATCAACCGAAGTCCTCGTCGCTTCGAGGCGGGATCGCATGGTCGCTGCTCACGTTCGTGGGTACCAAGGCGCTCACGTTCCTTGCGACCCTCGTGCTGGCGCGACTGCTGGTCCCGTCGGAGTTCGGGGTACTGGCGGCGGTGCTTGCCTTCGTCACGCTTCTCGAGCAGGTCAGCGACCTCGGCATGAAGGCCACTGTCATCTACCACAGCGAGAGGGGGGTCACCGGGCGGGTCCAGACGGCGTTCACGGTGAACCTGATCTTCACGGCGGCGATGACGGTGGTGGCGGTCGCGTTGGCGCCGCTGATCGCTCAGTTCTTCGGGGTCGAGTCGCATACCATCCTGTTCAGGATCGCGGCTTTGGATCTCCTGCTCACGGGCCTGGGAAATATCCACGACGCGATGCTCCTGAGGGACATGCAGTTTCGCCTGCGGATGGTCCCTCAGCTGACCGGCAACGTCTTCCGCGGAGCCTCGACGATCCTCATGGCGGTGGCCGGGCTCGGGGCCACCGCGCTCGTGATCGGCTACGTGGCCGGGACCGCGGTCTGGGCGGTCACGCTGTGGATCGTGAAGCCGTTCGCCCCCACGTTCCAAATCATCCGCTCCGCCGCAGGCGGCGTGATCACCTATGGGGGATGGGCCACCGTCCTGGCACTTCTCGCCGTGACGTTCCAGCGGGTCGACACGGCCGTGGTCGGCAGCACCCTGGGCGCCGCGGCGCTCGGCCTATTCACCGTCGCCCAGCGAATACCCGAGCTCATCGTGGGCAACGTCACCTGGAGCCTGTCCGTCGTCGCCTTTCCAGCCCTGGCCCACCGCCGCGACCGCGGCGACGACAGCCTCACCGAGACGACGCTCAGCCTGATCCGGTACACCGCGCTGTTCGGGATGCCCCTGTCTGCCGGGATGGCCGTGCTGGCGACTCCGTTGGTCGTCGTGCTGTTCTCCGGTAAATGGCTCGAAGCCGGAGCCGTGATGCAGCCGATGGCGATTCTGTTCGGCCTGGTCTGCGTGGTCTTTCCGCTGGGCGACACCTTCAAGGCGCTGGGGAAGCAGCGCGTGATGGCGGGCGTCTACGCGCTGAGCCTCCCGATCCTGATCGGGGTCATGATCGTCACCGCCCCGGCCGGGATAGTGGCGGTGGCTTGGGCGCTAGTAGGCGTCACCGCCGTGCAGTCGATCGTATGGATCGTCCTCATAACGAACGTGCTCGACCTGCGACTCAGGGCCGTCGCCGCAATGCTGCGGCCAGCGCTCGCAGCGGCGGGCGGCGTTGCACTCGGTGCCGCGACGGTGCGAATTCTCCTTCCGGCCTACACGATCGGGCCGCTCCTGGCAGGAACGGTCGCGGCCTGCCTGCTCGGGGCCATATCGCTGCGGGTCTTCGCCCGCTCGCAATACGACGAGCTGCAGGATCTGCTGCGACAGGGACTCGGGTCCGTGTCCTTCGTCCCGCCCCGCTTCAGCCCGACCCCACCCGCCCCCCCCGTCGAAGTCGTCCCGATCGAGGTCGAGGAGGCCGTGGAGGTCGCCGCGGAGCGCCAGGGTGGAGCCTGACCGCTCCCCCAGACCCCGCGCCCCGCAGGGATCGAGTGATCAGGTGCGCTCGGCGAGCTCGCTGACCGGCTCGGGGTTCGGCAGCGTCCGCTCGGCGACTGTGATCAGCACTGGGCCGAGCGCGAGCAGGATCCACAGGGTGTGGTTGTAGGTGTTGTGCGTGAACAGAAGTGCGGCGAGCGCGCCGATCTGGGCGATCAGGATCGCGCGTCCGAGGGATGCATAGGCCGGGTCATCCGCTTCTTCGAACCGTCGCACGGCCTGCCAGGTCGCGCGCATGAGCGCGATCACCACGATCGCAAACAGCGCGAGGCCGATGATCCCGTTCTCCGCGAGCAGTCCGAGATACGCGTTGTGGGTCTCCTTCGGTTCGTCGATGATGAATTCCGAGCTGATCTCGCCGGGCTGCAGGATGTAGTTCCTGGACTCCTCGGGGAAGTTCATGAAGCCAACGCCCACGATCGGGTGGTCCTCCCACATACGGACGGCAACCGTCCATATGTCGGTTCGACCGGTACCGGACGCGTTGAAGTCGCGCAACCGACTGAGGGTCGTATCGGACGAAGAAATCCAAACGGCCCCCAGAATCAGGCCGACCGCGATGATTCCGCCGAGTCGCAGCCGCTGGCCCCGCATCATCGCGAAGGCGGCCACCACCATGAAGACGCCCGCGATCAACCCTCCTCGCGATCCCGTCGCGACCGTTGCCACCGCGGCCACAGCGAACGCCACCATGAGCAGCCGCCTGTGCAGACGCCGACGCGAAATGGCGATCAATCCGGCCGCCAGCGCTGCAGTGCTCAACAGCGCAGCGGCAAAGTAGTTGGGGTTGATGACGGACCCCCCGAGGCGCGTCGCGTAGTCGGAGGGCGATCCGGAGGAGAGCTGAGGGATGCTGATCGCAACCGTGATCAGCGCGCCGACTATGAAACCCGCACAGACGATCACCACGTGCCTGCGAGTCGACAGGACCGTCGGCACAACGAGCACGATGGCGGCGGCCCAGTACCAGACGTAGAGGGCGCCGGCTCCGACCCCCGGATCCTGCGACCACAGCAGCGAGAGCGTTATCCACGTCATCAGCCCGAGGAGGGCCAGGTACATGCCGCGGTGCCGACGCAGAATCTCCGCGAAGAGGGTTCGACGGCCGCCCACCGTTCCGAACCAAGCGAGCGCCAGCAGGATGGCGACCCCCGCCGGCACGCGGCTGGCTCCGGGCCATTGCTCGAGGAACACGAGCGGAACCGAGAGCGCGATGGCGACCGGCAGGTTCAGGAGGGCGAGCGGCAGGAAGAGAACTGCGATCAGCAGAGCGATCCCGAGCTGGGCACTGTGGGCGAGGACAACGCCGACCACCAAGGCGCTGAGGAGCGCGGCACCGACGATTTGGACGGGCGAGCCGAACAGCGACTGTGGGGCCGCTGGCACGCCGCCCGCCCGCTCGACCTGGTTCATACTCGCCATGGCAGCTGCCGTCCGATCCTCGCGCTCGGCAGTCGATCGATGACCGCCGAAGCCGCCCAAGTGTACGCACCTCTAGCCCGCGCTCGAAACGCGGTGTCCCTCCCTCAGAGCGTGAGTGCCAGCGGCCCCGAGCGGCGGGAATCGACGAACGTCTGGAGCCAGAGCTCGAGCTGGATCAACAGCCAGATCTTCTTTCCCAGATCCTCGTCGCCGGCCTCATGCCGCGCGATGGTGCGGCTGATCGCCTCCGGCCGAAAGATGCCGCGGCTGGTCGAGCGCGGATCGAGCAGGACGTCGCGAGGAAGGTTGCGGAGGGGCCCGCGGAGCCATTCGCTGATCGGAACCGCAAACCCCTGCTTCTTCCGATCGAGTACGTGGCCTGGAATCCACGGTCGCAGGGCGTCCTTGAAGATCCGCTTTCCGACGCGCCCATCCAGCTTGACGGCGGCCGGAAGCCTTGCCGCCATCTCGACGAATCGATGGTCGAGCAGTGGCGAGCGGACTTCGAGCGCGTAGGCCATCGAGGCGATGTCGACCTTGGCCAGGAATGCGCCCGGAAGCAGGGTGTTGACGTCAACGTCGAGGACTCGGTCGAGGAGCGTCCCGGCGTCTGAGGCCCTGTATGGATCGCGAATGGCGCGCGCCGCGACGCCGTCTCGAGAGAGCTCGGCGCGAAACTCCGGCGTATAGATGTCCGCAAGCTCGAGGTCGTCGTAGTGGCTCATGATCCGCTGGTAACGCTCCGCGGGGCTCGACGCCGACAGAACGTGCGCAAGCCGACGGGCTCGACTCCGGAAGCTGTCGCCGCGCG